>DXCW01000003.1 GCA_019115805.1 Candidatus Sphingobacterium stercorigallinarum
GATAAATCAGTGCCGTCTTGGTTATAGGATTCAAAACTAGAGTAGAGGTTTTCTGTAGCTGCACTGGTTATTCCGCCCGAAAACAGGAAAGAGGTGGCGAGTGCCGGGACTTTCGGTGTGCTGTAGATTAATTCCAGCCCCATGTTTTGTCGGTGATTGCTGTTTCGAAGCTCGAAGAGGTTAAAAAAATAAGGACGGGTGCCAATTTGTTCAACGAGCGGTTTTTCACCGGGTCGCGCGGTGAGTTGATACTCAGGAAGGTGGAGGATATCGTGAGCTTGTACGGAATTGATTCCGTTGCGATTTTCTTTTAAAAACAGGTTGGCAATGAGTCGATGTTCAGCGCGATTCCAGCGGAAAGAAGCTTCAAAATTCTGAGAAAACTGGGCTTTTAGCAGAGCGGCATCTTGATCGTGACGCAACACGTGAATGCGATTGGTACTTTCGTTCACTTTTCCATTGTAGGCGTTCAACAGCACCGTTTCGGTAAAACTAGGACCGGGATAGAGGTGTGCAAGTCCGGGTGCCTTCACGGCTATACCATAGGCCAGTCCCACATTCCAATCCGGACTGAGCTGATAGTTCATGTTTAGTCGTGGCGATAGGGAATGGTAACCGTTTTGGATATCCCACCGTACGCCCGCATTGATATTCAGCGGCCGCTGCCATAGTTCTGTGCGAATGCGGTCGTCTAAATAAAAACCGAGATTCCAGGCGCCATACATTAGGGAGTAATCGTAATACCGTTCTGTGTAGGCCCCCGTATTCTGTACCGGTCGGCTGGGATCGCTGAGACGCCCCTGACCTTTATTTTTCGAATAATCCAGGTTGGTGCCGAAATTCAGCCGATGCACGATATGGCCGGTACGGGCCACTGCATTTGCTTCCAAACGAGCGCTTACACTCATCGGGCGGCCGTCGATATGGTCAACAGCGGTATATTGTCCCGTCACATACTGCCCTTCAACCACTCCTGTGCCGAGTGTGTCGGTATACAATACGTAAGCTTGGTTGGAATAAAATTCCCGATACGATGCCTGATGGCTATTTTGCATGGACAGGTTCAAACCCAGCCGCTTGATAAACGAACTATTGGGCTGATAGGAAAGTCTGCTGGATACCCTGCTGTTCCAGGAACCGAAATGAACCGCAGTTTGCTGGGGATCGTCAGGGTCTTCATTCACGCCGTCGAGTATTTTATTGTAGTCGCCTGATAAGGTATGTTTCCATCGTTTTTCACGTCCCCAGGTGGCGGTCCAAATCGCCGAACCGCTTACCCGTTGATATTGTTTTAACTTATCACGATTGTCTGCAAAGGAGTTTACGTAAGATAAATCCACGTTGAGGTGGCCAAGCTTTGGGGAAAGGACCAATCCTTTAGAGACACCGTAGGAAGTGGCATTATTTCTAGCCTGCACCCGCACGAAAGTGGGGGTGCGCCCAGCTTGACGCTCGATGATGACCGCGCCATCGCTCAGGTCCCCGTAGCGAGCCGGGGCCACACCCGAAATGACTTCAATGCGTTCGATGCTCTCGGTTGGGATCTGTCGAAGGTCAATTCCACCGAAAGTGCTTTCTCCGGAATAGGCTGTCTGATGTTCATCGCCACCGAAATTTCCTATTGGAATGGATAGGTTGGAATTCGAAATGCCTCGTATCAAAGGATTTCGTCCTTGCATATTCGCATTGTTACTCAAGGCAATGTCATCGATGATGATGGAAATACCAAAGGCGTTGTTCAATTGGTCCACATCACGACTGCCTCCAGATCGGTCCTGAAAAGCGCCGCGGAGCGTGAGATTCTGCATGCTTTGTACAGAGGGGGCGGCAACTTTACGATTCGGTAAGAAGTTCAATAAATCGTTCAAACTTAATGAGGGATAGCGCTCAATCATATCTCGATCGATAATCATTGATGAATTGCTCTGTCCGCTGGTGCTTGGTGTCACATTCACCTCTTCGACCGCGTAGGAGAGTTCGTGTAGCACAACGGTTCCCAAACGCTGCGAGTTATTGACGTTTACCATACGGTCTACGGTTTCCATACCCAAAAAGCTGTAACGAAGATGGATGCGTCCGGGAGCAGCGTCTCCAAAATGGAGACGGTACATTCCAATGGAGTCGGTGTACACCTGCATGCCTAAATCAGCGATGCTGATGGATACGGCTTGAAGCGGAAGACCATTTTCATCCGTTACGCGGCCACTTAATGCGATTTCCTGCGCATAGCTGCGGCCGAAAAATAACAAGATCAGTGTGCACAAGCCAATCCGTTGTATGATGGGAGATTTCCTCATGTCCAGTGAGAACGATTTTTGCTTATTGCGCAAAGGTAGAGAAAAATAGAGTTATTTATACTTAATTTAAATTAAAACAAGAAAAATAGTGAGCGGTTTTACTGAAGGAGCATTTCGCCGAATAAGGTGGTTTTCGGGAAGTACCTGCGGTGAATTGATTCAAATAGTTTGTATATTTACCTATTGACAAACCAATCGCAATGAATACAGCGCTATCGCCTGGTAAAATTATTCCGAATCGCATCTATTTCCAAGAGGTAACACGGCTATTGGATGAAAATAAGCAAGTTCGCATTCCGGTAAAAGGTGGGAGTATGCGGCCATTTTTAGGAGAAGGAGACCTGGTCGTTTTGACCAAAACGACGGAGATTGTCCCGCCCTTAGGCTCCATTGTACTTGCTCGTTATCGCGACGGCGTGGTCTTACACCGGCTGGTGCGCCGGGGCACGGACCGATGGACGTTGGCCGGAGACGGAAATTTGGTGCAAACCGAAATGATAGGGGTTGGAGATGTGCTGGCCGTTGCCATTAAGGCGTCCCGAGGCGATCGGGATTGGTCCCTCGAAGGGTTTGGGTTGCGATGGTCGGGATTGCTCTGGTATGCGCTTCGTCTGCCCCGACGAGTTGGGATTAAGCTATCGAAGTGGATCGGAGTGAAACCATAAAGTAAAATGCCGACGTTTAACTGCTGAATTATTTTCATTATCTATTTTGAGTAACAATCGCTATTTACATCAAGCCCGTTGGGCCTGGTCACTGACCAAAGGGCACAGGAGACGTCTCTTTTTTTTCTTTCTGTTGGAGTTATCGGCCATTGTCTTGTCGCTGACTTTTGTTTTTTGGTCCAAAAATGCGGTGGATATTGCCACCGGAGCGCAGTCGGGAAATCTGAACCTGGCCTTACTGATTACCGTGGCCACACTCTTGCTGGCGATGACCTTACGCAGTCTGGCCACTTGGATCAATGAGCGCAGCAAGATGGAAATATTAAAAGATATTCAAAACCAGGTTGTTCGAACACAGATGTGGTCAACCTGGAAACTGGTGAAAGCCATGCACACGGGAGATATACAGGTGCGATTGAATAACGATTGCCAGGAGATCGCGCAAGTGGTCGTTTATGCTCTACCTAATTTCCTATTGACTTTCATTCGAATTCTCGCCTCACTCAGTGTACTTTGGGTCTTGGATCCCATGCTCGCCTTGTTGATTCTGGCTATTTCGCCGCTGTTTCTGTTCTCGAAATTGTATTTCCGCAGATTGAGTAAGCTTAATATGGAAGTCAAGCGGGCAGAGAGTGAACTGGGACGGGTGATTCAGGAGAACTTGCGGTTCCGATTATCGATCCGGGCCTTAGGATTGGACGCCATCAGGTGGGGAAAGATACGTTCGAGCCAACATTACATCATTGAGATTAAAAAGAAGCTGCTTAATTTTTCCACTTTCTCGCAATCTACCGTCAGAGCTTGTGTAAATATAGGTTTTCTAATGACCTTTGCTTGGGGCGTTTATCGGCTGGATGCCAATGAAATCAGTTTCGGAACATTAACGGCCTTTCTCCAGCTGGTTGGACGTATCCAAGCACCGATGTTGGCCATGATGAGCTTTTTACCCCTTTTCGTCCGTTTTCGAACATCCGTGACGCGAATTCAGGAGCTTTTGGATACCGAGACCGAGGAACAAGTGGAGCCGGTTACACTGATCAGTCCCGAAGCGTTGCATGTGCAACAGGTGAGTTTTCGATACGATGATGTAGACGTGATACGAGAATTGAGTGCGCGCTTTGTGAAGGGTCAGCCAACGGCGATCATTGGATCGAGTGGTAAAGGAAAGACCACTTTAATTCGGATGATGCTCGCACTAATCCATCCCGATAAAGGAAGAATCGAAATCATCGATGCACAAGGGGCTAATCTGTTGTCGACTGCACATAGAGGAAACTTTGCCTATGTGCCGCAGGGTGATAAGCTATTCAGCGGTACCATTCGGGATAATTTGCAATACCAGCAAACCAAGCCATCTGATGAAGAACTTCGCGTGGCGTTACACTTGGCGTGTGCGGACTTTGTATATACGCTGCCCGAGGGCATAGATACGGTAATTGGTGAATCGGGATATGGGCTTTCGGAAGGGCAAGCGGTACGTATTGCCATAGCAAGAGCGGTGTTGAGTACAGCATCCATATGGTTGTTTGATGAGATTACAGCTGCCTTGGATATGGAAACGGGAGCTGTTTTAATGGATCGTTTGATTGCGGCAGGATCGGATAAAATCTTAATTTTTGTAACACACGACCAGCAAGCTGCGGCCCGCTGCACCCAGCAGATGTATATTTAATAGGTGTATAAGATCGGTAATTCGGCCTAGTTGAATTGCACTGAAAAATCGCGTTTGCCGCACCGATTCTTCTTTAAAAAGAGGAGTAGGGTGCATAGGTGCTCCGTTTTGTTTCAGCGGGTTCGGGCATAAAATTAGTGATTGGAAATTTTTTTATAGTGGTAGGAACAACCTTCAGCGCAGTTTAAAAAAGTTGGAGATAGCGCAAGAATTCCATTTTTTAAAGTATAACCCCAGTGTTGAACGCCTTCACTAAGCATGGATGCTTTGTTTTTGCAGGAATAATCTAAGGTGATATGCGATTTGGAAATGGAATAAGCGCCGTGATCACATGTACTGGTTCCTTTTCTAAAAGTACTGTCCTTGGAGAGTGTGAAGAGCTCGCCGTGCGCTACGCTAACGTAACCATCAGGCAAGCCCATGTTTTGGCCGATTAGTTTCCATGTCCCTTCCATGCTCGTATAGTCAATGTCTGGGGTGTCTTTTTTACAACCCGGCATCGACAGAGTGATCACTGTAATTAAGGCGGTAGATAAGAGTCTCGATTGTTTCATATCTAGTTATAATTGGTCAGACTGTTATATAACGGAAGAACGAAGACAAATGCGACAAGCGCGTGAAGCGATCTTTTGTTTTTAAGGTCTTGTTTGTTGTTTTGCTGTATAATATGCACTCACGAAGGTTTCTGCATCAATGGTATCTTGTCAATTAGTGAATGATAGCGTTCTGGTATGATGAAGACTTTCCATTCTATAACCCTCCCAAATAAAATGTCGGTCGGGTTGAAATGGAAAACTCTTCCATTGATAGGGCGGTATATAGTTTAATCCGTGTAGAAATGCGTAAACAGGATGGTATACCCTTATTTAAAACTTCGACCTTTAGGAAACAATTCCAATTGACGATGAGCTGGAGCGTTGCTTTTTTTCGATTTGTTATTGAGCTCATCTTCAGTTTCGGGAGGTGATACGGGTGTTGATATTTGTTTTTTGATGGCTGGATCCAACGTGTTGAATAAATAGGAACAATCATATAGCCGATGAGCCACCACATGAATAACGCTTCCTTCTTTTTGGATTTTTCCTTCTACCATGAGCAATTGAGCATATAGAATTTCTCGGCGGTAACGCGTAAAATTATTCCCAAATACCACAACGTTGGCTACGCCAGATTCATCTTCAAGAGTCAGGAAGCAGACTCCTTTGGCGGTGCCCGGTCGTTGGCGAATCAAAACAAGCCCGGCTATTTTTACCCCCGTACCGTCGGGCCATTTTTCCAATTCCACCGTGCGTAAAACCTGCTGATGATATAAGGCTTTACGTACGAAATATACCGGGTGATTTTTAAGCGATAAACGAAGCGTTTGATAATCTTGTACCACCTGTTCTCCAGCACTCATAGGAGGCAATAAAATGTTTTTTTCCCAATGGCTATCAGAAAGCTGCCCTTTAAACAGCGCTTGCGGGCGATCACCTAAAGCAGTGATCTCCCAAAGTGCTTGCCTTCTATCCAGTCCTAACGAACGAAAGGCATCGGCATCGGCTAAGCGTTCCAGGGTGGGAAGGGATACCCCGGCATCTAATAAAAAATGAACTTGATCATAGGGTGATTTTCGTCCATCGATTAACCGTTCTATATCATCTTGGGAAATTCCTTTTATCTGCCGAAACCCTAATCGTAAAGCAGCGGGTTGACCGGCACGATCTTCTAAGGTGTGGTCCCAAAAAGAATGATTGATATCTACAGGTCGGACTGTTGTGCCGTGTTTGCGGGCATCAATAATAAGTTGAGCAGGCGCGTAAAAGCCCATAGGTTGACTGTTCAATAAGGCAGCTGCAAATACCTCAGGGTAGTAGTGTTTAATCCAACACGATACGTAGACCAATAAGGCAAAGCTGGCCGCATGGCTTTCCGGGAAACCATAACTTCCGAATCCTTCAAGCTGTCGAAA
This sequence comes from Candidatus Sphingobacterium stercorigallinarum, assembly GCA_019115805.1. Classification (GTDB taxonomy): domain Bacteria; phylum Bacteroidota; class Bacteroidia; order Sphingobacteriales; family Sphingobacteriaceae; genus Sphingobacterium; species Sphingobacterium stercorigallinarum. The sequence goes on from DXCW01000003.1 coordinate 6,586, forward strand.
TATTTGTTGAGCAAATTGTTTTTCATAGCCCCGCTCAACCATACCATCGATTAGTTTTTTCTCAAACCGGCTGACTTTTCCTTTCGCTTTGAACGTGGCCATACTCCGTCGTAACTCATCGGCTTCCGCTGGAGTAAAGCCGGCGGCAACAATAGCGATCTTCATGGCTTGTTCTTGAAATAAAGGCACCCCTAAAGTTTTATACAAAATACTCTTCAGTTCTTCAGAGGGATAAGAGACCTCCTCTTCTTCATTTCTTCTTTTGAGGTAAGGATGCACCATGTCTCCTTGTATAGGACCTGGCCGAACAATCGCTACTTCGATGACCAAGTCATAAAAACAGGTGGGTTTTAATCGGGGTAACATGGATTGTTGCGCCCTACTTTCGATTTGGAATACACCGATGGTGTCTGCTGCACTGATCATTTCGTAAACCGATTTATCGTCCTGAGGAATAGAAGCTAAACTATAGCTGAGGCCATAATGTTGTTTCAATAAATCGAAAGCTTTACGGATGCAGGTGAGCATGCCTAATGCTAAGATATCAATTTTTAGAAAGCCAAGCGCATCAATATCATCCTTGTTCCATTCGATATGGGTTCGTCCAGTCATGCGTGCATTCATAATGGGGCACAGGTCAGATAACTTGCCATCAGTGATGACAAAACCACCGGTATGTTGTCCAAGCTGCCGAGGGAAACCTATGAATTGATCGGTGAGTTCCAATACCTTAAGAAGCTGCGTGTCTTTGGGATGGAATCCTTGTGAAGACGGCTGATCTGCCATGCGCCAGGCAGGAGTAAGTTCCCACATGGAGCTGGAAAGTCGGTTAATGGCATCCAGAGACATCCCCATGGCTTTGGCCACGTCGCGGACAGCTCCTTTCTGATGAAGCTGAGTGACCGTAGCCACAATGCCGGCCCGATCCCTACCGTATTTCTCATAAATATATTGAATGATTTCTTCTCGGCGCTCGTGTTCAAAATCCACATCAATATCGGGCGGTTCGTTACGGGCGGAAGAAATGAACCGTTCGAAAAGCAAATCGAATTTGGTGGGATTGACGGAGGTGATGCCTAAACAAAAACAAATGGTAGAATTCGCCGCGGAACCACGGCCTTGACAAAGAATTCCTCGTCTTCGTGCCTCCTCTACAATATCATATACCGTGAGAAAGTAGGGCACATAATCCATTTCACGAATAAACTTCATCTCATGCTGTATAGCATCGGTTATTTTTTTTGGAAGCGGGTCTCCGAAATATGCCCGAGCACCTTTCCAAGCCAAATGTTCGAGTTCCTCGGCGGGAGTTCGCTGGCTTTGATTGATCAATTCTCGGGGATACACGTATGTTAAACTATCTAAGTTAAAGCAACACGCTTCAGCAATTTCTTCTGTGCGTGCTAAAGCTTGCGGATATGCGCGGAATAGCCTGGAGATTTCTGTGGTGTCTTTTAAATAACGCTCCGCGTTTTGATGCAGCAATAGTCCCGCGTTATGAATGGTTTTTTTTTCTCGGACACAGGTCACGACATCTTGTAATGGTCTTCTTTCGGGAGTATGAAAGTAGATGTCGTTGGTAGCGACTATGCGGGGACCTATCGTATGTTCCAATTCAGCCAATCGGAATAATCTTTTGGCATCATTTCCGCGATATAAACAATTGGCTGCTAAATAAAGTTGATCGCCTAGTTGAGCATAATATTCAGCGAGCTGCACTTTAAAATCATTCGAAAAATCGAAATCTGCATTCAGTTCCTCTGGTGCTAAAGCAATAAAAATAAGCCCTTTGTTAAAAGCTTTCAAATCAGATTTGTAAAGTAGGCATTTTCCCTTTTCCGTTCGTCTGTTACCCCGTGTAAGTAAAGCGGAAAGTCGGGAATAAGCAGCCCGATTGGTGGGGTAAGCTAAAAGAGGAGTGCCATCAATAAAATCCAATCGGGCAGCCGGGATGAATTGTATGCCGTGCTTCTTTGCCGCCACATGAGCGCGTACGACACCAGCTAAAGTATGGTGATCGGTTAGAGCAATGCTCCGGTAGCCGAGCCTCGCCGCTCGCTCTATGAGTTCCTCAGGGTGAGAAGCGCCTCGAAGAAAGCTAAAATTTGAAGTGACCTGTAATTCTGAATACCGTATCATATGTTAAGCAAAAAAACCGTGCATAAACCATTGAGGATTTTCATGTTCCGTATAATGACCCGATCTGAAAATCCAATATCGCGCTCCATGTTGATTTTCTACTTGATAATAATCGCGTTGTAATCCGTCTTCTATCCACCATTCTCGTTCGATACGCTCTGGGCCATCTGCCTTTTTGACCTGATGAATTTGATCTTTATATGTGAACACCATGGGGGGATAATCGGGGATAGGCGCTGATACTTGGATGCGTTCAGGGGGCTGGAGTAAATAAATGGGCCTCGGACCTTTTTCTGGCCAATCACAAGGCGAGGAGGTGTCGATACCTTCGGCAGGGACATATGATCTTTCCGGCCAATGATGACCAGCTGGGATAAAGCGTTGTATCACTTTTTTCCCAAATCGGTTGGAAATGCGATCCAGTAAATGATTGATTTGAGCAATTTGCGCCCCTTCGTGTACCCATAGTTCTTCTTGTTGAGTCGCTAGAGGTTCGACTTGGGGAGCTTCCAATACAAAACATTCTATACCTAATCCGGGAGCAAGTGCAGCTATTTTTTCATTAAATAAGTGAAATAGTTCTTTCCGATTCCGGGAAGGGCGGTGAGTACCAATTTGTATGTTTTGTTTTTTTCCATCCACACGGAAAATTTGAAATCGAGCACTGCGCAGTCCTTGTTGTTCTTTATAAAGCCTGGTGCTTAATTGTTGTAATAATTGATCAAGGGCTATTTCAATGCCTTTTCTTGTGCGAATGGGATCCACACTGGTTAATCGTTCCTGATAAGGATGGATTGGTGAGATCGGATCCATTTTTTCGGCAAACTCTCCTTTAGCTTGTCCTAAACGCTGCAGGAGCGTGTCCCCAAACCGCCGCCTTAGTACAGCCTGCGGCATATACATAAAGTCTTTAATGCTTTGGAAACCTAATTTATGTAGGCGCGCTAGCACAGCGGGTTCCAATCGAAGAGCTGCAGGTGGTAATTGTTCTAGAAATGTAAGTTGTTCTGAAGAAGAAATGATACGACCTGATTGACCAAAGCGAGCGGCAGCCCAAGCTAGCCCTATAGTGTTAGCCATTGCTCCGTGCACTTGATACCCCATTTTTCTTAATCGCTTTAATACCGCATTCAAGTAGTTTTTCTCTCCGTCCCAAAGATGGGTACATCCACTGGCATCTATCCATAATCCTTCTTCTTCATCTATTCCTACATCAGGAGCGTAACGAATCAGGTCTAAAGCGAGCTCTTTCAGTAGTGCGCCAGCTTGATGATCTTTGAAATCAAAAACATGTAAAAAAGGATGTAAAGCTCTGGCATCGGCCAGTACCATAGTCAAAGTAATACCTGCAGCGGATGCGGTGGCATTCATGGCCCGAATCACCATCCGGCCACGTTGTGCTGCCACAAAAACTACGGCTTGATCTTTCAAAAATGGTTTTTGAATGATTAAATGATCGGTTAATAAATAAGGAAACCACAGTGATACCATCCATTTCATGAGCTAACTCCCTGTTTTATGAAGTGCATTTTCTTTCCCGACGGTACGCTCTTGCTGATACTGGAATTGCCC
>DXCW01000116.1 GCA_019115805.1 Candidatus Sphingobacterium stercorigallinarum
ACGGCGGTCTGAATGGTCATATGCAAACAGCCAGCAATACGCGCTCCTTTTAAGGGCTTAGAGGGACCAAACTCCTCCCTAAGCGACATCAATCCTGGCATTTCTGCCTCTGCCAATTCTATTTCTTTTCGACCCCATTCGGCTAAAGAGATGTCTTTAACTTTGTAAGGAACGTAGCTTGTTTGTAGTGATGACATAGTATTCGTTTTAATTTTAGAACTACAAAATTAACTGATACCCAAATCAATTCAAAACTTACCCCAATTATTCAACGATAAATTGACATTTTCTTGAAGTTTGCCGTTTGGTTATCGCAACGAATAAAAGTATATTTGCATAAACAAAAAAGAGGAATTTATTATGTATCCAGAATATTTAGTAGCCCCCATGCGTCAAGAATTAGTGGACGCAGGATTCCAAGAATTGAAGTCTTCAGAAGAGGTTGAAGCTGCCATCCCTTCGGAAGGAACTGTTTTTGTTGTTGTCAATTCGGTTTGTGGGTGCGCCGCTGCGAATGCTCGTCCAGCCGCAAAAGCCGCAGTAAATAACGAAAAACATCCAGATAAACTGGTCACTGTGTTTGCCGGAATGGAAAAAGACGCTGTGGATAAAGCTCGGGAATATATGTTGCCTTATCCCCCTTCGTCTCCCGCAATGGCCCTTTTTAAAGATGGCAAATTGGTACATATGATAGAAAGACATATGATCGAAGGAAGGCCTGCTCAAATGATCGCAGACAATCTAGTCGCTGCGTTTGATGAGTACTGCTAACTGCAGATCATTGTATTTTGATTTTTGAATATCGAAGAGGCTTTTTTATACGTAAAGAAGCCTCTTCTTTTTGTAACCTAAATAGAGATCTATCGGCAAGCGCTTCAGTATAATTATATTTTTCTTAGTACATTTGTTTGCTTGACCCAATAAACCGAAAATGAAAAAAAACACAAATCTGCTTTTTCTAATATACCTGTTGCTAACAATCAGTTGTACGACGAATAAACAGGTGGATTTGATTGTTTATAACGGGAAAGTATATACCGTGGATTCATCATTTTCTACCGCTGAAGCATTTGCTGTAAACAACGGTATGATCGTCGAGATCGGCAATTCTCAAGACTTGCTAAATCGATACGATGCGGTCGAAAAAATCGATGCTGCAGGAAAATTTGTCTACCCGGGATTCTACGATGCCCACGCGCATTTCTTCATGTTAGCTGAGGCGATGGACGAGGTCAATTTAGTAGGATCATCATCGTTTGAGGAGATAATAGAACGCTTAAAAGTATATCAGAGGGAAAATCCTGAAAAACAATGGATAAAAGGTAGCGGTTGGGATCAGAACCTGTGGCCGGAAAAAGAATTCCCCACAAAAGACTCTTTAGATAAGTATTTTCCCGATATCCCTATATATTTAAGCCGAGTGGATTACCATGCTGCACTGGTGAATTCAGCAGCCTTAAAACGAGCGCAGTTAGATAGTGCCTATTTTGTAGAAGGCGGTCTTATTTCTGCCGACGAAGCAGGAGAGCCCGATGGCATACTAATCGACAATGCTATGGGGATCGTTCAAAGCTACATCCCGAAGGCGGAGAGTAATGTCTTACTAAAAACGCTACAACGAGCGCAAGATTCGCTGCTGGCCGTCGGGCTCACGAGTATTGTAGATGCCGGTCTAACGACCGATCAAATTGATGCCCTAAAGATTTTCTACAATGAAGACTCGTTGGTCATTCGAGACTATGCTATGGTAGCTGCTGACCCGGCCTCAATCCGGCAATACCTTCGCTCCGGCACGTATGAATCCGACCGATTCACGGTTCGATCATTCAAATTAATGGCTGACGGTGCGTTAGGATCTCGAGGAGCGTGTTTGCTACACCAATATCACGATGCACCAACCAATGGCTTTCTCTTGCAGAGCCCAGAGGAACTTGATGACGTTATCCGTCGCCTAGCCAACAGCAACTTTCAAGTAAATACACATGCGATTGGGGATTCAGCCAACCGCGTCATCCTAGATAGCTATGGAAAACATTTAAAGAATCCTGTAGATCGCCGATGGCGCATTGAGCACGCCCAAATTATCGATTCATCAGACTTTCACAAATTTTCTAAGTTCCACATTATTCCATCTGTACAGCCCACCCATGCCACTTCCGATATGGGCTGGGCGGCGGATCGACTGGGGACGACTCGTTTAAAAACGGCGTACGCATATAAACAGCTTTTAAATGCGTATGGTCTACTCGCACTTGGTAGTGATTTCCCGGTCGAACATTACAATCCCTTATACGGTTTTCACGCGGCAGTGGCCCGGGTTGACGAAAACGGATACCCTTCCGAAGGGTTTCAATTCGAGAACGCAATTAGCAGAGAAGAGGCCTTAAAAGGAATGACAATATGGGCAGCCTTCTCCTGTTTTCAAGAAAACAAGCGAGGAAGTATTGAGAAAGGAAAGGACGCTGATTTTGTTATTTTGGAAGAAGATATCATGTCCGCACCAGCCGATAGATTGCGTGACATTAGGACGATCCGCACGGTGATCGCAGGCGAAACGGTTTATATCCGCCCCTAAAAAGAGGGGTCAATGATTGCGAGATTGACCAAGCCAATACAACATAAGGGACAGTATAAGGATAAGCGGAAGACCTATCAATAGACCAAAAAAAAGTGCATACTTCGCGTAATAAGCCGATAAGACATCTCGATCAACCTCTTGGCCTTGATAGACCCCGCTGAAATCACTATTGTAAAAATGGTGAACTTGCGCCATCTTTTTGAACAGGTCATAATGTTTACCACGAGGAAATGCTTCCAAATACCGAAAATCATTGATATTTAAACGCTTAAAATGAGTAGTCGAGCTTCTATAAAAATCTCTATCCCCTCCATTCTCAAGTTCCTCAAAGGAGATACGGTCCGTGTAGCTGAATGCTAGCCATGCTCTTGCCTGTGTTTTATAGGCGGCCTGGATATCCGAAAACACCGGAACGATAAACAAACTAGTAAGCTCGATCCGGCGGTTACCGAACCAAAACGGCAATTTATCGTAAGTATGTATAGGAATGACTCGCATTCGATCGGCATGCCAATCCGATACTTCAATAAATACGGATTCTTGATATGGAGCCAAATCATTTAAGGAAGTAATAGATAACACTTGGCCAAAGCTGTAACGTAAACTTTTCGCACACGGCACAAAAAGCACGGTGATAATGATTGGAAGTACGCCCCAAAATAGGCTGTTCCTAGTGCGAGAACGCCAGATACGACGTTCGGCCAGCGAATCTCCGAACCCGCGTTTCCCTAAAATAGTCAGCATCACTAAGACGACGACGTAAGGAAATAACCATTGCAACCATTCAGGGGTATTGACGTTCCAGTACAACAAAACACCGACATATAGTGCACTAATTAATACCAGTGCAGCAATGACGAAAAAAAGCAACGGAATGAAAGTCTTTTTCCAAAACATAACCAGACGTGTTGTATTGGCATCTAGGCAAAAAAAAATCCCTAGATTAAATCTAAGGATTTTTTTTTACTGCATATCGAAAAGGTGTTTCTCAGCGTGGTAAGAGGATCTGACCAGTGGTCCAGATTCCACATACTTGAATCCCATTGCTAAACCAATTTCCTTGTATTTCTCAAATTGTGCCGGAGTAACCCAATCGACCACCGGATGATGCGCTTTTGTAGGTTGAAGATACTGTCCAATAGTCAAAATATGAACGCCAACGTCGTATAAATCCTGCATGGTTTCTACAACATCGTCTTCAGTTTCCCCAAATCCCAACATTATTCCTGATTTCGTGCGAACACCTGCTTCAGAAATTCGACGCAGACACTCTAAAGACCGATCATATTTAGCTTGTATCCGCACTTCTCTGGTCAATCTACGAACCGTTTCGATGTTATGAGACACCACTTCTGGACGTACTGCCAACACTCTCTCCAAATTATCCCACTGCCCCTTGAAATCCGGAATCAGCGTTTCTAAAGTCGTCTGAGGACTCTCCCGCCTGATGGCCATTATCGTCTCCGCCCAAATTGTTGAGCCTCCGTCTTTCAAATCATCCCGATCCACTGAGGTGATCACACAATGCTTAACTTCCATTAATTTAACGGAATTCGCGACACGATTCGGCTCATCTAAATCCACCGCTAGAGGTCTACCTGTCGCAACCGCGCAGAAAGAACACGAGCGTGTACAGATATTCCCTAGGATCATAAATGTGGCGGTACCGGCCCCCCAACATTCCCCCATATTTGGACAATTGCCACTTTCACAAATGGTATGAAGCCTGTGCTCATCCACCAAGTTGCGCACATGGCGATATTCTTTCCCAACTGGCAGCTTGACCCGTAACCAGTCCGGTTTACGCTGCATTTGGTTTGCTGGAATAACGGGTAGTTCAATCATGCTACAAAGTTAAACATATTTAATATATTAAATGGGAAGGTTTGTTAAGTAAATCTCACAAAAACATTGTACCCAGAACTATTGTTATCTAGTCGATATTTTAAGATATTTGTTTAAACAATCTAACTTTCTGTTATGATCCCCCGAATTCTCCGTCTGTTATTCTATTTTGCCTTGCTTCCGCTCTCCTTGTTCAGCCAAGCGCCAGACGTTGCTCTCATACCACGCCCGAGCAAAATGCAGATCAATCACGGTGAACTTTCGATGACGGATCCTCAAACACTCTATTTTCTTGAAGAGTTTACCCCTCTTGTAGAATTGATAGAGAAGATTCCCAACCTCAACCTAAGCGATCAAGAACAGATAAAAAAAACAAGAAGAAACCAACAGGGTATTCGGCTACTGAAAGCGGAAGATTATGACCAAATCGATCCCACGGGATATCTCTTGGAAATCGATCATAATGGAATTACACTAAAAGCACACTCCGCAAAAGCTATGATTCCTGGGGTATTTAGTTTAATGCAAATTGTCTTGATGAGTGAGGACGAAAAACTTCCTTATCTGAGAATAGAGGATAAACCTCAATTTGAATATCGTGGAATGCATTTGGATGTGTCGACACATTTTATGCCGGTTGGGTTCATTAAAAAGTACATCGATGTACTGGCCGTCTATAAATTCAATTACTTTAATTGGCAACTAACTGGGGCCGGCGGATGGCGTATGCAGATCAATCAATATCCAGAATTAACCGAAAAAGCTGCATGGCGCACTCACTCGAACTGGAAAGATTGGCAAAAATACGGCAGCCGATACATTCGTGAAGGGACGCCGAATGCGAACGGTGGTTATTATACACAAGAGGAGATCAAAGCCGTCGTCGACTACGCAGCAAAAAGGGGCATCACTGTCGTCCCAGGAATTACGGTGCCGAATGAATCGGACGAGGTTTTAGCTGTTTTTCCGGAGTTATCATGCACTGGCATTCCCTACACTGAGCATACTCTCTGTTTAGGAAATGAAAAATCATTCCAATTTATAAAGAATGTGTTGAATGAAGTAATCGCTATTTTTCCGTCGTCCTACATCCATATAGGCGGTAAAAATGCGAAGCAGTTACACTTGGAAAATTGTCCGAAATGCCAAGCACGGATCGATCAAGACAGTCTAGAAAATGAAGCCGATTTACAGCTACAATTCGTTCAAAAATTAGCGGAATACCTAAAATCAAAAAATAAAAAGCTCATCGGTCGAGATGCCGGCGCCGGCGCCCCCGTGATCCAGGACGCTATTGTTATGAACGGAAATGGAAGTGCCGTCACATTAGAAACCGTGAATCACGATCGCAACGTCATTGTTGCCGCAGTAAATCATCTTAGTTTTGACAAATATCAGTCCGATCCGAGGTATGAGCCCGAGGCAACCAGTGGATATATTCCCATGGAAAAGGTTTATCATTACGACCTGATACCGTCTGACTTAGCGGAAGAAAAAAGGCAACACATTCTTGGCGCACAAGCCAGTTTACCGACTACCTACGCCACGGATGATCGCCAGGTGGAATACCTGGTTTTCCCACGTGCTCTTGCTTTTTCAGAACTGGTTTGGACCGATTCAAATAGCCGCTCATGGGAAGATTTTATGGCTAGGTTACAACAACAATACAGGGTGCTTCAGAAACTAGAGATCAACTACCATCGGCCGTCATTTCAAGTGTTGGGCCATGCTGAATTTGATTCCGTACAAATGAAAAATGTCGTAACGCTGACGTCTGAACAATTTGATCCTCAGATTCGATATACCGTGGACGGCACCGATCCGGAGCCTCGCTCCACACTCTACAACTTGCCGATCGAATTCTCTAAATCTACTACTGTAAAAGCCGCAAGCTTTATCGATTCTGCTCGAGTGAGTGACGTCGAGACACTAGATGTCGATATCCACAAGGCCATCGGAAAAGAAGTGAGTTATACGAATCTCTGGGATGCCTTTCCTGCCCAAGGGCAAACGACACTTACAAATGGAAAAAAAGGTGGACTGAATTATAACGACGCGGAGTGGCAGGGATTTACCGAGGATTTGGATATCAAGATCGACTTCGAACGACGAGAGGAGATCTCATCAGTGGCTATGAATTTTCTCCAGGCACCCGTTCCCGGTATATATTTCCCGGCAGATTTTAAGGTACTGGTCTCTGACAACGGAAAAACCTATCGGGAGCTTGGCCATCTCAAAAATCAAATTAGTCCACGTGAAGGCCGATTAAAATTCAAAAAATTTGAAATCAAGCTCGATAAACCAGTGATGGCACGATACATACAAATAAAAGCAAGTAACCCTACTGAGGGCCATATTCTCACTGACGAAGTCGTGATATATTAGATGTCTAGTTCACACGGATGAAGCTTAGAGCAGATGACACGGGGCAATGTGCTCTGGGAAACATGATTTTATTTTTTTCACACAATTAATTCATTATTTATATAAAATAAAACGTAACTTTGCACTCCGACAAAGCAGTCGGAATCACTACTCCCCTTATTAAGGCAATCCCAGTCTGCGAAGTCACGAACGATTTTGTTGTTAACACTTGAAATAAAAAATAATGCCTAGAAACACCTCCATTAATTCGGTATTAATCATCGGTTCTGGACCTATTGTTATTGGTCAGGCCTGCGAATTTGATTATTCAGGATCTCAAGCTGCTCTCTCCTTAAAGGAAGAGGGAATCTCGGTTTCCATTATCAATTCGAACCCGGCAACCATTATGACAGATAATGTTGTTGCAGACCATGTCTATTTACTCCCGTTAACCTGCGAGAGTATAGAACAGATTCTACAGGAACGTCAAATCGACGCGGTCTTGCCGACCATGGGTGGTCAAACCGCACTAAACCTATGTATCGAGGCCGATAACCGCGGGATTTGGGAAAAATACGACGTCCAAGTTATCGGAGTGGATGTAGCTGCTATTGAAAAAACCGAAAACAGAGAAGAATTTCGGCAACTGATGGTGGACATCGGGATTGGGGTGGCAAGATCTAAGATTGCGAACTCGTTTCTAGAAGGGAAAGAAGCCGCACAACAAATTGGTTTTCCACTCGTTATTCGTCCTTCATACACTTTAGCAGGAACCGGCGGTGGTTTCGTTCATAAGAAAGAAGATTTCGATGCCGCCCTTAACCGAGGATTACACGCTTCCCCAACTCACGAAGTACTTGTGGAACAAGCGGTATTGGGATGGAAAGAGTTCGAGCTGGAATTACTTCGTGATACAAATGATAATGTTATCATCATATGTACAATAGAAAACTTTGACCCAATGGGTGTCCATACAGGGGATTCTATAACGGTTGCTCCAGGCATGACGATTTCGGATAAGTGTTATCAAGAAATGCGCAACCAAGCCATTAAGATGATGCGTTCCATCGGTACATTTGCAGGAGGTTGTAACGTGCAATTTTCAGTTAATCCTGAAAATGAAGATATCATCGCAATCGAAATTAACCCAAGGGTTTCTCGTTCATCAGCTCTTGCTTCAAAAGCAACCGGCTATCCAATCGCTAAAATTGCAGCTAAACTAGCTATTGGATACAACTTGGATGAACTTCAGAACCAAATCACCCAAACGACCTCAGCCTATTTTGAACCCACGTTGGATTACGTCATTGTCAAAGTTCCACGTTTTAATTTTGATAAATTTAAAGGTGCAAATACCGAGCTTGGATTACAGATGAAGGCTGTTGGGGAAGTGATGTCTATTGGCCGTACCTTCATTGAAGCATTGCAAAAAGCGGCTCAATCTCTCGAAACGGGACGGGCTGGACTAGGAGCAGATGGAAAACAATCCAGAAATTTGGAAGAAATCATGTATAGCTTAGAGCACCCAAGTGCCGACCGCTTGTTCCATATTAAAGATGCGTTTGAGCTTGGTGTACCATTGGAGTCTGTACGGAAAGCGACGAATATAGATAAATGGTTTTTGGTACAAATCCAAGAATTGGTCCAACTCGAGGATGAATTACGCCGCTATCAGCTGAACAATATCCCACGTGATTTCTTTATGACGTTGAAACAAAAAGGGTATTCAGATGTACAAATTGCTTGGTTATTGGGCAACACTACAGAAGACGAAGTCTACGAAAGAAGGAAAGCGTTAGGCATTCGTCGCGTTTACAAAATGGTAGACACCTGTGCTGCCGAATTCCCCGCACATACGCCTTATTATTACTCGACTTTCGAAGAAGAAAACGAATCGGTAGCTTCGGATAGGAAGAAAGTTATCGTATTAGGATCGGGTCCTAATCGAATCGGACAAGGGATCGAGTTCGATTATTCCTGTGTACACGGTTTATTAGCCGCAAAGGAATCGGGATACGAAGCCATCATGATCAACTGTAACCCCGAAACGGTTTCAACCGACTTTAACATGGCGGACAAGCTTTATTTTGAGCCTGTTTTCTGGGAACATGTAAGAGAGATAATCGAATTGGAGAAACCTGAAGGAGTTATCGTACAATTGGGTGGCCAGACCGCATTGAAAATGGCTAAAAAATTAGAAGAATTTGGTATCAAAATCATTGGTACATCTTTCAAAGACATGGATCTCGCGGAAGATAGAGGGAGTTTCTCTGACTTGTTAAAAGAACTAGACATTCCATACCCAAAATATGGTGTAGCTACCTCCGCTGAAGAAGCCTTAAAAGTAGCCAATGAAGTAGGGTATCCAGTACTCGTACGCCCTTCATACGTATTAGGGGGGCAAGGAATGAGTATAGTCATCAATGACGAGGATCTTGAAAAAGCTGTCGTCACCCTACTTAAAAATCTTCCTGGAAATCAAATTCTGATAGATCATTTTCTAGATCGTGCGGAAGAATCGGAGTCAGACTCTATTAGCGATGGTGAAGATGTACATATTATCGGTTTAATGGAACATATTGAGCCCGCGGGTATTCACTCGGGAGACTCCTCGGCCGTTCTTCCTCCATTCAGTCTGTCGGAGAATGTCCTAAAAAAAATGGAAGAATACACTATTAAATTAGCGAAAGCACTGAACGTCCGCGGTTTATTAAACATACAGTTTGCAATAAAAGACGAGGATGTATACGTGATTGAAGCTAATCCACGTGCTTCTCGTACCGTTCCATTTATTGCTAAAGCCTATGACGTGCCATATGTTAATATTGCAGCAAAAGTCATGTTAGGCGTTAAAAGATTGAAAGACTTCAACATCGAAAGGAAGTTGAAAGGATACGCTATCAAAGAACCTGTATTCTCTTTCTCTAAGTTCCCTGAGGTCGACAAACAATTAGGTCCCGAAATGAAATCTACGGGAGAAGCGATTCGCTTTATTAAAGATCTCGATGATCCACATTTCCGCGAACTATATAAAAAGAAATCGATGTTTCTTAACGCACAATAAACAGTGATCGCTATAATAAAAAAGGCGGACGATTTGTCCGCCTTTTTTATTATAGACATTTACCGCACATCCTTTACGCAACGAAATCCCACGTTATTGGTTGGAGAATTCACTTCACCTTTCCCTCGGGCTCCAGCTTTATAACGCTCGCAATAGGCGTCATTACACAAAAAGGACCCGCCTCGCTGAACGCGTTTTTCCGCCCCAGGCTCTTGTGGGTCATAAGATGATGACGGACCTATGGGGTTACTTTTCGGACTGCTTTCGTAATAATCAGGTCGATAGTAATCCAAACACCATTCCCACACATTTCCTTCCATATCGTAAAGGCCGAATGCATTTGCAGGAAAAGATTTAACTGGTGCAGTCCCATCAAACCCGTCTTCCTTCGTATTTCTGGAAGGGAATTCGCCTTGATAAATGTTTGCAAGCCACTTACCTTCCTCTAATTTTTCATCTCCCCAGTAATAGGTCTCGTTTTGATGTTTGCCAGCTTTCGCCGCATACTCCCACTCCGCCTCAGTCGGCAATCTCTTCCCTGCCCACTCAGCGTAGGCAATAGCATCTTCATAAGCAACCTGTGTTACGGGATGATTCTCTCTACCAACAAGGGAACTTCCCGGCCCTTCTGGATGCCTCCAGTTTGCGTCTGGGACATATTCCCACCACTGCAAATGATCCTGCAAGCCTTGCACACCTTCAGGCGATGTAAAAACAGCCGATCCCGGAACAAGTAACGAAGGATCTACTCCAGGAAATTCTTTTGGATCCAGTGGACGCTCCGCTACCGTTACATATCCGGTAGCCTTGACAAACTTCTCAAACTGCGCATTCGTTACCTCATGTACATCCATATAAAACGAACGAACTTCCACTTCGTGGACCGGTTGAGCATCTGGAAAATTAGTTGTACCCATTTTGAAGACTCCGCCCTCTATCAGGATCATATCGCCTTCATCTACCCCATTTCCCAGTTTCTTAACTTCCCTACTCACTGCAGTGAATCTCGATGGAATATTAGATGACATATGACACACAGCCACAGAATCATTCGCAATAGCCGAATTCTGTTTATCTGTAGAATTCGAAGTACCACAAGAGGTGAATGATACTGCAATGGAGGCATAAAGAAGTAAGCGCATAGTTTTCAGTTTGTTCTAAGTTAAAAAAATCAATCGTGATCGAAGAAATAAAATGCACGAAGAGACCTTTCTAAGCAACAAAAAAAGGAGACAAAATTGCCTCCCTTTTTAATATCAGTATTTAAACTAAATGTTAAACATCAAGTTGTATGTTTTTATCTTCCACCTTAGCACGAATCCCGGTATTTCCACCGCCGTTTAACGACATGTCGTGTGGTGTATTTGTTTTCCAATTGCCTCTGGTAAAATCAGGAAAATCGACTGTACGACTATTTTTAGCTACTGAATCGATACTCAATGGTGTAACCGCGCTCCACGCAGCACCATCATACACCGATTGGTCCAAAGGAAGTCCGTTACGTAGACAGTCTATCAAACGCCAGTCCATCATAAAGTCCATACCACCGTGACCTCCTACCTCTTTAGCCTGTTCTCCTATAAATTGAACAAGTTCGGGCGTATATTTCTTGTAGAGGTCATCAAGTTCCTCTTTTTTCACAAAGCTGTGTCCAAAAGCGATACCTTCTTGCGGATATTTCTGAGCAAATCCTTTCGTTCCGCTCAATAAATGTAATCTAGAATACGGTCTTGGAGAAGTCACGTCGTGTTGCAACATGATGGTCTTCCCTTTCTCCGTTTTTATTAAGGTCACGTCCATGTTCCCACGGAAGTTTTTACCTACGAATTCGTTGTAAAAACTATCTTCGGCAGCCAATTCGCGAGCCTTGTCTCCCATCATAAAGTCCGCCGATTGCATCGCCACTAGGTGATTCAACTTATCACCGTAATTGATATTTAAACACTGGGCGACGGGTCCGATTCCATGGGTAGGGTACAAGTTACCGTTCAAACGCATATTCTCGCGCAGTCTCCACATATTGTCATATCCGTTTTTGTTGAAGTTCAGGCTCAACAAATCGTGGATATAAGCACCCTCTGCGTGAACCAACTCTCCGAATAACCCTTGACGTGTCATATTCAATGTTAGCATCTCAAAGAAGTCGTAACAGCAATTCTCTAACATCATACAATGTTTCTTCGTTTCTTCAGAGGTTTTCACAACCTCCCAGATTTCCGAAACCGTAAGGCCAATGGGAACTTCAGTAGCAGCATGCGCACCAGAGCGCATCGCTTCTATCGCCATAGGCGCGTGATACTCCCATGGCGTACAAATGTAAACTAAATCTAACTCTTCGTTCTTAAGCATGGATTTCCATCCATCCTCACCGGAATATGATTTCGCTTCGTTTAGCCCCTTTTTCGTTAAAATCGTCTGCGCCTTAGCAACCCGATCGGCATGCCGATCGCATAACGCGACAATCTCAGCACCCTCTATATAAGAAATACGATCAACGGCACCTGGCCCTCTCATACCTAATCCTATAACAGCTACTTTGACCTTATCAATCTTAGGTGCTGCATAACCGGACATATTGAAACGCTTGGCTGCAAACACATCATTTTGTAAAGACGGCAACGTGATAGCCACGCTCGACAATAATGACGCCTTTTTTAAAAAATCTCTGCGGGAATTATTCATAGTATTTTTATAAAATCAATTCAATTTACACAATAAGGGGGAACATGTCCCCCTACAATTCACCTATTTTAAAACAAACTAAACAGTCGATTACGGTTTACCCAAATTAACAAGGGGGTTAATTTGGTTAACTCGCCTGATAATCAAGCTCTAGTACAAGTATAACACCATTTTGTAAAAAACAAAAGGGAATAAGAAACGCAATCGTTTGTTTAATTTACACAACCGATTGCTTTTCTGTCAAATTATTGAGACAATATCTACACCCAATCCGAATCAATATATCGAAAACCCGATCCACTCACATCCCACCCGTTATATCAAGGAAGTCTTCCACCTTCTAACCGATTGGTCTTCGCCCTTCTACTTCCACACCACATTTTACACCTGTTTTCAAGTTAACTTCCGGTGGAGACACCGAAGATTTGTGACACCCCAGTCTCAAATTATGGGAGCTCTAGGTGAAGCGTATAACTAGAGACAACGGTCGCACAAACTGTGGTCTAAACACAAAAAAAAGGCCCACCGTCTTAACGACAGCGGGCCTTGTATAAAATTAGGCACCGACCTACTCTCCCACCTGTTACGGCAATACCATCGGCTCTGGCGGGCTTAACTACTCTGTTCGGAATGGGAAGAGGTGG
>DXCW01000117.1 GCA_019115805.1 Candidatus Sphingobacterium stercorigallinarum
AGATTCAAGTGACAGACATCCGCACCAATATGTCCTGGACTAGTCAAACCGACTTGCGCGTTCATGTTTGCGCCATCCATATATACTTGACCGCCGTGCTGGTGGACGATGTCGCAAATCTCGATAATGGGTTGTTCAAACACGCCATGTGTGGACGGATAAGTAACCATTAACGAGTTCAGATGTTCCGCGTGCTCTGTTGCTTTCGCACGAAGATCTTCCACGTCAATGTTTCCTCGTTCGTCGCATTTGACCACCACGACTTTCAAGCCCGCCATGGATGCAGAGGCTGGGTTAGTCCCGTGAGCCGAAGCTGGAATCAAACACACATCGCGGTGTTGATCACCACGACTATGATGGTATGCACGAATGACCATCAGTCCAGCATATTCACCTTGCGCTCCAGAATTTGGCTGAAAGGACATTTTTGAAAAACCGGTAATCTCACATAACCAGTCATTCAATTCGTTAATCAACTGCATATAGCCTGAAGTCTGATCCGCTGGCGCGAAGGGGTGTAATCCGCCGAAGCGTGCCCAAGTGACCGGGACCATTTCGCTAGTCGCATTCAACTTCATCGTACACGACCCTAGAGGGATCATCGAGTGACACAATGAGAGGTCTTTAGATTCCAGTGATTTGATGTAACGCAACATTTCACTTTCGGAGTGATAGCTGTTGAAAATCTCGTGAGTCAAATAATCTGAAGTACGCTCGAGTTCCTCTGGAATCGAGTTGCCTAGATCAGACAGTATCCCGTCAAAATCAACATCATTTAACGTTTTTCCTGCAACTTTCGCAAAGACTTTAACGATGTGTTTGATATCATCGTACTTGGTTGTTTCATCAATAGAAATTCCGATCTCATTACCGTCGTAGAAGAAATTCATTTCTTGGTTAAGCGCCTCGGCTTTTATCGCGCCGACCTGCTCCCCAACAGCAAACCGTAGTGTATCGAAATAATGAGTGTTTACCTGCTTATAACCCAACGATTGTAGACACCGATCCGCCAGTTTAGTCAAATCATTAATGCGTTGTGCAATCTTTTTTACACCTTGAGGTCCGTGATAGACGGCATAAAAGGAAGCCATAATCGCTAACAAGGCTTGTGCGGTACAAATGTTCGAAGAGGCTTTATCGCGACGGATATGCTGCTCTCTGGTCTGTAGTGCCATACGCAAGGCGTATTCACCGTTAGCATCCGAAGTAACCCCAATGATCCGCCCTGGAATATTCCGCTTGTATTGGTCTCTTGTCGCAAAAAATGCAGCGTGTGGTCCACCAAAGCCCATCGGTACACCGAAACGCTGTGAGTTTCCAACCACGACATCTGCTCCCCATTCGCCCGGAGGCGTCAATAATGCTAAGGACATCAGATCGGCAGCTACACAGACGGTGATTTGTTTGTCATGAGCATAGGCTGTGAGCTCTTTGTAATCATGTAGCGTCCCATCCGCTGCAGGGTATTGCATAAAAATGGCAAAGACCTCATCCGTTAATGCTTCAACAGTAGGTTCGATCACACGAACTTCTACACCGAACGGCACTGCGCGAGTCTGTAAAACGGCCAATGTTTGTGGGAAAATATTCGGACTGACCAAAAACACATTAGCGGCCTTGTTTTTACGGGTGCTGTACAGCATAAACATCCCCTCGGCTGCCGCCGTAGCTTCGTCCAACAACGAGGCGTTCGCAATTTCCAATCCGGTTAGATCCGAAACAACAGTCTGGAAATTTAACAAAGCCTGCAAGCGGCCCTGTGCAATTTCGGCTTGATAGGGCGTATACTGCGTATACCATCCGGGATTCTCAAACACATTACGTTGAATCACCCCGGGAAGAACCACATCGTAGTAGCCTTGTCCGATATACGATTTAAACACCTTATTCTGTTCTGCAATTTGTGCGGCCTTTTCCAAATAGGCAACCTCACTAAGTGCAGGAGGAAGATTCAATCCGTTTGGTTTGCGGATTTGAGCTGGGACAGTCTGTTCAATCAATTCCTCGAGAGAACCTACACCTAATGCATCCAACATCTCTTCTACTTGGGCAGTACCGGGACCGTTATGACGGTCTTCAAATTTTTCTTGATAAAATATTTGACTCATTACACGTATCAATTTTATAGCTACTGGAACTAGTTAACAAGCTGTTATGCGCCTGGGATAACAGTAAAATTTCGTTGTGCAAAGATACGCTTTTTAGCCTGAATATTGAACCCTCCCTGACGCTCAATACTTTTATTATTTTGACAAACGTTTGCGTAAATTTTTCCCACATTCCCTCCAATTTCTGTCCAAGGTTATCAATTATACATCCTTTAGTGAGAAGTTTCATGAATTCTATAAAACCGGGCAGCAATTCCTGCATCACAGACGGCTGTGCAAAGCCGTTACGAATCTTTCAAAAAAACAACAGATCCTTTTCCAACCTCTTATTACGATCGGCCTTTTGATTCCTCCTTACAACCTGATTATCAGTAATAATCACTTTTTTACAATACCGCCCAAGGAGACCGAATTACTGACAGAATCTTATTATTTTAGTCTAGCATCCAAATGGGTTACTATGTTAAAATTAAATGTCCAAAGTGAAACCAGCCCGCTGTCTGCAGTCATACTGGGCACCGCGAAGAACAATGGGCCTACTCCCCTACCGCAAGAGGCCTACGACCCCAAATCCTTGGAGCATATTCTTGCCGGGACTTACCCAAAAGAGAAAGATATGCGCGCTGAGCTGGATTGTTTTCACGAAGTATTAGAACGCTATGGCGTTCAGGTGTACCGTCCGGAGGTCATTGATGGCTTAAACCAAATCTTCACCAGAGATATCGGATTTGTTATCGATAATTGCTTTATCAAATCCAACATACTCCCCGATCGAGCACGCGAGTGGCAGGCCATTCAGCACATCATTCAGCAGATCAACCCCTCGAATTTTAAAGTTCCTCCCCCAGAGGCGCATATCGAAGGGGGGGACGTGATTCTTTGGAAGGAATACATTTTTATCGGCACCTACTTAAATAGTGATTATCGGGACATACAAACGGCCCGTACCAATATGGAAGGGGTCCGATTTATCCAGGAACAATTCCCTTACAGAGAGGTCCGAGCGTTTGATCTCATTAAATCGAATACCGATCCTCGCGCAAACGCGCTGCACCTAGACTGCTGTTTTCAACCCGTTGGGTCAAAGCAAGCTATCGTCTATCCTGGTGGGTTTAGAAATCCAAAAGACTATCAATTCATTCAACAGCTTTTCGGGAAATCCAATTTATTTGAGATCGATGCCGAGGGAATGTATCAAATGTATTCCAATGTGTTCTCGATTAGTCCTCAGATTGTGGTCAGTGAGCAACGATTCACTCGGTTGAACGAATGGCTCACCGACCGAGGCATCACCGTCGAGGAAATACCGTATCACGAAATTGGCAAACAAGAAGGACTGTTGCGCTGTTCAACTCTTCCACTAATTCGAAAATGATATGCAAACTACGCACACGGTCTTAATGATTCGTCCGGCTGCATTTCGCCGAAACGAAGAAACTGCGGTAAACAACTTCTTTCAAGCTGAAGAAGTAAGAACAAGTCGTTTAAGCGAACTCGCCCTAGCGGAGTTTGATCAATATGTCGAGACCTTAACCCACGCTGGGGTACGGGTAATTGTGTTACAAGACCCAGGGGACTTCGACACCCCGGACAGCATCTTTCCCAATAACATCATTTCCTTTCATAGAGATCGTGCAATAATTTATCCGATGTTTGCTGAAAACAGACGGCGGGAGCGTCAATTAAACTATTTAGGACAACTTGACCAGAAAGGGATACGTTTTGAAAAAATACAAGACTATACCGCGTTTGAGGAACAAAAGAAATTCTTAGAAAGTACCGGATCTATGGTGCTAGACCGGGAGTCAAAACTAGCGTATTGTTCCATTTCGGAACGCTCTAACGAAGAGGTGCTTCGCATTTTTTGCAACGACCAAGGCTATCGCCCAATCGTCTTTCACGCTTATCAGCTTGTCGATGAAACTTACCTGCCGGTATTCCACACCAACCTGGTGATGAGCGTAGGAAAAACATTCGCGATTGTTTGCCTGGATTCGATTCGCAACCCGGAAGAACGCCTCCTGGTCGAAAACACTTTACAAAGAAGCGGGA
>DXCW01000118.1 GCA_019115805.1 Candidatus Sphingobacterium stercorigallinarum
CCAGACCAGGCCGGCTGGATGGCCGGCACGTAGGACGACCAAAACGCGTAATCAGCTGGCTTTTGCACAAAATCTTCACCAGCGGAATAGTCCAGTGCAAAACAGGTTGTAAACGCCTGCACATCCTTGGCATCCGCTCGGTCCGGGGCATGTAACTCACCGGTTTCGTTCTTCGACTCGATCCCGGTCACGTACTCTGTTCCGGTCAACGGCAGCAAATCCCCCAACTCGGTGGCATCGATAACATAACCGGCTGTAATCTCTACTTCATTGCCGCTGGAGACGTGCTTAAATCGTACGGACTGCACCCAGTTGCCACTGACTTTACTGGATACGGGCACGTACTGCAAAAGCACCCGGAGCTGCCCGCTAGACTGATAGGGAGCCAACATTTGGTTGAGCACCGCCACACCGACTTTGGGCTCGTGACAGATTCTAGATACGCTGCCGTTTCCTGGATTCAAATGTTCCGCATGCTGCGCGTGTTCACTGAGCGGATAAAAATCACGGTAGTAAGATCGAACCAACTCGCGGTAACGCCTATACGAACGCGGCGCACCATGCGATTCGATCCACGGGTGTTCATCTGGAGGCACCCCTTGCGCAGTAATTTGGCCTCCCAACCAATCGCACTCCTCGGTAAGCACGACTTTTCTCCCGTTACGAAGCAATGCCAGTGCGGTGGCGACGCCCCCCAGACTTCCCCCCGCAACGAGCACCTCGGTATCTACGGTTGTTCCCGCGGTCAGCAGCGCATTGGTTTGCAGGACGGGTGAAGCTCCATGAGCAGGCTGTTCAATCAGGCTCCCGAGCCCTACCATAGAGCTGGCCTGTAAAAACGTACGTCTATTCATTTCAGTTTATCTCTAGAGGTAGGTTCTCATCGATCAAAGCACGCGATCACCGTGCCATTTCAGTGCTTTGGGGCTTTGGAAAAACATCCATGTTCTCGCCAGACAGGTAGCGTGGTATACGCACAACATTTGAGTAAAGCAGGAGTTGACCTGACCTCTATAGGTTTAGTTAGTGTCCAGTAAATATACAGGTTATCGATCACATTTCCCCGTCAGAGGAAACAAAAATGGCTGTATCGTTTTTTTCGCTCCCAGCGCATTCGGCACATGTGAAGGCGGTCACGATACAGCCAATGGTTTGAAAAGACCTGCGATCTATTTGAGCGTGATCACCGTGGCGACACCACGTTCCCCTTCGTGATCAAACTTCCCGTTGTCCGACGGAAAATTGACAATCCCTTCCAGCTGCGTCCAAGCCGTGCTTGATCCACCACCGTCCAGATTAACCGCCTGCTGACAGCCTAAAGCTTTCATCAAAGCAGACAACTGCGGAATGGTCAATCCTTGTGATTGTGCCGATCGGCCATCCACAACCGCCACGATTAACTTCTCATCAGCAGTAATGCCAACAGCGGTACGTGGGTGCCGATTCGAATTAAAGGCCACATCCAACTGATCCAACTCTTCGCCACCCATGATCAACAGAGGTCCCCCGGCTAGCACCGTAGGCGCCGTTGCGGCCTCCCAGCCCGAGGCGGGCTTCTGCAGGATCAGTGGTTTACCCGCTTGGTCGATGGCAAATCCACCATTTTCCCTATAGGTATTGAACCCATTCACCGTATGGTTAATCACCGTGCCTTCGGATTTAAAAAACACCGTTGACCCGCCTTCGCTCGTATTGAAATAAGAACCGTTCCAAGCCAGTAACGCCTCCTGTTGCGCGCCAGCTTCACTGGTGTTTAAAAAGCCTGACTTGACATAAGGGATATCGAACTCATGTGCTTTACTGAGGTCGATCTCAAAGAGATTGACATATTGTCTAGAATCAAAAATATCCGGAAATTGCACGTGCTTCCACTGCACCCCCGCAGCCAGCTCTTGTCCTTTCCATTCTGTCTGTTGCAACAATTCCGCGAGGTCTTGTTCCTCTATCTGCGAATAATCATAAGGCAACTGCGTGCCGTCCTGCTCTTTATCACAAGCTACCAGTAGTAGCGCGAGCGAAATATAATATAGTAGATTCATGCTTTTCATGGTTATCTGTTCATTCGTGTTTATTCTTTATCCAGGGAGCACTTATTCCACCAGCGCGCCCATAACCTTTTCCTCTCGAGCATGGCCCTTTTTATCCTGCTCTATCCGTTCGTCTAGCGCCGGTGTGTAGGTTTGTGAGAGCCTGGCCAGTCCCGCTTTATCCAATCCGTAGCTGCGCGCCGGGTTCTCTTCACCAACCAACAAGTATTCGGGTGAAAGCATCGTGGACGCATTAAACTTGACACCGCTCACCGCAGCGCCGCCCTCGGCATAAATTACCGTTCCGATCGCCGAATTATTCAAATCGGGACTGTGACTTTGGTTGTCCGCATGCGCGTCCACATCCGTAGACCCACTCGCTTGTTTATTCCCCGATATCACGGAGTTGACGACCACTAGGGGATTGACTCCTGATTGACGGAAGACACCCCCTCCAGGACCAGCGATCTCGTTGGCCGAAATGGTACTACTGATGATGTCTGCCTGGCTTCCCGCGTACAGCATCACCGCACCGCCACCATTTGGCGAGGTGCTGGTATTCCCGATCAACAGGCTGTTCACGACAATCGCCTGCGAGCCTTGACGCATATATAAACCAGCCCCAAACGATGTATTGCTATTGTAACTGACTTCGGAATTGTAAAGGACAATTTTCGCGTCTGGGTAGCCGTGTACCCCTCCTGCTGTTCCTCTAGCATAATTGTGATTAAACTCAGATTCAAAAGCCGTTAAGGTGGATTCATGTATCCAAGCGCCTCCGCCATTATTGTTCAAGTTTCGGTTGTGATTCACGCGGCAATTTTCCAAGTGTATATCCGCGCCGCCAAAAGCATAAAGTCCGGCCGCAAATCCGGCTGTTCCACCTGCCGATGATGCTTCATTCTCAATGACCTCCACCTGTTCCATATAGACGCGGGATCCTCCGATAGTGATGCCCCCACCTTCTCCTCGGCTAAACGCTAAACCATTGACGCGAATGACAGTGCTCCTATCGGTGGCATGTCCGCCCGTTACCTGTAGATTCCGTAACGTCACGCGCATATCGGCTTCCTTCGGCGCGGATATCGTAACGGTATGAAAGGCCTGCTTCCCATTCGCTAAGCGCCCGTCTAAAACGGTCGGATATTCCTCCATGTTCGGCTGCTCATCGGGATCACCCTCGCCTGAATATCCACCTATAATTTCCACGTTTTTGCTGATTTCAAAGGTTCTGTCTGACCACTCGGTCGTCTCTCCATTTCGAATCGTAGCGGTGGGCGTATACCGCCCTTGCATCAAATACAAAACACTTCCCGAAGTCGCTTGATTCATCGCTGAGGCGAAGTTCGTCGCCTCTTCCCAGGACGAGCCATCACCCGTTCCAGAAGGGCTGACAAAAAACACTGGAATCTTACCCGATTCCTGGGCAACCAGAATCTGTTTGGTGAATTCTTCGTTCAGGCGAATAGTAATGATTCCAGTCCGTTCATCATCGGCATTCTTCTGGACAGAAAACCCCGCCTTGTGCTTTCCTTTGGCGAGGAATGCAGAATCCAGCTCGATCCAATCTACATCCGTCTCTATCGTCATGTCGCGGTTGGACAATACATCAAACTGATATTGCCCCCCGCTCATGACCGCTTCGATTAATTCGGTTCCCACTAACAACTGGTCCTCAAATACCTGCTCGTCTTTTTGACAACTGCTCAATATAAACAGTAGCAATATAGACAGCGTACTATATATCGTTTTCATATGTTATTCGTTAATTGATAAATGAGTTTGGTAATTCTTCCATAACGCGTCGTAACAATCGACAATCTCTTGCTCGTCCTGAAACTTACATTCGTGCATAAATACACCCCGATAGCCACTCGCCTGTAAGGCCGAGAAAATAGCATTCCAATCGTTGGTTCCGCGCGGATCGCAGGGCAAGTAATGGTGTTCGGCTTGTCCGTTCCCGTTGGACACATGTAACGTTTTCACGCGGGAACCAAAGGCCCGAATCAAATGCTCCGGTTCGGCGATATGACACATATCCACCGCCAGCCCCACCTCTTCGGGAAAGCGAGAAAAAATAGCCAAACATTCTTCCACCGTCCGCAATAAGGGACGTTCCCGCTCATTCACAGTCAGCTCGGGGCCCAACATGTTCTCGACCACCATCTCCCATTCATGGTCTTTCACCGCTTGATTTAAAAACCGCACAGAACGAAGCAATTGATCAACACGTGCCTCTCGCTGATTCAATTCTAGGTAATACGAGGGGTGAAAAAGAATAAACCGCGGTTGAACGGGCGTCAAGGCGTCCAGGACATGCTGATGTGCCTCAAGAACACGGAGTCTTCCAGGTTCATCCAGACGCGATATATCCATATGCCGACTAAACGGCATGTGTACCGACCAGACCCGTACTTGATGCCGATCGAGAATCGTTGCGATGTCCTGCATGCGCTTGCTCCAATTCGGCACGACTTCAGTGGATTGCAGATTCTTATCCAACAGCGCGCCTATGCCGGCCAACTCAATGTATGAAATTCCGAGGCTTTTGATGTAGCTGATCTTTTCATCTGTTATCTGCGCTACGTTCAATGCGTATCCCACAGGCCATGGTTTTTCCACCCTCGCTGCCTCGGCAATCCTGACTACACATAGTACAGTCAGCATCATCAACACGAACCTATTCATCCCAACCCGGATTTTGTAATAAACTCGGATTGAGGATCAAATCTTCTGATGGAAGAGGTGCGTAGTAATCCCGGCGCTCATCAAAGGCACCGTCTTGAGGAAATGGATCCAAATTTCCAGAAGTAGCATTTTGTTCTCCGGTAGTGGGATTCCGCAGGGTTCGCTGATTGATATTAATCAACGAAGTCACCGACGAAGGAGCCCCAGAGGCATTCCCCGTATGTAAAAACACATCGGCTTGTCCGTCACCCGTAAAATCGTGGCTCCCTGCGCCAGAGAAGTAGACACCAACCATAGGCTGATTCAGTTTCTGCCCCTCTTTCCAACGCATCAAATCGTCCCAGCGTTGCCCTTCGTTAAACAGTTCAATGCGCCGCTCTCTGCGTATCTCCAAGATAACCCCTTTATTAGCTGAGGCCGGCACCTGGCGGTACATCGCTTCCAAATAAGGGTCCGGGTTAGCATTGGCTTGTGCCAAATCAAGATCCGGCATGCCGACTCGCGTGCGGAGGCGATTAATGGTTTGATCCAAATCCGCTTGCGTTAAGGTTCCGAGCTCCGCTTTCGCTTCCGCAAAAATCAACAGTGCTTCGGCATAACGAAACAACACGATATCGAAAACTGAAGCTCCAGTTCCCCACTGCGCCCGATTCGGCAATGCCTTAATCAGGCGATAACCGGTGGTCGTCAAGTTCAGTGTAACCGGTTCGTTTCGGCTCTCGCCATTCACCCTAAAATCCGGTCCGGCGGTCGTTTGCGTTAATCTAGGATCACGGTTTTGCATTTCTTGGAAAAAACCCGTGGTTTGAAAATTGTTTTTATCGGTGAATCGGCTCCCATCATTCATCAGGTAACTGTTGACCATGTCTTTGGTAAGTCCATAAGATCCCGAGGTCGGCGAGGTATAGCTATAGGCCAAACTGTGCACTTTCAATCCCAATTCATAGTCTGCGGCAAGAATCGTCTCGATCTGATCTTGATTATCCCGAGCAAACAAATTGCGATAGGCCGCCGAGGCTCCGCCCTCTGTATAGAGGGTATACGCTCCGGAATTCATCAATTCTCCGGCAGCGTCTGCTGCGGCTTGGAGAAACTTTTCGTGATCATTAATTTGATGGTATTTACGAAAGGTGCCTTCGAAAAGCGCTACCCTTGCCTTTAACAACAGTGCCGTGTAGCGAGTGATTAAATTCAGCTGTTTTTCGGCCGGGATATGTTGAATAGCATAATCCAAATCCGCAAGCACCGAATCCATAACCAAGACACGGGAATCGCGTGGTTTATACAGCTCTGGATCCTTGGCATCCAATACGCCACTATACCAAGGTACATCCCCAAAGGTTTTCACTTTATCGTAATAGAAATAGGCCCGAAAGAAACGCGCAATCCCACTGTATTTATCTTTCGCTTCTTGGTCATTGGCACGATGGTAGTTTGCTAAGAAGTAATTTATTTTTCTCAAATTCCCCCAAGACCAGCCCCCGCTACCACTAGCAACCGGTACAATTCTATTGCCCTTCACCCGATCCGACGGATTCAACGGCATCAAGTTGTCCGAGCTCGCATCTTCGGTGTAGACAGAAGTCGTGGCCAGCATGCTGTAAAAATCGTTGGTCGCGACCTCTAGATCCTTAGCCGTATTGAAGAAATACGGGGCTTCCACCTGATCTTCGGAAGGTTGCTCTAAATAGTCTTTATCGCAAGCACTGAGCAAATAACAAGACATCAGTCCTGCGAAATAATATAGTAAAGATGATTTTTTCATTTTGTTCCCAGATTATAGATTCAACATCACACCAAAAGAATAGGTTTTCCCCATCGGGTAGGCTCGAAGATCTCCGCGATCATCGGCTGACGCCGGGGAGGAGTAGTTAATTGCTGCTCCAGCTTGCTCCGGGTCAAGGTATTTGGTTAATCCCCCAAAACTCCAGGTGAATATATTTTCTCCACTAAAAAATATCCGAAGTTTGTCGACTTTTACACGCTCCGTCCACCGCTGTGGAAGCGTATAGCCTACACTCAGATTCTTCACCCGCAGATAACCCAAGTTCTCCAAATAATAATCGTTGAGTTCATACAAGGAACGTCCGGAATTCAAAGAAGAATAGCCTCGGTAGATTTGGGGGTACGTATTCCCTGTTTCATCAGGCCGCCAGGCATTATCGACAAGATCCTTCCGAATGAACGACAGATAAGGTCGTTGATAAGGCCCCCAGTAGAGATCGCCTGTCGGGTACCAATGCTGTCTGGCTACACCGGCGACAGCGATTGACATGTCGAAATCTCGCCAACGCATGTTTAAATTCAAGCCGAACGGAAATTTAGGCATTGCATTCCCAATACGCTGTAAATCCCCGTGGTCGTCCAACGTGTTATCGCCTTTGTCAATTCGGCCATCGCCGTCCAAATCCAAGTATTTAATGTCCCCGGCACGCAAATGATTCCATTCACTATTTTGCATGATATTCAGGATATCGTTGTACACTTGCGATAGATTGTTTGATGGATTTTCAAAGGACTCTTGATAAGCCAATGCCTCCTCGTCGGTTTGGAATTGTCCAGCAACGCGATATCCCCAAATTTCACCCAATTCCTTGCCTTCGTAGTAGGAACTCAACAGGCCGTTCGGATTGTTATAACGGGTAATGATTCCTTTGAAATTCGTGACGTTAGCCGTGACATTGAAACGAAGCGGTGAGCCTGCTACATCAAATTGATCTTGATAACTTACGCCCAATTCAAATCCGCTATTACGTAGCGCCGCATAATTCTCTCTAGGTTCATTCGCCCCGAATACAGCCGGGAGCGGTTCCCCTGGAAGGTACATACCTTCCACATTTTTCCGGAACCAATCTGCATTCAGGTAAAGACGGTTCTTAATCAACCCGATATCTACACCAAAATTAAGACTTTTGGTCGTCTCCCAAGTGACCACGTTAGGCAAGGGTCCCGGCATTCCCGCGTAGACCAATCGGTTACCCCCGTTTAACCAGTCGCCCATACCGACAGCCATCAGTTCCTTAAACGTGTTGACGTCTACAGTTTGATTACCAAGCTTTCCATAAGATCCCCGTAGTTTAAGAGAGGAGACATAAGGTCGAATCGGCTCCCAGAAGTTTTCTCGATCCACTTGCCAACCTAAGGATACAGAGGGAAACAAGCCCCATCTGCTATCCACTGGGAATCGCGATGAACCGTCATAACGAGCATTCACCTCCAGCAAATACTTGTTATCGAAGTCATAATTAAGTCGACCGAAATATCCTTGAACAGCCCAATTCGTTGCCGAACCGGACATGCTATTCATCACCGTAGCCAAAGACAAATTCGCTAGATCCTCGATCAGCAAATCGTCTCCAGTTGCCGCAACCCGGTCCCGGTCAAAACGCTCTTGATTAAATCCCGCTAACAACTTGAAGTTGTGCTTATCCCCGACTGTCTTGGTGTACGTTCCAAAGACGTTCATGGCATGGTACTTATCTTTCCAGCGGTACTCGGTGAGCCGATTCAAACCCACAATCTGATAATCGAGTCTGTTGCCCGCTAGGTATTCAAAGGGGTTTAAACGAAAGCTTCGGGCCGTGTTCTCAATGCGATTGCTGTAATCGAAATGAATTTGGAGTCCGGCCACCGGTTTGGCGACTACCCGGAAGGTATTGGTAAATTCTTCGTTATTAAACAAACGCCAGGTCTTTCCAGAGTGAAGACCTGCATTTCCGCCCTGACCTCCAGTGCCCGTGCCGATATCCGTGGGCACACCATCTACCATTATCGGATAAAAGGGCATTAAGTTATACCAAGTCGTCGTGCTCCATAAACCGCCGAACCCGTTGGTATATCCGCCGTAATCTTTATCCACTTCGTTGATAAACTGGATATTATTGGAGATCTCTAACCAGTGATTGGGTGTAAACACCACATTCGCCTTTAAGTTCTGGCGGTCCATATTCGCATCGCTGTTGATGTTGTTGATGCTTTCTCGCTGGAAGACCCGTCCCGACAGGTATCCTTTTATTTTATCGGTACCTCCGGAGATCGATACGTTGTGGAAATTGGAAGCTTGGTATTTTTTAAAAAGGTGATCCCACCAATTGGACTGGTGAAAAAACTTGTAACTCCCGTCCGATTGCAATTCGTGAAACGGATCGATTTCACCATTGGCCACCATTTTTATGGTTTCCCAATCCATCTCATTATAGCGTGTGTAAGACGAGCCATTGTACCCATACAAGGCCGCGTCCACTGTTTTTCCGTATACATAGGGGTCGGAGATATAATCCGTTCTTGCCGTCGGTGTGGTCCATCCGAAATTATTCGTATAGGTGACCGAAGTGCTGCCTGCTTTGCCTGTTTTCGTCGTGATCAGGATCACCCCAAAGGCACCGCGAGCCCCATAAATCGATGCCGATGCGGCATCCTTCAATACCGTCACACTTTCAATATCATTCGGATTGACTCGCGTAATATTCCCTTCAATTCCGTCGATCAAAACCAAAGGGCTTCCTCCATTAATGGAATTAAATCCCCGTACATTGATGTCGGGAGTGGCCGAAGGATCGCCATCGTTCATCTGAATATTTAAACCCGGCATTAAGCCTTGTAAAGTGGTAGCGATGTTGGCATCGGGTCGCAGGGCAATATCCTCCGCATTGACCTGCGACACCGCCCCGGTAAGGTGCGCCTTCTTTTGGACACCATATCCCACCACCACGACCTCCTCCAATTCGCTTATGGACTCCTCGAGTACAATTTGCAACTCCTCGGTGCCCGACACGTCCAGCTCTTTTGTAGCATACCCCACCGCGCTGATCACTAATCCCCCCTGTGCAGTGGGATTCTCTAAGGTAAAGTATCCATCCTGATTTGTTGCCGTTGCCAGGTTGCTATTGATTAACGATACGGAGGCCCCTACAATGGGGTTATTCTGCGCGTCCCGCACATAGCCTCGGATCAGCTGTTGAATCAGCACGGGGTTATCACGCAATTCCGTACGCGACTTTATCAACACCATGTTGTTCTCCAAATAGTACACCAAGCCCTGCGGCGTCAGTATCTTACGCAATGCCTCGTCCAGATTTGCTTCCTGCATGGATACATCCATCGGTTCGACATGGCTCAACTGCGTTTCGCTATACAGGAAGTCGTAGTTGGTTTGACGCTGAATATCTTGTAGAATTTCCTGTAAGGATGCTTGCTTCGCCTGGAGACTTACCGTCTGTGCGACGCCCGTTGCACTGGCCTGTAACATCAAGCCCAGCAACATCAATGAAACCAATTTCATAATCAACAAAAATTTGGTCACCCCCGTTCTATCCAAGGGATTTTTGATGAAAAAATAATACATTTGAGTTGTATAGGTTAAATAATTTACTGTTAACTAGTATTTATCCGTACATCCGTTCGGGAGCGTTGCAGCGCTTCCGAACTTTGGATTTTCCTGTAGGTTACTTCCTCACAAAGATCCTCCTTTCCTTAATTTCAAATTTTAGGTTTGCTATTTTTTCTATGCTGCGAAGCACTTCTGATAAACTGCGACTGCGCACAATGGATCCCGTGAAGCGCTCGTCGATTTGATGTTCATATTCCACCCCATCGATCGCATACCAAGTCAGCACATCTTCCATAATATCTTGTAACGACGCATTAGAAAAACGAAAATACCCATCCCGCCACGCCAGTATCTCTCTAAAATTAGCCTTTGTCTTTTTCCAGGACTCTCCCCCACTAGCCTGTACCTGCTGCCCAGGCTCAAGGGTGAGCCGGGTATGCGGGCTGGTCAACTGCACACTGCCTTCTAATAAAGCGGTGGTAGACCGGTCCATCTGCGGATAAGACTTCACATTAAATTGCGTACCCAATACCGCAATCGTATAATCACGCGTCTCTACCTCAAAGGGCCAATCCTCGTGTTTTGCCACCTCAAAAAAGCCTTCTCCCGAAAGCACACATTTCCGATTCTCTACATGGAATCCTGCGGCTAATTTCAGTGTCGATCCCGAGTTGAGGTGGACGGTTGACCCATCGGGAAGCAACAGACTGTAGCTGGTTCCTTTTTCCGCCTTAAATTCGTGAAATGCGGAAGAAATGGGAAGATGGGTCTCGCGTAATTCTACTTGAATTAGCCCCTGTTGAGGACTCGATAAACGGACGCCTTGGTAATTTGTCGGTTGTTGCGATATATCGGTAATCGCCAACTGCGTACCATCGGCCAATTGAATGGCGCTTGACAATTGATTTGCGTGCTCAGCGGATTGTGGGGAGCTGACAAAATCTTCAGCCGTTTGTTTTGGCGCCTCTTCTCGGTTAAACCAAAACAGTCCGAAGGAAAAAACCAAGAACAAACTACAAGCGACCGCCAACCATTGATAACGAACGATACGCTTCCCTTTACTGGCGAAATGATCTGTGCTTGTCAGCCGCTTAAAGGCGGTATCGTGATCAAATTCACTTTTATGGAGGTCTTCTGTGTTCCGCAACTCTTCTGCAAACTGATCTTCATGGTCCTCCAACAATGACAGGTACTCCTGCAATTCCTCTTCGGAGATCAGATTGTTTAAAAATCGTTTTTGTAGGTATAAAAATCGTTTCCGCTGCACTTTTTTCCCATTAGTATATCAGTAGTACACATGGGCTCAGGCAAAGGACTATAGGAAAAAGAAAAAAAGAGGGAGATAGAGATAGTCGGCCTTCCGAAAAACGTCTCTTAGGGTTTTGAGCGTTTGCACGATGTTGTTTTTCACGGTGTTAGGAGAAATACCTAATTCCTCCGCAATTTCCTGATGTGACTTGCCTTCCTCGCGGCTCATGATCCAGACTTGTTGCTGGCGGGGAGGCAACTTGACAACCGAGTCTTTCAACAACTGCTCCATTTCCCGTAACGCCATCCGGTGATCCTCCTGCAGATGGTTCATTCGGCGTAACAATTCCTTCTGAGCTTTGGAATCGTACCGCAGTGCACGCAGCTCGTTAAAACAAATCCGTTTAGCCATCACGAATAAAAACGGCCAAAGATCTTTGGTCGGATCGACATCTTCTCGGGACTGCCATAGCTTAATAAAGGTGTCCTGTACCACCTCGTCAGCCATTTGTTCCTCTTTAAGAATCCGCAAGGCCACCGTATAAATTCGACTGCTAAAGGCATCAAAGATCTGGCGAAACGCTTCCATATCGCCTTCACGTAATCGCTGATATACCTTATGGTCTAAATGCATTTAATGACTGGATCTAAACGGATAAAACTTGGTCAAAATTAAGATTCTAATATTATGCTAATATTAAATTTGAACGGTTAATAAACTGATCTTTGTTACGATAGATAGATAATTGCACTAAAAGTACAAAAATTTGTTCGCACTCCGCATGCGCATTTTTGACCTCCATTTCCCCTTAGATTTCGGTCCAATGGAGCGTACCGCACTATGCTGCATCTCACTGGTTTACAGGACACCCCGTGACAGTTGTTCTGGAGATAATTTCTAACTTGTTTACATGCGTCTAACTCTTACACTCCTATTCAGTCTGGGACTCGTTTTATCCCTTCCCGCCCAAGACCAGCACACGACTTTGTCAGGAAAGCCTTTGCATTTCACCAAAATGCAGCTTTCATCCGAAAGCTACGAATCAGCTGGCGTGATGGACGTCAATAACGACGGACATCCGGACATCGTCTCCGGCGCGTTTTGGTACGAGGGTCCTGTATTTAGCCAACGGCACTTTCTTTACGAGGTCAACCGCGTGGGAGAATACTGGGATGATTTCTCTACGATCCCCTTAGATGTCAATGGAGATGGCCACATCGATGTGATCACTGGCGGATGGTTTGAGGAAAGCTTATTCTGGTTGGAAAATCCTGGAGGTCAAGGCAATTGGACCAAACACATCATCGATCATACGGGCCCTATTGAGACCACACGCTCTTGGGATCTAGACGGCGACGGTGTGGTTGAAATTATTCCCAACACGCCCAACCACCCGCTGCGATACTACCGGCTTGTGGTTGACGATCAGGGAAAAGGAACTGGAAAATTTCAAAAGGTCACTTTAGATACGACCGCGCAAGGACACGGTTTGGGCTTCGGCGACATCAATGGCGATCAGCGGACCGATATCATCCTGTCCCATGGTTGGTTAGCAGCGCCTAAAAACAGCAGCGAAAAGTGGGCCATGCACCGGGAATTTGATTTTGGCGACGCGAGCGTTCCGATTCTGGTAGTCGACGTCGACGAAGACGGTTTAAAGGATCTCATCGTTGGCCAGGGCCACGATTACGGTTTGCATTGGTATCGTCAGCACCTAGATGCAAATGGGAAAAGAACCTGGCAGAAACACATCATCGATGAACACAATTCACAATACCACACGATGGAGTGGGTCGATCTGGATGGCGACGGTAAAGCGGAGCTGGTCACCGGGAAACGTTATCGCGCTCATAATGGGAATGATCCAGGCGCAGGAGATCCCATCGGGCTCTATTACTTTAAGTGGAACGGCGAGTCGTTTTCCAAACAGATTATCAGCTACGGATCTCTAGGAGCAGGAAAAGGGGCTGGGATATTCTTCAGCCTTGCCGATCTGAGACAGACCGGTCGGCAAGATATTATCGTTGCGGGAAAAGACGGTTTGTATATCTTTTTCAACGACGGATCGAAGTGACTTACCGGTAAACGCGATATTCAGGTGCTCGATTTAACGCAATACCATCCAAACCTTGGGTCTGCAAAAACAATTTGTTTTCATCCTGAATCGTAAAGTTGAGTTTATATTTCTGATCGTATCGCTCGGCTACTACCTCTTTTTGAAGAAGGGCGACCTCGAAGGTTTTCGTCTCTTTATCCACGCCAATCAACTCGTAATGAATCTGCATGGCCACATCCTGCTGGTCGCCTTTCGAAACCACCCGCACCAGACCACCTTCCATAAAGCTGATGGATTTCAGTTCCGCATAATCGGCCAACCAAAGCCCTTGGAGAAAGTGATTCGGATTTTCGTTTGCACGTCCATTTACAAAAACACTTAATGATACGGCTAATAGAAGCCCTATCGCTTGTTTATATATGCTCTTCATGACTTCGTCGTTTCTAAATTTACAGTTGGTTATCGTTTTTTCCTTGCTTAAAGATAAGCAAATCCAACTACATTTAATAGCTATTCGTTCAAGCATCCGATGACTGTACTCGGGGTCCCTCCCGAGCCACACGGATCCTTTGCCGTACGCCAATGGCATCGTGATGCCACCATTTAATGGTAGACTTCCTTTAGCGCGTCTGCTAATTCGACACCTTTCAGGTTGTGCCCGATGATCAGGCCGTTTGCATCGATTAAATAGTTTTGTGGCAGTCCGCCCACCTCATACAGCGTATAAATCGGAGATTTGAAACCCTGCAAATCCGACAAATGGGTCCATTCGCTAATCTCATCATCCCGAATAGCCTGAAGCCAATTGGCTTTTTCTTGCTCCTTATTCAGTGACACGGCTACGATGTGAAAGCCTTTGTCCTTATATTTCTCATACACTTCGCGATAAACGGGATTCTCTTCCCGACACGGAATGCACCAAGAAGCCCAGAAATCAAGTAATATTGTTTTTCCGCGCAAAGACTCCAGAGACACCTCCCGCCCTGCCGTATCAGAAAGTGAAAAATTAGGGGCCGTCGCACCAACAGCCAGTTGCTCAAAGCGATTGATATCGGCCTCTATTTTTGACGCTTGCTGGGCATCCATTTTATGAGCCGGAATTTTCTCGAATATCTCTTTTAATCTCGATACATTATATTGATTTAAATACCGTTCAATTAAATCGACCGAAAACAGCGTTAATTCGTTTTTCTCTAAAAAGTCTAAATCGAAGGCCGTGATCATTTGCATGAATTCATCAAAGTCCTCCTGGTGTTTGAGAGCCTCCTCCTCACTCAATGAACCGTTTTCAATCTTCTTAATATATTCACGATTCCGTTGTAGAGCAGTTGTTCTCAAACGATCGGTTTCAGACCAATACTTCGAAAAAACGGTATTTAATTGGTCGGCGTTCACCTTAGCATTATTCAAATTCTTTCCGTTAATGCCTATTTTAGGTGTTGATATGTAAAATTCACGAAAACTCCGTAAAGTTTGAGGAACCGCCGGATTAAAATTAGCGGTGTCGTA
>DXCW01000119.1 GCA_019115805.1 Candidatus Sphingobacterium stercorigallinarum
CATCAGAACCGGAATCTGACATTCTATCCATTGAACTACGCAGGCAGCAGGCCAAAAATAACACTTTTTATGGGTTTTACGTAACAATAGCTTGCCAAAAATGACAAGCTATTGATTTTGAGGGAGTCAATTTGTTTTTTTAATGATCGTGGCCTCCATCAGCGGCAACGAAATGCATTTCGAATTTTAAATCGAGATCATTTGCACCGCCGAAATTCGCAAAATCGGCATTAAAAATATCCTCGTGCGTATCTATTGATTCTTTTACACCGGGATTCAAGTGACGCATCACGTAGCGAAAGACAAAAGAATCACTGGCTTCAAGCACATTTAAATACCCTGTAATACCTACCTGGACCTTTTCTCCAGCACTGGTTTCATCCGCATATGTCGCGTCCAAGCTTCCCTCGGGCGCCCCAAGTAGAAAGGCAAAATGTTGATCGGCACGATCGACGAAGGTCTGCTGACTTTCCCTACCGCTGAAGTCACGAATTTTGAGATGAAATTTATACGATTTACCTGCAGTTAAATGAAGATGAGCTCCTGGGTCTGGTAAGAAGTCTGTCCCAGAAAAGACCAAGCTATCGGTTTCCGCCCCTTCGATTTCATGATAGTGAAAATGATCACCGTGAGCCTCGGCTTCAACCTCGGTAAAAAACAGGGTGGCACCACTTACTTCCTCCTGATCAATTTCAGGTACTGGATCATCCTTAGTACAAGACGCCAATGTAAAAATGGATGCGCTAAATAAAAGGATAAATAATTTACTTTTCATCATGTTTTGTGTTAAAATTTAAAGTGAAGAGAGAGCCGGAAATTACGTCCCTCTCGATGTGCGTAATATCGAAACCGATCCATATAGTCCTTATATTGCCGGTTGAATACATTATCAATACCAAATGCCAGCTGGAGCTGATGATCCCCCCAAACCATGGGGTGAGTCACATACACATGAAAAAGATGATAAGCTGGCGGAGGAGCAGCAAAGTCACTTCCTTCTTCGTAACGGTGTTGCTTAGCTACAAATTCATAGGATAGACTGAAATAGCCATCGTCATCTCCGAATGGACGTAGATAGACCGATTGCCGCAAACGGTCCGCTGGAATATACGGTAGAAACTGGTCCTTGCTCATGTTTCGGGCACGGACCACACTTAGAGACAACTGATAAGCTAAGCGCTCCGACCACGTCCAGCGAGCACTTAGGTCCATACCGTAGAATAAGGCCTGGTCTTGCTGATAACTAAATACAGGGAAGGTACCCCGAATGGTTTGTCGAACGGAATCGGGATGGGGTGAGGCGTAAATGTAATGCTGAATCCACTGTCCGTAAACATCGGCATCCAGTTGCCAGCGATCGCCTTGTTTTTGTATCGCATGGGTCCATTTCAGTGCCTGCTCAGACTTGAGATCCGCGCTTCCCACTTCATAGATTGCCGCACCATGATGCAATCCGTCACTATAAAGTTCATTTGCATTCGGTGCGCGCCAGGCGAGCCCCAACTGACTCTTATATTCCCATCGTGTAGACAAGAGAGTCCGGAGTCCTAATGAAGCGGATACATTATGAAAACTACGCGTATCTTCCAGCAGGAATTGTTCAGGAAGTTGATCCGGATGATAGCGGTATCGGTATCCAGCTGCATCAAAACACCTGAAATCGTAACGCCATCCCGCTTCTAATATCGCTTTCTCCAGACGAATTTGATGGATACCAAAAACACCTAGTCCATATTGGTCGTAGTTCGGAATAAACGGGGTAGTTCCCGTACCAGACACATTGTTATTGACCTGATTGGTCGCCTGTATCCCGACGGTCTGCTTCGCCCACTTTAATGTGAAGTCCATCTCCTGGCTCGTCAAGATCATATCCGACATCGGCACATCATCCGCTAAACTACGGCGCCGATCATATTCCCTCCGGTGATTTCGCTGCCAAGCGTATTGTGCTTCAATCTCCACATCATTCCCCAACACACCTTTGTACGACAATTTCGCCAGATCGTGGGTCGTGTACTGTTTAGGGGCATCGATGCGATACGAAAACGCATATGTTTCTAGCGGCGCATTTTGGTTCAATCGAGCAATCAGATCTTCTGCTGTCCCGATATGTGCGCCGTAAAATATACCAGATTGTGTCTGGAAATGACTATAGTAGGCTTGCCATTGCTGCCGATTTTTGTGATACTGCAAAGTAGTAGAAAAATTGGACTCTACGGAGCCGGTATTTCCTAGACTATAAGAGGCTGTACGGCGGTCACCAAAACGACTGCCTGAACCCTGCAGTCTCCAAGCCAATCCCGCGAGCCGCTCCACACCACCGACAAGGTCTACATTGGCGACGCCACCCCAGCCGTTACTCTCGGCGATCAAGTCCGCTTGTCCACTAAAACGCGTGGGATCAAGCGGATTCGATCGGGCAAACAATACGCCTCCCAATGCATCTGCCCCATAACGGACGGCCTGAGCACCTTTAATCAACTCAAACTCACTAGCCGCAAAAGGATCAAGTTCGGGCGCATGCTCCAATCCCCATTGCTGCCCCTCGTGCCGCACCCCTTGATTCAACATCAATACGCGGTTACTATGTAAACCATGAACAACCGGTTTGTGGACGCTCAATCCCGAGCTCAATAGCGATACACCGTTTAGGCGGCCAAACACCTCCGCAGCAGATTTACCTTTCACCTCTTGACGATCCGACCTGGAAAGGCGAGCAGAAATTGCCGTATGTTGCCCGTGCAACGCACCGCCCACTTCCACCTCCTGTATAGCCAGAATGCGTCGGCGCATTTGAATACGGAATACAGAATCGGCACTCGAGCGCAGCAGCGTATCGATCATTCGATACCCGGCAGCAGTGACCTGTAACTGAAGGTCTTTCCCCGAAGACGCTGGAAAATAGAAATTGCCTTCCTGATCGGCGTAAAAATGGCGTTTCAATTCTGGTAGATAAACCGTCGCTCCCTCGATAGGCAGCTGGCTATCTTCATCAATCACCACACCGGTTATATTTGGAACAGAACGCACCTGTCCCTGAACGGGCAATCCCAGCGACAAAAGCAGGATAACCCATAGGTGTTTTATCATGGATACATGTTTGATATGAATACAGTGAACCTTATACGTGAACGCTAAGAGTTAGCGCTCTAACTGTTTCAAAATAGTGGGGGACCGCGTAATCTATTGGCCGCATGAGCCGGGAAGACCGCACGATCGACTGGCGAGATGGCGCGTGTCCTTGTAAGTAAAAGCTCAACCGGCTGGTATGGATAGGAAAAAGCGCTAACACAGGTTAACCCTTGCTGAAAATAAAGAAAGCAATACGCGCAATCCTCTTCATGTTGATCAGTAGCATGGCTGTGACAACTTGAAGCATCGTGCTCATCATCGGTGTGCCGGTGTACCGTAATCAACCCTAAGGATAGACACATTATGCCTAAGCATAGGAGCGCAATATACCGTTTGAATAAATAAATGCATGTTGTCACGTGGCAAATATAAATCAAATGCAACTTTATTGCAAATTAAATTTAATGGAGAGTCGTTAGGATCGGGGATGAAACTGATTGATAACACTGTGCAGATATTCGCGATCGATGTGTGTATAAATTTCGGTTGTGGTGATACTTTCATGCCCCAACATATCTTGCACTGCCCGGAGATCTGCACCTCCTTCTACCAAATGAGACGCGAAACTGTGCCGAAAGGTATGCGGACTAATTTCTTTTTTCAGATCGATCCGCTTCGCCAATTCTTTGATGATCAAGAATACCATCACTCTGGAAAGTGGATTGCCACGACGATTTAAAAACACATAGTCTTCTTTTCCGGGTTTGATCTTGACCGCTGTTCGGATTTCATCCAGATAAATGCGTAGATGATGAATGGCTTGTTTACCGATGGGGACCAAGCGTTCCTTATTGCCCTTTCCTTCCACCTTAATAAACTCTACTTCCAAGAACAAATTAGAGATCTTCAAAGAGCACAATTCCGATACGCGCAAGCCACACCCGTAAAGCACCTCTAAAATGGCTTTGTTTCTAACACCTTCTGGTGTCGATAAATCATTGGCTCCGATCAATTCATCGATCTCGTGATACGCAAGCACGGCGGGAATCTTACGGGCCAACCGGGGCGTTTCCAATAGGTCTGCGGGACTGGTGGCCACATGCCGCTCAATAGTCATAAACGTATAAAAAGTCTTGATACCCGAAAGGAGTCTAGCCTGAGAAAACGCCGAGATCGCAAATTCGTTAATCCATTGCAGGAATTCTTGCAGATCTTGCGTACGGATGTCAGCGGCATTCAGCTTTTTGATTTCGGCGAATTGTTGCAATTTATTTAAATCGTTTAAATAGGCAGCAATGCTGTTTTCGCTTAAACCTCGTTCGAGCAACAGATATCTTTTAAAGTCTTTTTTTAATATATCCCAGTCCACGAAATAAAATTACAAATATTCCTTGAGTCAATGAATTTGTTTTCATGCTAGATTTTTTTGTCGTAGATTGGTCGCAAAATTCTTTATAGGTATCGTTCCTTACGTTTTAATTTAATTATTGATTATGAACCTTCTAAAACCCATAGCTCTCGCTTTTTTGTTGCCGTTTGCGCACGAACAAGCCCAGGCTTATCATCCCGCACATCTTGTGCCGGAGGCGCAAATCATCATCCTTAATGATTCCTTGAATTTGGAGTCAAAACTCCCTTTTGATCAAGAAGTTATTCATGGAACACTGGATAATGGATTCCAATATTACATTCGTAAGAACACCGAACCGGAAAACCGAGTGACCATGTATTTAGGGGTCAAAGTAGGTTCGATTCTAGAAACCGAGCAACAACTCGGCTTAGCCCATTTCCTGGAACACATGAACTTTAACGGTCTAAAAAACTTTCCAAAAAATGAGCTGGTAGATTACCTTCAACGCGCTGGTGTTCGTTTCGGATCCGACTTGAATGCGTACACCGGGTTTGATGAAACCGTTTATCAACTTCCTATCCCTTCAGACGATCCAGAACTGCTACAGAATGGTTTGCAAGTGATGCGGGATTGGGCGCAAGACGCGTTGTTAGAAGAGGAGGAGATCGACAAGGAGCGTGGAGTTGTGATGGAGGAGATGCGAGGAAGCCGTGGAGCGATGCAACGTATGCGCGATCAATACTTCAAAGTGATGCTGAACGGATCGCGTTATGCAGAACGATTGCCCATCGGGACGGAAGAGGTTATTATGAGTTTCCAACCGGAGGTGATCCGAGAATTTCACGCCGATTGGTACCGGCCCGATTTACAATCGCTGATCGTGGTAGGGGATATTGACCCTGCATACATCGAAGGCGAAATCAAGCGTTTGTTTTCCGACATGAAAGTGCCTGAAAATCCTAAAACGCGAACCGAATATAAGGTAGACTTGCTTGACAAAAATCAGTTCATTAAAGTTACAGACCCCGAGATGTCGTATACGATCGGTCAAGTATTCATCAAACATCCGGAAGATAAAGTAGAAACGGTAGGTGATTACAGACGAAGCCTTCTGAAGGGCGTTTTCAATCAAATGATCAATGCCCGCTTGCGCGAATTGAGTCAATCTGCGAATCCACCTTTTATTCAAGGCGGTGTGGACATTTCGGAATTCATTGGCGGTCTGGACAACCTGAGCATTTTCTTCGTCTCCAAACCCGGTGGATTTCAAGAGGGCTTCCAGTCAACTATCCGCGAGATGAATCGCGTGCGTGAATTCGGTTTCACAGAATCGGAATTCCAACGTGCAATCAGTTCCATTTCAAAAAACAATGAAACAGCCTATACCGAAAGAGATAAACGCAAATCAGATAGCTATGTAAACACCTATTTGGCGCATTTCCTCAAAGACAATCCAGCCCTCGGAAATGAGGACCGCTACCAGATCACCAAACAACTGCTGCCCACCTTAACCTTGAAGGAAGTAGAAGAAATCAGCAGACAGTATTATGTAAATGAGAATCGGGACGTCTTGATTTTGGCACCGGAAGCTGAGCAAGACTCTTTACCCGAAGAAGCAGACATTGACGCTTGGCTCGTCGAGCTAGGACAGGAGGAGTTAACCGCCTATGAAGACACCGTGTCGGATCTACCCATGCTTTCTAAAGAGCCCATTTCCGGCAACATTACATCTGTTGCGTCCATCGATCCGATTGAAACCAAAGAATTGGTGCTCAGCAATGGCATTAAGGTCCTTTTGAAACCGACGACTTTTAAAAATGATGAAATCATCATCCAAGCGTATAGCCCAGGTGGGAGCTCATTGTACGAGGACACGGATTATATGAACGCGATGTTTTCCGCCCATTTGGTCAACAGCAGCGGATTGGGACAGCTCAGTGCTACTGACCTACAGAAATACCTTACTGGAAAGAATGTCAACATTAGTCCGTATATAAACGAACGTTGGGAGGGGCTTAGTGGCTCGACCGATAAAGAAAGCTTACCGCTCGCGTTTGAAATGATATATGGCTACTTTACCGAGCCGCGTATCGATCAGGATATCTTTCAAAGTACCATCAGTCGCCAACGGGATATGCTGGCTAACCGCGATAAAGATCCCGATTACGTCTTCTCCAGCGAAATTCAAAAAGCACTCTACAACGATAACATACGGCGTACACCTTTCGCCCCAGAAGACCTGAATCAAATCGATCAACACCGCGCACTGGAAATCTATCAGGATCGCTTCTCCGATGCTTCTGATTTCACTTTTGTCATCGTCGGTTCGTTTGACGAAGAGGAAATACAACCGTACTTGGAACAGTATTTAGCTGGACTCCCCGCGACCGGGCGGGAAGAGACGGCCCGAGATCTAGGTATCCAAGAACCGAAAGAAGCTTTTGAAAAGGTGGTACATAAAGGAAAGGAATCTAAAGCTGCTGTGCGCCTAAATATATTCGGCGATTACCAATACAGTAGAGAAGAGAATGCGAACGTATCGGCATTGGAAACCATCCTGACCACCAGGTTGATTGAACGATTGCGAGAAGACGAAAGTGGCGTATACGGCACGGGAGCTCGATTCTCACGGAGCAAACTTCCTTCTCCTCGCTATAGTTTCTTGATTGCTTTCGGTACGAGCGTCGACAAGTACGAGTCCCTCATCAGCTCGGCGATTGATGAAATCACTAAACTTCAGCAGCATGGTCCTTCGCAAGTCGACTTGGACAAATTCATTATGGA
The DNA here is from genome assembly GCA_019115805.1 of Candidatus Sphingobacterium stercorigallinarum. Taxonomy (GTDB): domain Bacteria; phylum Bacteroidota; class Bacteroidia; order Sphingobacteriales; family Sphingobacteriaceae; genus Sphingobacterium; species Sphingobacterium stercorigallinarum. Next base: position 7,208 of record DXCW01000119.1, read on the forward strand.
GGAAAAACGGCAGTTAGAACTTCAACTTAAAGAAAATAGATTCTGGCTTGGCCAATTGGTAGGTGAGGGGCAAAATCAAAATGACCTTACGTATATCACTACACATTTAGACCAATTGGAACACATCACGCCGGACACGGTCAAAGAGGTCGCAAATAAATACCTGAATACCGATAATGTATTCCGCTTTATTCATTTGCCGGAAACTACTGAAGAAAAATAAATCTTCGGCCTTAATTTATCCTACTGCGGCCCCTTCCTGATCGAAAGGGCCGCAGTTCGTTAACGCTCCGGCATGCGGTGATACGTATGTGTAAAACAATCCCAACAATCTTCCGATAAAACAAGAGTACTGTCTCGACGGACCACAAAGGTGCGCCGGTCATTCACTTCGAACGCCCAACCCGCTTTGCGCTGCACTTGAGATTCTGCCCGAGTCAATTGATATGCCGATACACTTGTCAATTCCCCACTCTGGTACATGTAAATACTATCCGCAGTGATCTGCAGCTGCCGGCTCGAATGGCTCGTCTCTGGCGTAGTCGTGCGTCCAGCAAATCCACCCGCAGTAGATACCCAATTCCAGTTCCCCAAAATATCTGGGCGCTTTGAAGTAGACCGGCTGCTCCCGCAAGACACCATCCCGAGTAGACAGGCAATAACAAATACAATTCTCATCTATAACGTTGTTTATCTATAGGAAAGAAACCCACATCATCCGTTTTTGTTTCTACACCCAACAGATAAACGATCTACCTCAGGCCGAATCAAACGCAAACAGCTCGGTCCTGTTATCGGATGCCGAGCTGTTTGCATGTGCATAAACAAACGGTTGAGAGACTAATCAAACCAAGCCTGTACCTCATCTTTTGCAGGCAATGGCGCATCGAGTTTCATTTTTTTGCGCATTCCCCCCAAATCGTTGAATACTTTATTTGGATTGGCCTGCTTCAGCGATTCAATCGTTGTGAATCCCATCTTTTGAAGAACGGGCACCCATATTTCAGGAATCCCGATGGCGACATACTCTTCGACGGTTGCGATCGTTGCTATTTTTTCCGGACGCATCTGTGGAAAGAACAGCACTTCTTGAATCGATGCGTTATTCGTGAGGAACATGATCAAACGATCCATCCCAATCCCCAAACCCGATGTAGGTGGCATTCCGTACTCTAAAGCGCGTAGAAAATCCTGATCGATAAACATGGCTTCGTCATCGCCTTTTTCCGATAGTTTCATTTGTTGTTCGAAGCGTTCACGTTGATCAATGGGGTCATTCAGCTCCGAATATGCGTTAGCAATCTCTTTTCCACAAACCATTAACTCGAAGCGCTCGGTGAGCTCGGGATAATCCCGGTGCTTCTTAGTCAACGGAGACATTTCAATGGGATAATCGGTTATAAAGGTCGGCTGAATAAAATTTCCCTCACACTTTTCACCGAATATCTCATCGATTAACTTTCCTTTACCCATAGTCTCGTCGACTTCAATCCCCATACCTTTTGCGGCGTCACGAATCTCCTCTTCGGTCTTTCCGGTGATATCGAATCCTGTAAACTGTTTAATCGCATCCGTCATCGTAACCCGCGGATAGGGTGCTTTAAAATCAATCTCCTGCTTGCCAAACACCGAACGGGTTGTCCCGTTTACAGCTAGGGCACAATGCTCTAGCAAATTCTCCGTGAAAGTCATCATCCAATTATAATCCTTATAAGCCACATAAATTTCCATGACTGTAAATTCCGGATTATGAGTGCGATCCATACCTTCATTTCGGAAGTTTTTTGAAAATTCATACACCCCGTCAAATCCCCCAACAATCAGACGCTTTAGGTATAATTCGTTGGCAATTCGAAGATAAAGTGGGATGTCGAGCGCATTATGGTGTGTCACAAAAGGACGCGCTGCAGCTCCACCTGGGATCGCTTGTAATACCGGTGTTTCTACTTCCATATAGCCAGCCCGATTGAAGTACTCTCGCATGGCATTGAAAAGCTTAGTCCGTTTAACAAAGATGTCTTTACGCTGAGCGTTTACAATCAAATCCACATAACGCATCCGGTACCGTTGTTCTGGATCTGTAAACGCATCATAAGTTTTTCCATCAGCTTCCTTCACGATAGGCAACGGCCGCAACGATTTGGTCAATACCGTTAGCGACTGCGCGTGTATACTGATCTCACCGGTCTGTGTCGTGAATACGAAACCCGTTATTCCCACGATATCTCCAATATCGAGTAACTTCTTGAATACGGTATTATATAAGGTCTTATCTTCCCCAGGGCATAAATCATCACGCTTGACGTAGGCCTGAATTCTGCCTGTAGCGTCTTGAAGCTCCAAAAATGAAGCACTCCCCATCACCCGACGACTCATGATGCGTCCCGCAAAACAGACGTTCTGAAAGTGATCTTTCTCACCGTCAAATCGATCATGTATATCTTTTGCTGTGGTGTTGACAGGATATTCCTGGGCAGGGAAGGGGTCGATGCCTAAATCGATCAATGCTTTTAAATTCAGCCTTCTTTGTTGTTCTTGTTCAGATAATCTGATACTCATATTTTATAGGATAACGATATTGAAACGCAAAAGTATGAAATTTAACTAGCTATAAGAAGTGAAAGCGCTGAGAATCGATGTCTTTTCCTTATATTTGCCGTAACCTATCGGATAGGTCATTTCATGCTTGCTGTGCAATTGAATTTTTTCCACAGATGTGGAATTCAAAAAATCACGCATTGTTGTATTTGAGATAAAAATAAATTATCTTTGCACCTCAATTGTTGAATATAATAGTAATTTTAAGATAAAAATGAAAAAAGATCTGCACCCATCGAACTACAGATTAGTTGTTTTCAAAGATATGTCAAACGACTACTCTTTTTTGACTAAATCTTGTGTTGAAACAAAAGAGACAGTTACTTGGGAAGACGGTAACGATTACCCACTAGTAAAATTAGAAATTTCTCATACTTCGCACCCGTTTTATACCGGTAAGATGAAGTTGGTAGATACGGCTGGACGTATCGATAAATTCCGTAGCCGTTACGGAAAGAAATAAGCATTATTTCTTTTTCATAAAAGGTTTTGTAAAATCCCGATATAATTTATTTGTCGGGATTTTTTACGTAATTTTATGTCATGTCGCTGACCGTGGTATTTTTCGATAACGCTCATTGGCGTAAGCGTCTTTATCCGTTTGCCAGTACGCGCCCGGTCAGCAATTTGCGCATTGGTATACAAACCATTGAAGAGAAGTGGGCCGCTGCGCTAAACCTTCCATTTACACATCAGACTTGCTCGCCGCTCCATCAAATTTATCCGTTTGAAAGCCAACCGGACGACTCATTCTTGGTCCTTCAAGCAAATGTACTTCCCAGTTTAGAACTCATTGATGAAATCTCTGCATTGACTCCCGGGGATGCCTTGGTCGATCAGGGACGTTGGCTCGCTTTCCGAACCGATGACCAGGATTGGAGCCCGGCGCATTTGCTGACACGTTTTACTCCAATACAAACCAGCGCACTACCGGTATGGGTAGATGTTCTTGAAGATATATTTTTGCAAAATAAAAACCAGATTCTTTTCGATTTTAATCAATTGACGAAGGGTAAAAAGACGCAAAATTTGGATTCGTCAAACCGCGTTTTCGGAGAATGGGTTTTTGTTGAACCAGGAGCGCAAGTCGAAGGCGCAACCCTAAACAGTAGACAGGGGCCTATATATATAGGCAAGAATGCGTGTATCGAGGAAGGTAGTTTCCTGAAAGGTTTCGTAGCTATTGGTGAGGAATCCAGAGTAAAGACGGGAGCACGTTTATATCCGGGCACATCTATTGGACCAGGTTGTACAGTCGCCGGCGAGATCAATCAAACAGTTCTCTGGGGGAATAGTCAAAAAGGACACGAAGGCTATTTGGGCTGTTCGGTTATTGGGGAAGGCTGTAACATCGGTGCGGGTAGCAGCAATTCGAATCTAAAAAACACCTGGAGCAAGGTCAAATTATTCGACTACCACGAATCAAGCTTTCGTTTGACAGCGGAAAACAAGTGCGGACTTTTTATGGGAGACCATGCAATGTGTGCCATCAACTCGTCCTTTACGACGGGAACGGTGGTAGGAGTAGGGGCACAAATTGCTATTTCAAAATTTATTCCCAAATTTGTGCCGGATTTCTCCTGGATGACGGACCAGAGTCTGGGTGAGTACGAACTTGACCGTTTTTTGGAAATGATCGAAAGAAAGCGACGGCTGACCGGAAACAAAAAACAAGAAAACATTTCTTCGATTTGGAGGTATATATGGGAGGAATCGAAATTAACTAGAGCAAACAATCAACACTTAAACATATAACATCATGCGTAAAAACATCGTAGCTGGCAATTGGAAAATGAATTTAGACTACGAACAAGGCATCAGCTTGTTCTCGGAAATGGTGAACATGATTCAAGATGAAGTTCACGGGAATCAACAAATCATTATTTGCAGTCCTTTTATTCACTTACCGGCACTTGTTAAGCTTAGTGCGTCGGCCGATCAGGTGGCTATCGGTGCGCAAAACATCAATCAAAATCAAAAAGGTGCTTTTACCGGTGAGATCTCCGCTGAACAAGTAAAATCGACCGGTGCCCAATACGTTATTCTGGGTCACTCGGAACGGCGTGCTTACTTCGGGGAAACCGATGAATTGCTGGCACAAAAAGTAGATGCCGCCCTGGGACACGATCTTCGTCCGATCTTTTGCATTGGCGAGACTAAAGAAGAACGGGAGTCTGGCGATTATTTCGAGGTGATTAAGTCACAGTTAAGCAACGGACTATTTCATTTGGACGCCAAGGCATTTCAAGAAATCGTTCTTGCATACGAGCCGGTCTGGGCAATAGGGACTGGATTAACCGCTAGTCCAGAACAAGCACAAGAAGTACACGCTTTCATCAGAAAGACGCTTGCAGAGCAGTACGGTCAGGACGTCGCCGATAACACCAGTATTCTATACGGTGGAAGCGCTAACCCAGGAAATGCACAGTCGTTGTTTTCTCAACCGGATATTGACGGTGGATTGATCGGTGGGGCTTCGCTTAAGTCGCGTGACTTCCAAGAAATCATCAATGTGTTTAACGCGCAATAAACCATGAAATATACGGCTGTTAATTTTAGTTCCAAGGATATTCAGGAGTGGCAAAAGGATCTGTTGATTGCCGACCTAGGCGAAATAGGCTTTGATACTTTCGAGGAGCACGAGCACGGTTTTACGGGCTATATTGCGGATGCCAACCTGGATGTACAAGCGTTAGAAACGTTACTGGCAAGTACCCATTCGGGCTACCAACTCGATTACGATATTCAGGAAATTGAACATCAAAATTGGAATAAAATATGGGAAACTAATTTCCAGCCCATCACCATTGATAATAACTGTTACGTTCGGGCGACCTTTCACGAGGATCGCCCTGAATTTACCCATCAAATTATTGTGGATCCGAAGATGGCTTTCGGTACGGGACACCACCAAACTACCGCCATGATGTTGAGTTATATCCTAGAGAATGACTTCCATCAGAAGAGCGTTTTGGACATGGGCTGTGGAACCGGTATATTGGCCATCCTTGCCCATCAACGTGGGGCTACCCCTATTTTAGCGGTAGATTTTGACTCCGTATGTATAGATAGTGTAGAGGAAAATAAAAAGTTAAACGATGCCCTGCATATTCGTGCAAAGGTGGGATCTAAGGAAGCCATTGTTGGGTTGCAATTCGACCGGATTCTAGCCAATATCAATAGAAATATTCTACTCGACCAACTCAAGACGTATGCCGAGTGTTTACGAGTAGACGGAGAGTTGTACCTTTCCGGCTTCTATGATAATGGGGAAGATTTGGAAATGCTGCAACAAGAGGCTAGTCAGGTAGGCCTGACACCAGTAGACAAGAAAGTTAAGGACAACTGGTGTGCAGCGAAATTTAAAAAGGTGAAC
>DXCW01000120.1 GCA_019115805.1 Candidatus Sphingobacterium stercorigallinarum
CCGTCTGTAAAATAGCGACCAATAAAGCTTGTACGGTCATCGGCAATGACGGTTTCCAGCGTCATGTCGGGATAGTTGTATACCGCTACCCATGCACTATCTGGATAGGCTGTTCCGAAAGCTTGTTCACAACAGGCTTTAACCGATAGGTATGGCGCAAATACTTTATCGCCTACCTGTTTAACCCAACTGAAAAAAGCTTGCTCATCGGTGTTGTGACGAAGTTTTGCGGTGTGGATGTCGCCCTGCTCCGTGACAGAGAGGCTTTCGGTGTTGAATTTATACCAATTAGCAACAGGGTTGGTGTTACTGCGAGGAACTTTAACCAATAAAATGTCGTCATACACTGGCGCGAAGGCATGGACCGTTTCGGTGACGCTATTGGCTAACTTACTCAAACTGCCATTTTGCAGCTGATAGACGGTCACCGCACCGGGGTCACCCTGACCGTACAACATACTGTAAAGACGATTTCGGTAGGTGACGTAGTAGCGGTAAGTCCCGTCTTGTTCCACGCCTTGTCCGGCGTTGGATATGGTGCCGGTGTCTAGACTCGAGGTGGTAATTAGGTAATCGGCTACGCCTTCGTTAGCCACTGGTGTAACGGCCACCACAAAGTTTCCTTCACTGCGTGGCGAGGGCGTGTCATCGCTTTTACAACTGTATAAACTGCTGATCGCGCCAATTAAAATTAAAGTACTCTTGATGTTCATCTTGATAAGGTTAATGGAGTTTATTTGGAGAAAAAATATCGTAAATTGAGATAGAATGCCCTTCCGGGTTTTTGTAAACTGAAATTATCGACCAGCATCGCGTTCGTCATGTTTTTGGCCTCAAGACCGATGTTATAACGTCCGTCATGTACGCTGTAATGGAGGCTGAGGTCGTGTGCCAATTGTTTTGGAATGCCTCTTTTTTCATCGTTTGCCTGGCGCCCGCCTCGGCTCGGCCAATACAGAAAAAACTCATGGACGTAAAGTAAGTTATAGCCAACGGTGAGTCGGTTTCGAGGACCACCCAATTGGTTGAAAAATAGCGATACATCTGCGTTCCCGAAGAAATACGGGATGTTCGGCATTTGATCCAAATAGACCGGGCTCACGTCACTATAACCGTCTTCGTATTTCTGCATGTTTTGCAAGTGTTGGTACGTCACGTTTCCACCAGCCGATAAAAAATTGCCGTAGGAATAACGAATCTCTGCATCAGCTCCCATGGTACGTACACCTTCTCTATTGGCGGTGAGGTATTTGCTTTGGTTGTTGTTTAAACGACGGTAAACAAAGTCAGTCGCGTATCGATAGATCAGATTCCCGTTTAACGTAAAGTGATGCTTCGAGCCAAGTTGGAAACCGTAAGCGCTTCCGAGATTGACATTGTGACTCTTTTCGGGCTTGAGATCGAGATTTCCTTGAAGGTTTTCTACGTCACCAAATAGCTCGTAGGCCGTGGGCAGACGGTTGCTCAGTTCGTAGGAGGTTTTAACGGTCCAATTCGGCGTTAGAAAATAGCTTCCGGTCAGCCCGTATCCCAACCGGCTGGTATGGGCCGAGGTCGAAAGGTCTCCATTCCGACTGCGTTGATAGTTGTATTTTGTAAAGACACTGGCGTTCCAATGATTTTCTTTTTGGTACTGATACGCAATGCCTAAAATGTTTTTATCGGTGCGTTTGTCACGCTCATACTCCGCATTTTGGGGATTGAGTGGGTCGTGACCCGAACGGTTGAAAGTCGTAAATACGTTGTTCAGAGCAATATGTTGCGTAGGGCTGATCCGGTAATTCGCGGTTGCCGTCATTAAACCTTCGTTATTCCGGTATTTATACAGCGATCGTGATCGTTCTCCCGAGGTAGGCGAAAGGTTAGCCCCCGTATCCCCGAACCAATCGAATCGCTTATTAAGGGTATCGATATTTTGCTCGGTTCCTAAATTGAAATTGGCATTGAACACCAGATCTAATCCGTCAATCAAATTCGATTTGCTGTACTTTAATGTCGGCATTACGGTGTGGCCTCTTCGGTGAAGACCACCAAAAACGGCATCCATCCGGGCTCCAGTTTGAATTTCTTTATAATTCTGTCCCAGTACGATGCCCAGCAAGAGACGGTCTGCATACGATTTGTCGACCACACCCAGGTTGGCGATGACCGTTTCGTTATGATAGGTGTCGTGGAAGCGCTCGACGGTGGTGGGTTTGCTGTAATTGTCCGGCCTGTTTTTATAAGCTTCCAGATACACCTTGTAGTTGTTGTCCGAGTAATTCTGATACGCATTGAGCTGGAAAGTCAAGCCTTTTTTATTGGTCATCGCGGCATTGATGACCGTTCGATGCGTATTGAAAGATCCGTAGCCATAGGAAACATCCACGTAATTTCGATTCTTGGAATTGGTGACAATATTAATGGCTCCGCCCAATGCATCAGAACCGAGCCACACGGGGGTGACCCCTTTATAGACTTCCACGCGCTCGGCCAAGTTGATGGGGATATTGTTCATCTGAAACGAACTGCCCATGTTGTCCATCGGGATGCCGTCTATAAAAAAGCGCACATGATTTCCGGAGAATCCGTTTAATGAGAGGTTAAAGTTGGACCCCAACCCACCGCTCTCCCGTACACGTATTCCGGCGACCCGGTCCAATGCCCCAGCTAGATCTAGTGTAGAATTGTAGAGTTTGCTGGCATCTATAGCGGTGACGTTGAAGGCCTGGCGATTAACTTCCTGGACCTGGGTGAGGCCGAGGACCTCGACCCGTTCAATATGAGCTTCATCTGGGATCAACCGGCAACGAATATCGGTAGTGCGATCCGGTGAAACACGGATTTGCTGACGCTGAAATCCCATTGCGCTGATTTCGAGTTCAAGTTGTCCAGTTGGAATAGGGCCGAATCGAAACCGACCTGCTTGATCGGTTATGGTTTGTTGTTTCCCCAAACGCACAGTGGCGTGGGAAATGGCTTGGCCCGTTTCAGCATGGGTCACTTGGCCTGCGATATGCCGATTTTGCGCCGTTGCGTTTCCTCCAGTGACCAGTACGAGAAGTACAAGCATGTAGAGGTGAAAATAGGCCGGATAGGTACGCGTCTTCATTTGAGAATGATCTCTGGTTAAATGTGATCGATTAAACGGCATGTCGCGATGCGAAATACATTAAAAACTCAATTAGCGGTCAATGCCACGGTCGCCCCTTGCCACTCTTTGTTGTACGCCTGGCCCTCCGCAGCAGATATCGTTCTGGAGGCTTCCAAGACGTAATTTCCCTTCCAAGGAAGGGGTAGGGTGACATTCCCGTTGGAATCAGAGGTGAATGTTTTGGACCAACCGCTTTCACTCATGAGCAGTACCGGCGCATCCGCTAAGGGTTTTCCTTCAGCGATCACCGTCACATCCACCTCATCGCCGACTTGATGCTGGCCTGGGGTGTGTCGCAAGAAAAGCGGACTTTGTAGCTCCGGTAGTGTGCTAGGCTCGCCGACGTTTATATAGGCGACGGAAAGAAAATGATAGCGGTACTCACCAGCCAGGTCTTTGGCCGGATGACTGATCGTTAAGGCGTACGTGCCGTTTTGTTCAGGCAGAAATTCGCTTTGTAAAGAGATCGCGCCTGGCCTGGTTTCCAATTGGACTTTTTTTCCATCCGGAAGGTGAAGCCAGAGTTCGAACTGGGCCACATCGGAATAGTAGTTGTCCAACGAGTCGATTTCGCCGCTGGCAAATTCGCCATAGAATACCTCCACTTTATGGGGTATGCCGGCCTCTGCCTGGTGGGCGGTTTCAATCCACAGTGCATGCGCCATGGATGCGCTTGCTGAAAATAAAAATGCGGTCACTAAGACCAATTGTGTACATAAAAACTTCATGTTCTTTGTCGATTAGTTGCTGTCCAGTCGACTCCAAACCTTAAGAAGAGATGCTAAACTGCCAGGAAATGGCTAAGCAGTATGGAAAAAATGTGTATCTTTCCCATCTCTTCTATAGTCGGAGGAGGTCTGCTTGATTATCAAGCAGGTTGGGTTCGGTTACCGCCGATTCCCAAATTGACGCTGCGTGAGATGCCCGTCTCACGTGGCGTTCTTTTATTTCGAATCTTTTCTTATTTAGACTAATTCAAAACAGTGGCAAAGTTAGTGCTCAGCTTGAAATAAACAAAAAGAAATTAATCTTTTTTTTACTAGTTAAAACCAGCGCCCGGTTCATCGTGTGATTTTGCAGGGCGGATTGTTGATATACAGTTTGTTGTGGTAGTTTTGTCACAGACGGCGGCCCGGCTAGTTTCTTCGGTCTCGCTGAAATGTATTGTAACGCTCCGCGATCGTCGGCGCATGTTGGGGCAACCAAAACGCAGATTTGCAGGGGCGGTTAGGTGCTCCAGCTTAACGGCGTATCCAGGCGAGTGCGATGGAGTTATCGCAACAGTTGCGTTGCTTTCCTAGTTTATTCGCTGTTCAATAGGGAAAGAGGTCTGCTTTTAATCGGGTAGCGATGCCGGTATTTTTTTATCGAAAAAAGGTTTAATTTTGGATTGGAGACAAATAGATGAACGATTCGGTAGAACGTAACGATACCGTTAACCAGTTGATTAACGATGAATCGCAAACGAACGAATAGCTGCAGATTGCTTTCTTTGACAATACGAATAGTTCCGGACACCGATTGCTTTATTGGAAGGTGGTCGGCTGGCGCCTCGCTAGACCACCAGCGGCACCGATCCCCGTTGCGTATTCATGCCGCTTTACAGCATTTGCTGCAGTAGAGATAAGGCATACTCAATGCTGTTCACTTGATTTAAGGCCAGACGAAGCTGGCCACGAACCTCTTTTAAGTTGCTTAGGGTCGGGTTATTCTGAACAAACTCCAGTACTTTACCGAATTGATCGGACTGGAAGTAGCTGGAATTGGGGTTGTTGACAAAGAATCCCTTTAACGTTTGTTTTTTGTAGGAGATCTTTTCAAAACCGATTTCCTTCCCTAACCACTGTAGTCTTAGGGTGTGGAAAAGACCAAAAACAGGGGCGGGGATCGGACCAAAGCGATCGACTAATTCGTTTTGGAAGGCCTCGAGCTGCTGCTCGTTTTTTAATTTAGATACCTCTTGATAGAGGTTGTATCGTTCGGCGACATTGGTCACGTATTCGTCGGGTATCATCACCTCTAAATCGGTGTCGATTTGTGTAAATGATACGTATTTGCGATTTTGCTCATCTTTGAAAAGCTCTCCAAATTCATCATCTTTTAGCTCCTGCACCGCTTCATCAAGAATTTTGTTATACATTTCAAAGCCGATCTCCGCTATAAAGCCGGATTGTTCAGCACCTAGTAAATTTCCGGAACCACGGATGTCCAAATCCCGCATGGCCACATGAAACCCAGATCCCAACTCAGAAAATTCTTCAATTGCCGAGAGGCGCTTGTAGGCCTCACTGGTCAATGTGGATAGTGGCGGGCTCAATAGATAGCAGAACGCTTTTTTATTGGAGCGTCCAACCCGGCCCCGCATTTGGTGAAGGTCACTCAAACCAAACATGTGTGCTTGGTTGATGATAATGGTGTTCGCGTTGGGGATATCGAGTCCGGCCTCAATAATGGTGGTAGCGATGAGTACGTCAAATTGATGATTGATGAATTTGAGCATTACGTCTTCCAAATCATCCCCTTCCAATTGCCCATGAGCAATTCCTACCCGAGCTTCGGGAACAAGTTTACGGATCATCATGCCGAGTTGTGGCAAGTCGGAAACCCGATTGTGGATAAAGAAAACTTGGCCGCCACGATCCAGTTCAAATTGCACGGCTTGCTCGATCAGCGACTCATTGAATACGTGTAACTCCGTTTGTACAGGTTGGCGGTTGGGGGGAGGGGTGGATATGATGCTTAGGTCGCGTGCCCCCATTAAAGAGAAATGCAATGTTCTCGGGATTGGTGTCGCGGTTAGGGTCAGCGAGTCGACGTTAGCGCGTAGCACTTTCAACTTTTCTTTAACGGATACGCCAAATTTCTGCTCCTCATCGATGATCATCAGCCCCAGCTCTTTGAACTTGACATCTTTACTCACTAAGCGATGGGTACCGATAATGATGTCGATTTTTCCTTCGGCTAGCCGCTGGAGTGTTTCCTTAATCTGCTTGCTGCTTTTAAACCGGTTGATGTAATCGATGTTCACAGGAAAACCTTCCAGTCGTTCACTAAATGTCCGGTAATGTTGTAGGGCGAGAATGGTTGTGGGGACTAATACAGCGACTTGCTTGCTGTCAGCTACTGCTTTGAACGCGGCCCGAATCGCGACTTCTGTTTTGCCAAAACCCACATCACCACAGACCAATCTATCCATAGGGTGCGGGGATTCCATGTCGCGTTTGACGTCAGCGGTGGCCTTCTCTTGATCAGGGGTGTCCTCATAGATGAATGATGCCTCGAGTTCTCGTTGTAAATAGCTGTCTGCGCTAAATGCATTCCCAGTCTGCGCTTTTCGTTTGGCATAGAGTTGAATGAGATCTCGGGCAATGTCCTTCACTTTTTTCTTCGTGGTCTTTTTCAATTT
>DXCW01000121.1 GCA_019115805.1 Candidatus Sphingobacterium stercorigallinarum
ACATCTAGTAAAATATATTCATATCTGCTTTTAATGGTGTCAAAAGAATCACTGTCCTTATACGCGATCGATACAAAATCAGGGAAATGCCTTTCATCCATTTTTAAGTCCATCTCTTTAATATACGCATCGAATCTATTTCGCAGTAGTTCGAGTTCCTTTGCATCAAAACTGTTCTGGTCCAAGGATGAAATAGCGGCTTCGATGTCGGTTTTTAAACCGATTAACGATGGCCTTAATGACGTTAATATCTTCACATACGACGTATATTCTTTGTTGTATTTTTGAACCAGCTTCATATCATTCCGGACCTTATTTGCCTTTAATGAATCCACTGTATTACGTTCATTGTCGGTTAAATGGTGTTTCAAGTTCTCGGATAGAGCGATATCGGCCAAATTAAATAAATGAAAAACTTCGTTCTCTCTTCCTCCTTCAATCGACATGTTGGAAGAACCTAGATCCCAACTGATCTGAATTAGTGCCGTGTCAATTAAAAAGTAGGGGGATTGAATTGGCCTATCTTCAGTCAGTGACAACCGCGCGTATTTAGGGCGATGAAAATCAAAATTGCTTTTCAAGCTAATAGAAATTTTATGTCAAAGATTGGTTAGACAACACCATGATTTTCTTTGAAGTAGAAAATGTGGATCAGGTTTGGGAGGAATTAAGCGCTCTTCGTCTCACTGAAAAATATGAACAGGTGAAGGTAGTGCCAGTTCGTGTAGAATCATGGGGGCGGGTATGCTTTTTACATGATCCATCAGGCATTCTTTTGCATTTTGGTCAGTTTTTATAGGATGCTCTAGTGCACGGTTTGAACCCATTAATGCAAGCACCTAATTGATCACGTTTTCAAAGTCTGTTCACATAGTCTTCCGGGTTGGACTTGCAATGCAGAAGGATACGGTCTTTATTTTGTGAAATCATTAGACCCCTTTCATCTTATTTAAAGACGTTGCAGCGCTTTTTTGACCGTCTCCTTATTCGGCTTCGAAATCGGCGTTTTTTCTCCAGATGTCAACAGCAGAACTCCCCCGTCTTCTTTCAGCCAGCTTTTTACGAATTTTGGATTGACGAGGTGACTTTGGTGGGTCCTTAAGAACCCGTTCGGACACAGTAAATCCGCATATTCTTTAAGTGATTTGGAAACCAATATGCGCTCACCGTTCGAAAGAAAAAAGTGTGTATAGCTGTTATCAGCTTCACAACGTATTATTTCTGATAAAGAAACATATCTGATTTCACTTTGCATCTGTAAAGCGATTTTGCTAATATTCGCTTCTGGCTTTTTCATCTGTTGCAATAGAAATTCGATCTGCGATGTTTGTATTTGTGCAGCCAATTTGTGCTCAGCTTTATTCACCGCACTGCGCAGCTCTTCAATATCGATGGGTTTTAACAAATAATCTAAGGCGGCAAATTTCACGGCCTGTATCCCATATTGATCGTACGCGGTAACGAAAATCACTTCGAACTTACGTGTTGGCAATGATTTTAACACATCAAAGCCAGTCTGTTCACCCATTTGGATATCTAGGAACACCAAGTCGGGCAAAAACCTTTCAACCACGAGCAGGGCATCACTTACTCGTTGTGCCGTGGCAACTATGTTCACCTGTGGACAGTAGTTTTCTAATAATGTCCCCAGATTTTCTAAGTTGGAAATTTCGTCATCTATTAAAACGGCTTTTATCATCTTACAGCCAATCGCTTAATGTTAAACTTATGTTCGTTCCGTGCTGGTTGGATTGTATCTCTAAGTTAAAGCGATTTTCTTTATAAATGCTATTTAGCAGCTTTATTCTGTTTTCGCTTAACTGGAGTCCTAGTCCATCATGTTGTTTTCTGATATCAAATCCTGGCCCATTATCTGTGACGGTCAACACCAAGTCAGTTGCTTTTCGAGTGAATGTGATACGAATGTTTCCACTTGAAACGTTCTGTGATATCCCGTGCTTTACCGCATTCTCCACAAAAGGTTGTAGCAGCATACTCGGGATTTCGATGTTTTCTAAATCTAGATCAGGCGAGTGATTCATCTCGTACTGAAAGCCAAATCGCAATTGTTCCATCTTTAGGTAATCATCTAACAAGGATTTTTCTTGTGATAAGGAAATCAGTTCTTTATCGTCAAGCACGTTACGAGTCAATCGAGCAAATTTAGAAAGGTAGGTGTTGGCAACAGCTATTTCATTTTTGTTGATCAAGTTTTGGATGCCGGCTAGTGCGTTAAACAGAAAATGTGGATTTAGTTGAGCACGTATCGATTGGAGTTGCACCTTAGCCGTGTTCTTTTGTCGTTCCTGTTCTGCCATTCTTTTTTTGTTGACTTTTTTTGTGAAGTAAAACACAACTAGAAAAATTATCCCAACCATCGATATGGCGATAAACGTGTAGATCAAAAGTTCGGTTTTGGTGTAAATTTCTTCCTGTAACCTGACCACAAGCGGATATCTACTGGTATAGCTTTCTATTTCTTCTGGAGATATAGCACAATCAAGACACTTGTCCCATGGGATTAAGGGTTGAATGGTGATCTCATAATCTCCTGACTTGTTAAATATGCTTTTGTTGATTTTTACGTACGGCGAAAGCTTACCTTCTCGATTCTGGTAACCGCCGTATAGCCATGACGTGGATTCAAAGATTACTTTATTAGTTTCCTTGTCTTTTATTGTCGTGTAATAGAGATAGTCCATATCGCTTGTCTCTTTTACAATGGTCAATTCGTCTTCCTTTTCGGTAAAAGTGAGCGTTTTCCCTTCGTCTGGAGCTAAGATACGATTGTAGTCGACACCTCTTTCAGTTGGAAAACGCGTGGCGATGACGTCAATCTGGGCTTGCGGAAGAGGCTTTCCGTAAAAGATCGCTTTCTCGATAGCAAGCGGCTTTTCAATGCTATAGATCATGGTGGTGATGGTTTTCCCCCGTATCGGGAAGACACCAATTGAGGTATAACGGAGGACTTCCTCGTCTCCCCGGTCAAGCTCTTCTAGTTGCGCTACATCGATCGAACGATTTACTGCTATCGGTTTATCATCTACTAAAATAGTGTACCGATAGTCCTGTACATTTTCCTGTGGTCTAAAGTGAATTTGGATGCTCACATCGTTGACTTCGGGCAAATAATTGAACGACATGTTCGGTTGATTGGGGAATGTGTTTGCGTAATGCACTCGTTGAGCGGAGCTGTCCACACACATGAGTAATCGTCCTCCGGCGGCGTAGCTTGTCGAGAAGTCGATACGGTGTTGTGCATGTGCCGTATAGAGCATGCAAATGAGACTGAGCAATGTGATGATGATCTTTTTCATAATTTT
>DXCW01000122.1 GCA_019115805.1 Candidatus Sphingobacterium stercorigallinarum
GAAGAATTCTTAAAAGTGTATCAAGAAGGTATGTTGGTGATCGATACACGTAATAAAGTAGAATTTGCCAAAGGTTATTTGCCTAATTCATTAAATATCCAAGGCAACAATTCATTTGCTAACTGGATGGGTTGGGTGCTTAGCTACGATGTTCCATTTGTGCTAATTGCAGAGGAATCAGCGATGGAAGATATTACACGCAAATTGATGCGCATAGGATTGGATAATATATATGGTTTTATTGATTCGGTAACAGATTTAGGCATTGAATTGCAAACGGCTAACGTGATCGAAATGGATCAATTTGAATCAGCTATTCAAGAAGACAATGTTCAAGTTTTAGATGTGCGTAATGAGAAAGAATTCGTTGCAGGACATATTGAAGGTGCTACACATGCTTTCGTAGGAACGCTAGTGTCGAATTTGGATAAATTGAATAAATCCAAAGATATCGTGATTCACTGTCAGGCAGGCGACCGTTCAACCATAGCGTATTCAATTTTGAAGAAAAATGGTTTTGAGTCGGTAAGAAACTATGCTGGAGGCATGAAAGAATGGATGACTAATAATAAACCCTTAAAATAATAATTATGAGAAATTTAATTTTCGGAATGAGTTTGATTTTGTCGATGATAGGTTTTAACCTTCATGCACAAGATCTAATCCTAAAGCGTCTATATGAAGATGGTCTTTCGCAAAGTGGTTACATCCTGATTGTATGTTCTTCATATTTACAAAGGTAAGCTAAGCACCTGAAGATGAACGTTGAACTACATTAAGAAATACCCTTAAACTATCTTAAGTTCTACAAGCGCACTGCGCGGACATGATGTCTAAAGAAAAACTGGAGTCTTCATTCTATAGCCGTTGGTTTCGCAAGGGTATCGCGACAAAATTCATTTACCTTTGTCACAATAGGTAAAAGCAGTATGGAGAAGAAAAAGCAAACAGAAACCATCTTCTCCCTTTTGGCGGGGGGTAGTTTGTCAATTGATCAGATCAGCGATGGACTGGGTTTTGCCATTGAGCGACGGACATTGCAGAGAAGACTAAAGGAGCTGCAGGAAGATAACCGCATTACTGTATCGGGCAATGCCCGTGCCACCCGTTACGCTTTGAAGGGACAACAAGAAATCTTGTCAAAAGAGCAGGAAGATCTGATTCCCTTATCGCCGGAGGGGAAAAAAATCCTTACGCTTATTACCAAACCTGTGGCCAAGAGAACTCCGGTTAGCTACAATAGGTTGTTTTTGGAGGATTACCGTCCCAATGTAGATAGCTATCTAACTACCGAAGACAAAGAAAAACTTGCCGAAATAGGAAGGACACAGGGAGGTAATCAACCTGCCGGAACATACGCCCAGCAAATTTTAAACAGGTTGCTGATCGATCTGTCGTGGAACTCCAGCCGTTTGGAGGGGAATACCTACTCCCTTATAGATACGGAACGCCTTATCCATGAAGGAACCCCCGCTGAAGATAAATCTCTTACCGAAACACAGATGATCCTCAACCATAAGGATGCTATTGAGTTTCTTGTAGATTCGGCAGAAGAGGTTTCTTTTAGAAGGCATATTATATTGAACCTGCATGCACTCCTTTCCAATAACTTGTTGCCAGACCCTTCAGCTCCGGGCAGGTTAAGACAATTTGCTGTTGGCATTACCAATTCGGTTTTCACCCCTTTGGCTATTCCCCAGCTGATCGCTGAGTTCTTTGACCTCATTCTGGAAAAAGCAAACCTTATTGAAAATCCGTTTGAGCAGGCGTTTTTTGTATCGGTGCATCTACCATACCTGCGACCATTTGACGATGTAAATAAAAGGGTTTCACGCTTAGCGGCCAATATACCGATGAACCGCCATAACCTTGCCCCATTGACATTTATAGATGTTCCGGAGGAATACTGTGTCAGAGGTCTTTTGGGCATTTACGAGCTGAACCGTATCGAACTGTTTAAAGACGTCTTTATCTGGGCTTATGAACGGTCGGCCATGCGCTATGCAGCAGTCCGCCAGTCCTTAGGCGAGCCTGATGCGTTCCGCTTGCAATACCGCGAACAAATACGGAGCATAATTCTGAATATTGTCTTACAGAAACTCAATAAGAACCAAACCGTGCTCACCATAAAAAATCAAGCTAAAAACTTACCGATTGACGATCAGAGCAGATTTATAGAGGCCGTGGAAACAGAGCTTCTGGGTATGCACGAAGGAAATTATGCCCGATACCGGATTTCGTTTGATGAGTTTAAAGAATGGCAAAAAATCTGGGACCATACCTATTGAAGTCAAATATAAGCTTATCGCTCATACCATTCTAAGATAATATGCCCGGTAAGCTTATGAAAAAACAATTAATTTCCATGAAGGCTTTTTCGGGGAACCTGGTATTTAATAATTCTTGCAGCCGTAATCTGAAATAGGAGAGATCTTTTTGCTGTGTATCCATATTTTTAAATGTTTATGATTATGCTTGATGGATAAAAGTAATGCAGATGGGAAAAGCTTTTGCCGTAGTGGCAGGGTTTGGCTGATAGCGATCCGCAGGAGCTTTAGGGATGAGTTTGGGGTAGTGGGGCTAAAGCAATCCTGCCACCCCGACTTGACGGGACAAAGTAGATAAATTTACTTTTGTCCCGTTTTTTTTATATCCTAACTTTTTGTTAATCAGGTTGATATACCGAATAAAATCATTCCGTCTAGCGGTTCGAACTCCGTTATTTTTAAATTGCATTTTTTCAGGGTAAATCGAACCAATCTCATTTCTGATCTCCATTATGTTCCCATTTTCAAGGTTATGGTTGATTTCCATGATTTTTGATATCCCTTGTTCTATTAGGCTCTGTATGTTGCCAACATCGTTATTGAGCGTTGTCAGCTGAGATTCAAATGCAGCAATTTTCATATTATACTGTGATTTGATCTCACGATAGTCTTCCGCATCAATCTGTCGTGTAGCCAAAAGATCCCTCATATGTGAAAGCCTATCTTCAAAGTCTTTAATCTGGATAAGGATTTCTTTTTGCTCTAATTGCATTTGGTTTGTTTGTTCCAAATACGCTTTACAAATTGCTTCCTGATAAAACTCCTTGTTTTCTATTTTGGGTATGAATTGCAACAAATCTTCTTTGATTACATCATTGACCTTTTCTGCATTTACCCGATGCTTACAACCGCCTACACAATGGTAGTATGCATAATATCTATTTCTTCCTTTTGATTTACTTCCTGTGAGCAATTTTTCACAATTCGGACAGATCAAAAAGCCTCGCATAGGAAATTCATCAAGTGTTTTAATTTTCGGACGGTAATTCCTACCCCTGCCATCAAGAACATCCTGCACTTCATAATAAAGTGATTCGGAGATTATTGCCTCGTGCTGTCCTTGAACAAAACGGCTTTCCCCATCCTTATATTGGGGAAGGAAAATCTTGCCACAGTATAACGGGTTTCTGATAACTTGCCAAAAAGCATTCTTACTGCACTTTAAGCCTTTTAACCTTGCTTGCTTCCATATTTGTTCGGTATTAAAATCTCCCTTCGCAATCTCTTCGAAGCTCCAGCGTAAAATTGAAGCATCAGGCTCTTTTGGTGCAATATATTTTTTGCCATTTTCCTCTGTTTTGTTTACATATCCAACAGGTGCCAATCCCATATAACGTCCCTCTGGAATTGCAACTAAAAATAGGAGACTTTTCTATGCTGCCATTTTCTCTTTTTCCAACAGCATCTCTTCGATCTGCTTAGGGGTTTTGTACCCTAGAGCAGAATGTGTTCTTTTGGTGTTGTAAAATCCCTCGATGTATCCAAAGATCTCCACTTTAGCCGACTGCTGGCTCATAAATTTTCGATGATAAATCATTTCTGCCTTTAGCGTCTTGAAAAAGCTTTCAGCGATTGCATTGTCCCAGCAATTCGCTCTTCTGCTCATGCTTTGAAGGATTTTATTTTCAACAATTAACGCCCTGAATTCATCGCAGGCATATTGAACCCCTCTGTCCGAATGAAAGATAAGACCATCTTTGACTCCACGGTTTTTAATAGCCATCTTAATGGCTTCTACAGAAGTGTTTTTAGCCGTCATATCAGTGCTCAAAGACCAACCAATGACCTTTCTGTCTGCCAAATCGATCACTGTTGTGAGATAAAGCCATCCTTTGCTGGTATGAATGTAAGTCATGTCGCCTACCCATTTTTGCGATAGAGAATCCGCTGAAAAATCTCTTTGGAGGAGATTTTCAGCTATCCCATAGCTATGGCTAGAATCTGTGGTCACCCGATATTTTTTCTTGATCTTACTTCGTATGCCATGTTTCTTCATCAACCTAGCAACATAGCTTCTTGATATTTTTTCACCTCATTTGTGTAACTCTGCAGTTATCCGTGGACTACCATAGATACACTTACTATCCCGGTGTGTCTGATGTATTTTATCCACAAGCGCTTTACGGCGTTGCTCACTAGGGGACTCGGGAGAAACTAGCCATCGATAAAAACAACTGCTACTAACGTTCAACATTTTGCACATCCTCTCTACGGAATATACCGCTCGGTTCTCCTTTATGAACCGGTATATGGACCGTCTCCCCTGGAAAAGATGGCTATGGCCTTTTTTAAGATATCACGCTCTAATTCTGCATCTCTTAACTTTTTGCGTAAAACCCTCAACTCCTGCTCCTCTGGACTAATCTTGGGATTGTCAGGCAAAACCTTATTCCCATTATAACTCGGGTTTCTACGCCACTTACTCAATAAACTAGGAGCGATATCCAATTCCTTAGCAACATCTGCTACCGAACCCCTAACAACGCTCAAATCGACCGCCATGATCTTAAACGAATCATCAAATTTTCTATGCATCTCTACAACTTTAAATTACTTACTAAATCTGTCTCCTACTAAAGGTAGCAACTCCATTCGTTTCATGCTGATCAAATGGGAGAATCATATCGTCCAGACGGCATCGATTGCTGTGACGGGATCCTGCACTTAAAAAACGCTTTCACACAGATAGAGTGACGTCAGGAGAGGTGTACACTTTTCCTATCGATTGGCATTTAGACGCTTTAGTCTTAAAAGAGACGTCACTAACGTAAAACTGAAATACGAAATACAGTAGCACCCGTCTAGGGCGTTTTCTAGCTCGCTGGATTCGGTCGCCCATACCGGCGATCAATGGAATAAGCAAAACGACAGTTGGATCGATCGAGTGAAAGAGCATAGTGACGTCGATATGTTGCTTGTTCATTGTTGGGCGATGCCATTGGAGCCGACGATTGCGGAATTTGACCCAAGGATTCTTAGTTCCGGTCATGAGAATGAGCCGGTCCAGTCGATTGATCATCGGGAGCTGTATTGGTTGAACTATAGGCTCATGGAGAAAGTGACCAAACCAATTGTCTATATGACGTGGGGCGAATCTTTCTGGTTGAAGGATATCGAGACCGAGAGATATCGACAATGATTTGATCTGTGCTAGCCGATGTCTTCCAGTTGAATTTGGAGTATCGTTCGATGGCATAATGTAAGGGGAGGCTTACAAAAATAAGCTCCCTTTATTGTTGTGGAAATTTCATTGAATTTGATCTTTTGCGCTTAAGGACAGATATGCTACCCACTAATTTGGCAAGAGGTAAACTGGCGGAAGTGGTCTGAGGTTGTGTCGGCTAAGAATGTATCGAGTGGACAGTTACACTATCTTCCTCTATTTTAAGGGGCGATTGGTTTAGTTGCGCTACTTTTTGTAGATTTAACGGTGTGGTTTTGGAGGTAGCAAAATAAAATCTAATCAAATGCTTTTTAATTCAACCGATTTTGTCATTAGCCCAATTGAGGAAATTGCTGCTTATGAGACTTTGTGGGAGCAGAAAGAGACGTCTTTTCGATCTATTGCCAAACTTTTTGAGAATTCCCCGGGGAGTAAACCGACGGACTTTATAGAACGAAAAGCCTATAGCGAAAATTTAGCCACGTTGATTCAGATTTTTGATACGTTGAGAGCTGATCATGACTATAGACCAAACATGCTGATGAATGGAGTCTTTAACTACCCCGATAAATTGAGATCGGCACGAGAACCTGTGGAATTGCTGTATTACACGGGTCGGCTTGATCTGATCTATACGCGCTCTGTTGCCATCGTCGGTTCTCGGAGACCTAGCGCTGACGGTATTCGACGTGCAAAAAAAATGGCAAAGCTATTGGTCGAAAAAGGTTTTACTATTGTGTCAGGGTTAGCTGCAGGAATTGATACGGCGGCACATTCTTCAGCCATTGATAGTGGCGGAAATACCATTGGTGTTATCGGCACTCCCTTAGACACGGTGTATCCCCAAGAGAATGATGATCTGCAAAAATATATAGCGCAGCACCACCTCCTGGTTAGTCAGGTTCCATTTATAAAATATCGAAGTCAAGACTATCGGTTTAATCGGCTCTTTTTTCCCGAACGTAATAAAACGATGTCGGCGATATCCGAAGCTACTATAATCATTGAGGCCAGTAATACTTCTGGCACATTGATCCAAGCACGCGCTGCTCTTCAACAGGGACGAAAATTGTTTATCTTGAACAGCTGTTTCGAGAATAAGTCAATCACATGGCCGGCCTATTATGAGCAACGGGGAGCAATACGGGTAAGGGATATCGAGGATGTACTGACAAAGTTGGGCGAGTCATGTTTCTGAGAAAGATTGACGAGCTAACACGACCAGATCATGTCCTGTTAGATACATCGAGCGACTGTTATTATTTTGCGGATTACCCGGGAGGGAATCGGCCTGAAAATTTGCAAAATCCCATTTATTCCTTAATTCATAATTTGAAGAAAAAGCCTAATCGTAGGAACACGGCCTCGTGGCGATATAAGATTGAGGCGATTCAACGTTGTTCGGCTATGATCATACGTTATTTTGAAAGGGCAGGGAATATTGATAAATATAGTTTTGTTCCTATCCCTCCTTCAAAAAACAAAAGCAACCCATTGTATGACCCGCGACTCGTCCATGTTTTGGAAGGAGTGAAAGAACGACTCCCCGAATGTGATATTAGGGATTTGCTGTCTTTAACCTCGGACATGGTCGCGTCCCACAGAACGAGGATACGCCCCACTATCGATGAGTTATACCAAAACTACAGGCTGGATAGAAGCCAATTATTCGGCATAAGAGAAAATATTATACTTTTTGATGATATGATAACGTTAGGTGCGCATTTTCAAGCCGCTAAGCGGAAGATTTTAGATTCCAAAGAGGACGCAAAAGTTATGGGAATATTTATATCTCGATGCGTTCAACCAGAATGAGTTCGCGGATAGTCTTGAACCAATGTCAGGCTGTTCAGATGGTAGGAGAATGCTTCTCAGTTTTCGTTTAATTTTGTTTTAAACATATCCGTAATACGGGCTATGAGATATTGCAGGAAATTGTATTCGAAAAACTACAATTTACCTGGAATTAGGGAGTGTATCGTGAAACAGATGTTGAAAGATTACCGTCCTTACTGTCAGCATCGGTGATAAGTAACAACAACGTGGAAACACTCAGATACGACGGGCAGCTGTGTTATCGACGCGTGGGCCGGGCATTGGAGTGGCGTTTTTCACAAATGCAGCATGCATTTGTCCGAAAATAGGGGGAGGTTGCTGGAAATGACCATTCTCGACGGGCTAGGATACGATTTTGTTTTATGATGGGTTATAAATTAGTTGACTGTTTCTCTAAGTGTTTACGAAGCAAGGAAGAAGCGCCCGAGGCCCGCTGAATAGTGTCAAATTCGGGGCTTGTTGGCTTAAAATTGAAGATAGCAAATCGGGCTGCCTTATTCGGTGTTTGTATGTTCAATTTTAAGCGCACTGCGTGCACATTGAGAGCTAAGTCATAGTAAAGGCGTCCGGGATAGAACCCCAGACACCCTGCAAATAACTGATTAATCCAAAATACGGGTTTCCGGAAATTGGCTTTTTGTCAATCTCTGACTGCGGACTAGGGTGGCAGTAGTTTTTGCTGCTGAACGTCGTCCTTGCTGGTATTTTTGGATTGTTTCGATCTGATTAGTTTTAAGATTATTTTATGCATCTGGTTCTGGAGTTGGCTCTGGAGTCGGACCATTTACGCATTCTTCATATGCTCTTGTTACTTCGATTCTGGCGCGGGCTGATGCTACCTGTTCATCATACCCCTGGCTAATAAGCAAAAAATATAATGCTTGGCCAGCGTTTTGCGAAATTCCTTCACAGTTGGTCGGTTCATAGTCCATTGGCGGCTCGTTGGGGTTAATTGGAATAAACGACACTGCACCAATCGACATGCATATAATTGTGATATTTAAAATTTGCTTTTTCATTTTACGTTGACGTTGTTTTTTTAAGTAATCTACAATAGAGAGCGGTTGACTCGATACAAATAAGATCATAGTTATTTTGGTGCGCATCCACCAAAAGGATTTTGTAAAGGAGGTAGAGTTGCAAAATCACAATTCGGGCAGAGGTTAATGGTCTGTTGCCCCTGAAATTTACCGTGTTTTATCTCATAGACCGTGTTTTTATTTGTGGAGTAAAAGCCATCTGGAAGCTTACAGATCAACTCTGCATCTTGATAATATTCATCTGTACCTGAGTTAAAATATACCAACGTAGTGTGACCGGGTTCTATGTTATTAATAATTAGCTTCATTCGATCGATGTTTTCTCCATAGAAAAACGACATGGTTCCGATTCCGGGGAGCTTAGAGGTGTAAGGGTCCTCGGGGTGGGGTGCGCCGTTTGGAACCTCTATTATATCAATAGGAATGTATTCCTCATTAATACAGTGCTCTTCTATACAGTCTGCGACGGCCTGCGCATAGCAAGCCCAAAATTCAAATGCACACACGAACTTAGACACTGTTCCCATCTCATAGAGAGTCTCATTCGCGCATTCCCTAATACCGTCGAACGAGCATCCGTCTCCGCTCGGTGTTGGTCCGTTCGGTCCGGGGCCAATAATTATAGATTCAACGCCATTTGTGACGACTGACCTGTAAATAATCTCGTCATCGACGGTAAATACAATTTCTCCGTTTAAACTTGATAGGTTTTGCTCGAGGAAAGTTCGCAGTTCCGCTTCGCCGATGTTGTCAGGAATGTCTGAGTTTAACGTGATTTGAGATTCGATTGTTATGGTTTGCTGATTAGGTTCCTCGACTTCCTGTGAATTTGACGGTTTAGGAATTGACATTCGTAATTTAGTGTCTTTTTCATAAGTTTTCGGTGTTTCAATAATTCTAGGGGTGTCGTTTCTCTCACATGATACAAACACGAACAAACAAGCGATGAGAGAAAGAAGAGAGTAGCACAAACGTAAAGGTCTCATAAATTTGGGTTTTTAATTAGTTAATCGATTGTCAAAGAGAATATGCTGTTCCGGCGATATTAAGTTATCGATCTTGACCGTTCGATAGTTTCATGGTTTAGT
>DXCW01000123.1 GCA_019115805.1 Candidatus Sphingobacterium stercorigallinarum
AACGCTTATCGAAGTATTCAAAAGTGAAGTTCACACGGTCAAACAATCTACCTTCCAAAGCCACGGTTGAGGATTGGCTACCCTCCCAACTCAGGTCGGAGTTCCCAATATTCGATTTATATAAGGCCGACATGTTGGCGTTCTGTCCAAGAGAGTATAGCGCCAAGTAATCGTAGAATCCTAAACTCGCCAAACTTCCTACTACACCGGTTGCCGCTCTAAGCTTTAAGTTCGTGACCCATGGAGCCGCACTCATAAAGTTTTCCTTGGAAATCATCCAGGTTCCACCCAAGCTCCAAAAGTTTTTCCAACGATTTGCGACCGCAACCCGTGATGTTCCATCTCTCCGGAATGAACCTTCGACGTAGTACTTCTCCATGAAGTTATAACGCGCGCGGCCTAGATAACTATCGGTTTTATCATTATGTTCATAATCGTACAACGAAGTAATGTTACTGAAGTTAATCAGATGATTTTGTCCCGCAAATGTTTCCGTTGTTTTATAACCATATAGATACGTATACACGTTACCGTAGTTTTCATGACCTACCATGAAGTCCACATTGTGCACGCCATTAAAGGAGTTGGAATAATTGAGTAACTGCTGTAAGGAATAATTTTTATAGTTGTAGATGCGTCTAGACGCACGTCCACCGTTTCCGGCTCCGTCACCAATGAGTGCGTTGTTATAGCCGCGGGTTTCGTCATATCTCAAGTTCAAGTCTCCTCTAAAAGTGAACGTGAAATTATCCAAAAATGTCGCATTCACATAGGCTTGTGAATTAACGGTGTTTCTTTTTATCAGATTCTCATTCAATTGGTTTTCCCAAATCACATGCCGACCGACATATTGATTTCTTGAATACGCACCGTCATCAAAAATCTTGTTCCCTAACTGATCCAACACAAATGCGCCCGTCTCCGGATCATGCTCATGAATCGTATATATGGGGGCAATATTACGCGCAAACATCCAAGGGTTTGTAAAACCAGAACCATCACCCGTCGTATTATTGGATAATTGATGTGAGGCGTTTGCAGACATTCCCGCTTTCAACCACGATTTTGGCGTGATTTCTCCACTTATTCTTGCGGATATCTTCTCGAAATCTGAAGAAACGATATAACCTTCTTCATTTAAATAGTTCGTCGAAAAATAATAGGTCGATTTTTCACTACCACCTCTTCCGGACAACGAATAATCTTGTCGGAATCCGTTTCTAGAAATTGGTGCAAACCAATCCAAATCTGATACAATGTCACTTTTTATCTGTGCTTCAGGACGCAACACACCCCGCGAATCGAACAGCTGATCATCCGGAAGGTTAAAGATATTTGTCTTCAAAATACTGGGCACCAATCCTGTTGTAGCCGCTTCGTTAGCCTGTTCAATCGTCCAATCTGAATTCGCGCCGAGCAATTGGTTTCTATAACCCTGCCAGGACGCATTCATAAAGTCTCGCGCATCCAATTTATCGTATTCCGGAATTCCGCGACTAAAACTGCCCAGGTTCGCTCTCACATCGACCGTACTGGTACCCGCTTTACCTTTTTTCGTCGTAATGACAATCACCCCATTCGCGCCTCGGTTTCCATAAAGACTGGCGGAGGTGGCGTCCTTTAATACAGAAACAGATTCCACGTCACTCGGATTGATGTCGGAGATGTTTCCTCCGTACACCACCCCATCGACCACATAAAGGGGAGTAGAGCTTCCATTGATGGATCCAAACCCACGCACTCGGATTTCTGGACTTGATCCAGGCTCTCCGTACGAGTTGTTAATCTGAAGCCCGGGATTCGATCCTTCCAAAGCTGCCGTGACGGATGAAACCGGACGTTTTGCAATGTCTTCTGCAGAAATACTCGATACCGCTCCAGTGATTGCTTCCTTGTTTTGAACACCATAGGCGGTGACCACAACTGCTTCTATCGCATCGGTGGATTCCTCCATGACCACGTTGCTCAAGTTGCCGGTCCCGACAGTCACGGTTTTATCTGTAAATCCGATTAACCGAAACGTTAAGGTACCTCCTTCTGCCGCTAGCACTTCGAAGTTTCCATAATTGTCCGTCTGAGTGGCGCTATTTGAAACCGAGGAAATGACAGTAACTCCTCCAAGAGCAGCCCCATCTTCTCCGGTCACGCGACCAGTCACTTGACGATTCTGCCCATACGACACCCCAACTAGGAGCGTACAAAGCAGAAGAATGCTAAGTAATTTTTGTTTCATAAATCTTGTATTGTTTGATTAATAACCTTCTATCTTGGTTTGGCATTTAATTGCATACGCAACATTTGCAATGAGATAGAGACCAAACTTAAAAAATTTTTCAAGAACTTTAACAAAAAAAAAAGAGTGACCGATGACTTTATTGTCTCTTCATAGCTATTTTATTACAAAGCACGCAATGCGCGCGCTCCTAAACAGCGCGACCGGACACTAGGCCCGGTCGCATATCTGTAGTCATACTAAAAACTCCCGTTTACCAATTCGGATTCTGCTGCAAATTCTCATTCAAAGTAATCGCAGTGGCTGGAATCGGGTAATAATACTGTCTTCCGTCGGCATACCAAGTCCGAGGTTGTGCTTTGAACCACTCCAGATGCTTGCTTGAAGTTAAGGTTTGGAAGTTATTTCCTCCACCGCCTACCGCTACGCGAGCCACCCCAGAGGGCACGTCAATACTCGGACCGGAATTGTTCCCATCGTAAAACACCACGTCAAATTTCCCATCACGATCCAAATCAAGCAACTTGTCGAAAGCGGGCACATAAATACCCGTCCAAGGAAGCTCCGCCATCAGCTCGCCTCTTTTCCAGCGTTTCAAGTCGTTAAAACGAAAGCCTTCCAAGGCCAGCTCCACCTGACGTTCTCTGCGTACCTCTAACAAAATCGGATCCGTGATGTTCGGAAAAAATGTTTCCTGCAAATAGTGATCAGCGGTAGTTGGAAGTGTTTGGGTCCCCCCAGTCAGCCCGCTGCGTTCGCGCAACGCGCCTACCGAATTGGCCCAATCGCCAGCGCTCAAGGTACCCAGTTCAGCTTTAGCCTCTGCGTAGTTCAACAAGATTTCTGCGTAGCGCATTAACGGAACCGCATTGGTATTGTACGCGCCGTTATCATACGACATCCCGTCCAGTGTATATTTAATCGGCTGATATCCCGTATACGTATGGCTCGCAAAATTCGGCGGAGCGGCTACACCATCGCGCTGGTAGCCCGGTGTGCGGATCAACTGCGATAAACGGGCGTCACGACCTTGCATCTCCTCGTAGAATTCCTCAGTCAGGTAATTCGCCTTATCGGTATAAGGAGTGCCATCGGCCAGCAGAAAGGTGTTGATAAACGGACGCACTAAGCTGTACCGTGGGCCGTAGGTAGCAGAGGTCCACCACCAGTTTGCGTCATTCAACACCGCTAACTCACTACTAAAGGCCACGGCCAACATCACCTCATTGGTCAGCGGGCTGTCGCTAGTGAATAAAGCACGTTGCGAGCCGTCCGGTCCTTGAGCGGTATTGAGGCTATGAGGACTGTTTTCCATGACTTCCTGTGCGGCATCGGCAGCCAATTGCAAATATTCGTCTGCACTAGAAGACAGATTCAATTCGGTGTGATATTTTCGAAACGTCCCCTCGTACAAAGCGATTCTAGACTTCAATCCCATTGCCGTCCATTTGGTCACCAGCGTCCCATCGGAGGAGGTCGCGGAGATGTGTTGATACGCGAAATCTAAATCTTCCATCACGTTCTTCATCACCAATACACGCGAGTCACGCTCTCCATACAGCTCATCGGTATCGTCGATCGCTAAAGGCTGATCAATCCATGGCACGTCTCCAAAGCGCACCACCATGTCGTAATAAAACCATGCACGGAAGAAACGAGCAATCCCGATGTAATTGTTCCGGATCTCTTCACTGACATTTGGATGGTTACAGTTCGCAATAAAATGATTGATATTCCGCAGGGTAGACCAAGACCAACCGGAACTGGTTTCAGCCGAATAAGCGCCTGCGACCAAAAACCCATTGAGGCTATTGACTGCGCCATAATCTGCCATCACATCGCCACGGTATGCATTGGAACCGGATGGCAAGTTGTTGTAAAAGGAATAACTATAGGTTTTCAATCCACTCTCCGTCCCGAAGATATCCTCTTCCGTCGCGGTGGCTTGAGGCGCTTCGTTCAGTTCACAGGAGGAAAACAACAGCGCCGCGATCCCCAGTATTATAAATATATTTTTCATGATTGTCGTATTAAAAATTGATCGATAGATTAAAGCTGACACTTCTCATAGTCGGATAGTTAAATCCATCACCATGTCCAGTACCGATATCGGGATCTGATGCACCAATATTCGCCACATCGATGTCTTTGGTGCGCTTATACAATGGCGACCAAGTCCACAAGTTTTCCGCGGAAAGTCCTGCGCGCAGTCCTTGCAATTTAAGCTTCGATACAATATGTTGTGGGAAGTTATAGCCCACTTGCAGGTTTTTCAACCGAACGTAAGCAGCGTTCTGCAAGTAACGGGTTTGTACCGTTGTCTTCAGCGATCCGTTGTAGCCGGCATAACGCGGAAAGTACGCTCCCGGATTATCCTCTGTCCAGTAATTGTTCAAGTGCCATACCGGCAAGTTATTATACGGTCTATTGTATTGGCCCCAGAAAATCGATTCGTTGCTGGGATACCAATCTTGTTTTCCAACCCCCTGAAAGAAAGCGGACATATACACCCCCGCATAGTCCAGGTTCAGATTCAAGCCATAGATAAAGCGCGGTTCCGAATTACCGATCACTGACAAGTCTCCGTGGTTGTTTAATGTATTGGTTCCGTAATCAATGGCTCCATTTCCATCCAAATCTGCAAAACGGATATCCCCAGGATAAACCCGTCCGGAATTCGATGATTTGATCAAGGTCTGACTAGCAGCGGCATCAATTTCCTCTTGAGAACCGAACAGTCCTTGCGTAGTATACCCCCAGATTTCACCGTAACGCTGGCCCGCATAATAATCATTCAAATTCCCCGTCTCGTTGTAATACCGATCAATTGTCGAACGGTAATCAGCGAGCGTGGCCCGTACGCCAAAGCCTAAAGGCTTATCCGCTACGTTGACCTGATCACGATAAGCTAAAGTCAGCTCGAAACCTGTGGTGGTCATATCCGCATAGTTTCCCTTGGGTGATGCCGCTCCGAACACCTCTGGAAGCTGCTGCCCCACCGTATACATGTTTAGGGTCTGACGACGATACACATCTCCGGTAAAGTTCAATTTATTGTTCAAAAAAGACAAGTCTACACCGAGATTCGCTGTACGTGCGGTTTCCCAAGTGAGGTTGTTTGGAATCACAGCAGGCACACCCGTATACCGGTTTTTCATACCGTCCAACACCCGGCCAGAGGTCGAAATACTGTAAATATCCAGAAAAGAATATGGATCGATGTTCCCGTTTCCTAGAGAACCGTATGAACCGCGGATCTTGAACTCCGAAATCGCTTCAGGGCTCACTTCCCAAAATGGTTCTTGCGATATGCGCCAGCCGGCTGACACAGAAGGGAAGAATGCCCACTGCTCATCGGTTGGGAATTTCGAAGATCCGTCATAACGGCCGTTCACTTCAAATAGATAACGGTCCTTATAAATGTAATTCATGCGAAAGAACAAACCCGCTAAACGGTAACGATTGTACCCTGCAGTCGCTTGGACCGCATCGCCCAATGCCAGGTTAATGTTTTCGGTATCCTCGGTCAACAATCCCGTTTTTGTGATATACGTCGCATTATACCGCTGCTGCTCGTAATTGTAACCTAATAACCCCTTGAAATAATGATCTTCGGAGAAGGTGTTTTCGTATTCTCCATAGAGATTAGTAAATAGGTAATTGTGCTGCTGAGCCACCTGGTAAATATTATCATTCATACTGGTTCTTAGCGACAGCATTTCGCCCTGATTCACACTATAAGGTACAGGAACACGGACACGGGTGGAGCCGAAATCCCGGTTACGGAATGTCAAATCCCCTTTAATCCGGAACGTATTATTGAAAAACTTGGTGGAAAACGAAGTGGTGTTTCGTAAATCTTTCTTTTCCGAATCGGTTCCATTTTTTCCGTAAATAAAATCGCCTAAGGTATATGCCGCGGAAAACGAGAAACTCCCATCGGGATTATAGATTGGCGAGGAAGGGTGTCCCTCATCGGCTATATTTCTCCATATATTCCCGCCTTCACCTGCCGTTGATGGGTCATGATATTTCATATAGGCGTAATCGATATTGTTTTCGATACGTAACCAATCGGTCACCTGTAAGCCTGCTTTTGCCCGGGTATTGTAGCTGGTATAGGTGTCGCTATTGTAGCGATAAAGCCCTTGGTTGTCATACAGACGACCGGATAAGAAATAATCAATTTTTCCGGAAGTTCCGCTCGCAGAAAGATTGTGATCCTGCACGAACGTATGATCCTTCAACAACGCGCCGTAATAGTCTTCGTTACCGTAGTACACATATTCACCGTTCTCATTCACGGTGACTTCCTCGGTATTGCCCGACTCCTTACGCCGGCGAAACTCTTCGAGCCAGTCTAAGGTAAATATTTGCGTTTTATTCAATTTACTCGGCACGGAGGAATAATTGTTCCAAGCGTTATACGCTTCAAAAAAGCGCTCCGAATACACATAACCATCGGTCACAAAATCCGGTAGCGTGGTCGGCTTCTGGCTGGTCAGCCCGCCGGAATAATTGATGGAACTGCGTCCGTCTTTAGCGCGCTTGGTCGTAATCAACACCACGCCAAAAGTACCCCGGGAACCGTAAATAGCGGCAGAAGAAGCGTCTTTCAAGACCGATACGGACTCGATGTCGTTCGGATTCAATACCGACGGATCCCCTTCCACCCCATCAATCAAAATCAGTGCACTTCCTCCCTGCCCAATGGATGTTGTACCCCGGATATTGAATCCAGGTGCCCGCGTGGGCTTGCCGTCCGCTGGCGAAATATTCAAGTTCGGAACCGCACCTTGCAACATTTGACTTACATTCGCTAATGCTCTGCCTTCGAACACTTCCGGTCCAACCTGATCTACCGCTCCGGTTAAATTGGCTTTCTTTTGTGTACCGTACCCCACTACGACGACTTCATCTAGCGCGGTATTATCCGGTTCTAAACGGATCACCAATTCGCTCTGCGCGTCCACCGTCATCTGCTGAGTGGCATAGCCCAAATACGTAAACCGCAGGGTTTGTCCTTTTTCCACAGCGAGCTGAAAGGCACCATCCGTGGCAGTCTGTACGGAAGCCTGCGTTTGCAGATTAATCACCGTCACACCGGCCAGCGGAACCCCGGCTGCATCAAGAACTCGCCCATTCATTTCTTGCTGAACAGCCAGCAGGGCGTGGGTTGCGGATGCCGTCCACGCATGGGCGGCAGGTGGCGCGAAGCAAGCCAATGCCACGGGCACCCCCAACAACAATAATGGTTTGAATTTTAATTTCATGGTTTTAGTTTAATCTTATGTCGTAAAATACGTTATCGGTTTAGTTCGCTTTATCCCAGGTCACAGACTGTTTGGTCAGCCGGCAAATGGCATACGAATATACAAACTCTTCAAACTGTTTAAGTGATTTATTTTAACTCTATCACCGGTCCAAAGGAATACGCGCCGGAAGCCAGTTAATCCAGACCCCATTATTGGGATCGCGAACTGCTCGGCGTTTACAGAAGAAATTTCGGGTATCATTTACGTCCTTTATCTATTATAATAGCTTATTTATGTATAAACTTACAAGAGAACTACGCGCAAATCCTACGCAGCCCAAACGTACGACGACAAGATGATATTAGAATAAAGCTAATGTTAATAAAAGGTTAATTACCCCTCACAAAGGACGAGGGATCAATCACATTGGGCCAGACTAATCGGGTGATTAGCTGGCTTGAAGTTCAAAAATGGTAATCTCAGGCGCAATGCCCACTCGACCCGGGTAGCCTAAAAATCCGTAACCGGTGTTGACGTAGAGTTGCGAAGCTCCTTCTTGGTATAGCCCGGCCCATTCTTTATAGATGTATTTCGCTGGACTCCACTGGAAATGCTCTCCGCGTACGCCAAATTGCATTCCGTGCGTGTGCCCTGCGAACATCGCATCCACATCGGTATCCAACACTTGAGCACGCCAATGTGAGGGGTCATGCGACAACAACAATTTAACCGCTTTATCCTCTGTGCCACGCAATGCCTTTTGAATATCTCCCTTTTTCGGGAACCGCCCGGTCCCCCAATTTTCGACGCCCACAATGGCGATCTCCTCATTGCCGATCTTAATCGTCCGGTTTTCGTCCAGCAATAAATCCCAGCCCATAACCGCCTGCGTCTCGATAATATCTTTGAGATTCTTCCGCTTCGCTGCAGAATCCTCGTGACCGAAATAGTAATCGCCATAATCG
>DXCW01000124.1 GCA_019115805.1 Candidatus Sphingobacterium stercorigallinarum
TCTAGGCTGAAGGATAAAGTAACCGTGAATGTGTTCCTTTTTACCATAGGATTTGATTAAGTCACCTTCAAAATTAAGCCATTCTTCCCAGCGTTTGTCGACATCTACGTCAATTGTATATTTCCGTGCAAAGTTCAAGAAGGTGGTATAGTGATTCGCTTCAGAAACCATGAGATCGTAATAAAACTTCGACAGTTTCTCGTCTCGAATATTTTTAGAAAGCACTCTAAACCGTTCACAACTTCTTGCCTCGATCATCGCAGCGAATA
The DNA here is from genome assembly GCA_019115805.1 of Candidatus Sphingobacterium stercorigallinarum. Lineage (GTDB taxonomy): Bacteria > Bacteroidota > Bacteroidia > Sphingobacteriales > Sphingobacteriaceae > Sphingobacterium > Sphingobacterium stercorigallinarum. The sequence goes on from DXCW01000124.1 coordinate 270, forward strand.
GCAACCGATCAATAAAGGCCTGATTACGCGATCCATCCTTTTTCGCGAACTTCATCAGCTTTCCTACATAATCATCTTTTTGTTCTCGACCCAAAGTATATCCCCGCTCTTTAATAATATCGATGACCATCTGAAAATGCTCCATTTCTTCAATAGCAATCGCGGTTAATTCATGGACCAAGTCTTCGTGTTCCGAATTCTGAGTTATTAAAGAAATCGCATTTGATGCAGCCTTCTGTTCGCACCAAGCGTGGTCCGTCAATATTTCCTCAATATTTGACTCCGCAATATTTGCCCACCTTGGATCTGTTAAAAGTTTTAATCCCAACATAATGTCCCAATTTTAAACAAAAATAGCGAAAACAAATTCATCTCCCTAAATAGTACACGCCGATAATTTCTGTCTGCTCTTCACGCAACGTTAACGCGCGCATAATTAACAACAATCATCTGCACAGTTATCGTCGTTGAAGAGCCTGTTTTAAATTATCTTTGCATATGTCTAAGTCCGTACTCGTTATTGGGGCGGTGTTCCCCGAACCGACTTCATCCGCTGCCGGCTGGCGAATGTTGTCGCTACTCAATTTCTTCAAAAATGACGGCTATAACGTTCATTTTGCATCCGCTTCTAAAAAGGGGATGTACTCCTGCGATCTCCAAAAGGCAAATATCAAAGAGCATGAAATAAAATTAAACGACAGCTCTTTTGATCACTTGGTAGCTGAGTTAAATCCACAAATCGTCATGTTTGATCGATTCATGATTGAGGAGCAATACAGCTGGCGAGTAGAAAAAGCTTGCCCTGACGCAATACGTATACTAGACACGGAAGACTTGCATTTTCTTCGAGATGCCCGCTCAAAAGGTTATCAAGAAGCTGCCCCGGATGAACACCTTATATTTTCAGAAATTGCCAAACGTGAATTAGCGGCGATCTTACGTAGCGATCTTACACTAGTCATATCTCCAGTTGAATACGATTTGCTCAAAACCACATTTGGCATTTCAAGTCATATTTTGGCTTACTTGCCATTCCATTTGGACATCAATGCATTTCGATATCGCGATATGAATTACAGTTCACGAGAACATTTTTGCTTTATCGGAAATTTCTTGCATGCACCGAATTGGAAAACGGTATTGGAGTTGAAAAAGCTATGGCCAACCATAAAGCCTAAGCTCCCAAATGCGGAACTACATATTTATGGTGCCTATACTCCAGAAAAAGCCCAACAACTCGATGCCCCACATCAGGGGTTTCGAATTATGGGGCGAGCGGAAAACGCCATTGAGACGCTTCATAACTATCGGGTCCTACTCGCTCCTATTCCATTTGGCGCGGGTCAAAAGGGCAAATTCATCGATGCGCTTCGCGCCGGAACTCCTTCCATAACCTCATCGATTGGCGCAGAAGGAATGATGTCAGACAAGCTCTGGCCGGGCTTTATCACCGACGATGCTAACGAGTTCAATATGTTAGCGGTACAGCTTTATCAAGATCGTGCCCTGTGGGAAAATAAAAGCATGCTGTTTGAAAAGATGTGGACACAGTTTGCTGACCCTGGATATTTCGAACGACTGAAACAGCGAATCATCGATATTTTAAAGGCCCCAGAAATACATCGGCGATCGAATTTTATCGGGCAAATCCTCTGGAAGAACCAATTCATGGCTTCCAAATACATGTCCTTATGGATTGAAGAGAAAAACAAGGACAAGAGCTAATACCCCTTTTCGAGCGCTACTTTCTACGAAACTCTATCGTCGTAACTTTGTCTTGGGTTGCTTTCTCCAACGTAAATCTGACGGTTGTCTGAATAATATTTTCTTTAATTTGATAGGACACATTATCAAAATTCATTGACTTACTCGTGGGCATATCATAGGCGTATGACGTAGAGCCGCCCTGGCCGTCATACACATAAGCATAGCCATCTTTCTTAAACTCGAGTGAAGCATTTTGGCTTGGACTGACCAAGGTATCTCTGGAGACAATCTCGCCATCCACAGATTCCAATTTCACCACGTTTGTCCATTTGAAGCTACGAATGGCATTTTGCGCGATATCACGCCCCGCACTATCGACCGTCTCCTTACTACAGCTCATCAAGCCAAGCCCAGCTAATCCTAATACAATTATCTTTCTCATACGCTTTCGATGCAGGTAATTTCATAGCGTTAAACGCTATGAGCGAAAAGCGCCTGCGTTCGTCTTTTCTATTGAAAACTGGATTGATATAAAAACACTGGTTTCAATCATTATGCCAATTCTATCCGTTCGTTTCGAAAACTGCAGGGGCACGACACTAGAAATACACAACATGCCCTTTTTGAGAGCACGATTCCTTATCTTTAAGCAACGTAAAATATACATATGAAGACACTAAAAGGACCGGGCATATTTTTAGCCCAATTTCTAGGAGACTCAGCCCCCTATAACGATTTGTTAAGTATTAGTGAATGGGCAAGCTCAATTGGATTTAAAGGCGTACAGATTCCCACTTCTGACCCGACTATCTTTGATCTACAGAAAGCCGCAGAGAGTAAGACTTATGCGCAAGAAGTCCAAGGTCAATTAAAAGAGGTTGGCATTGAAATCACAGAATTATCTACTCACCTCCAGGGCCAATTAATTGCTGTACATCCTGCATATGACCAATTATTCGACGGATTTGCACCCACGGAAGTGCGCAACAATCCAAAAGCTAGGACCGAGTGGGCTACGCAACAATTAATTTATGCCGCTCAGGCCTCGGCAAATTTAGGACTCACCGAGCATGCCACATTTAGCGGATCGTTACTTTGGCATATGGTCTATCCTTGGCCTCAACGACCTAGTGGTGTAGTAGAAACTGGGTTTAAAGAGCTGGCTAAGCGCTGGATTCCGATTTTAAACGAATTCGATCGAAATGGCGTAGACCTCTGTTATGAGATTCATCCGGGTGAGGATTTACATGATGGCATAAGTTATGAACGCTTCCTAGAGGCTACGGATAGCCATCCCAGAGCTTGCCTGCTATATGATCCTTCGCACCTACTGCTACAAGGGATAGATTACCTATCCTATATAGACCATTATCACGAACGGATAAAAATGTTTCACGTGAAGGATGCCGAATTTAATCCGGACGGTAAACAGGGTGTCTATGGTGGTTACAGCAGTTGGATCGAACGGGCTGGAAGATTCCGCTCTTTAGGCGATGGACAAGTTGATTTTAAATCCATATTTAGTAAACTTGCCGCCTATGATTTCAATGGTTGGGCCGTAATGGAATGGGAATGCGCTTTAAAAAGCAGCGAAGTAGGCGCTGTGGAAGGAGCCAAGTTTATACGAGAGCATATCATTCCGGTAACTGAAAAAGCCTTCGACGATTTCGCAGCCACGGGCACTGACGAAAATTTCAATAGAAATATCTTAGGCTTATAAGCTAATCTGCTCTGTTAAAAAGGGGGATCAGTTTTGATTCTCCTTTTTTTGCGATGATCTCATTTCTACTCCAGAAATATTTCAAACAGTCGCACAAACTGTGGTCTAAACACAATCGAGTAGGAAGGTAGGGATTATTTCCCTACCTGTCCCCTCACACCACCTGGCATACGGATCCGTACCAAGGCGGTTTGTTAGAATAACGTCGTTTGATGTGTTGTTCTCCAGTAATAATAGTCCGCAAAGCCTTCGTAACCTAGTTTGGTAAAGTACGAATTCGTTAGCGTTGTTTGAAGTATGGCACTGGTCCCTGATCGAGTATAGGATTTGCGAGTGTTGGCATGTTGATAGGCCAGCCAGCGTTTGGTCCCTAGTTTCACCAGGTGACGCATTCGATTTCCTATTGTCTTCCATTGTTTCCAAAGTAAAACACGTAGGCGTCTTCGCACGAATTTATCTAGATCGATCATCGCTTTCCTGCTCTTAGCAATACGGAAGTAGTTAACCCACCCCCGAGTGATCTGCCGTAGCTTAGTCAATCGCTCGTACATAGGGCAGACCGAGTTCCGTCGGGTATGGTGGCGCACCTTTTCCCGAATACGCGCGATGCTCTTAGGCGCGATACGGATCTGCCACTGTCCTCGGGTTTTGAAGAAACTGAAGCCTAACAGACTACTTTGTGTAGGTCTGCTCACCTTACTCTTCTCCCGGTTTACCTTCAGCTTGAGCGTACTTTCGATGAAGCTAGTGATGTTGCTCATGACACGGGTGGCGGATTTCTTGCTCCTCGTGTAGATACTGCAATCATCAGCATAGCGTACGAATCGATGCCCACGTGAGCTGAGCTCCGTATCCAGTTCGTGCAGGATGATGTTTGACAGAAGTGGACTCAAAGGACTGCCCTGTGGCGTGCCTTTGGTGCGCTGCTGTTCAAGACCATTTTCCATCAGCCCACAACGAAGGTATTTCCCGATCAGTGCCAGAATTCTACGATCCGTGGTCTTCTTGCTCAAAAGATGCATCAGTTTGTCATGGTTCACCTTGTCGAAGAATTTCTCCAAATCAAGTTCCACAACCCACGTGTATCCCAAGTTGAGATATTCTTGTGCTTTACTGACGGCCTGATGAGCATTCCAATGGGCTCGAAATCCGTAGCTGTTGTCGTGAAAATCGCCCTCGTACTTTAGCCCAAGCCACTGGGAGATGCTTTGCTGAATAACACGGTCAATAACCGTGGGGATACCCAGCATACGCTTGCCGCCACTTGCTTTGGGAATCTCTACTTTCCGAACGGCTTGTGGGCGGTAAGTGCCAGAGAGAATATCCGACCGCAGGGTTTGCCAATGCGTGTTAAGGTAGTCACGAAGTTTATCGATCTGCATACCATCAACTCCGCTGGCACCCCCATTGGACGTGACACGCTGAGCAGCGTGTCTGACATTTCGGATGTGTAGTATCTCTTCCAGCATATTATTACTAAAAAAAACCTCAGGCATTGTGTCCATTGATTGCACGACTCGGCTAAGCTCCTCTTACATTTTACTATCGGTTTCCGACCTACCCTCATGTAAGCAGTTCTCTTAAGTGGTTCGGCTTTTAACGCTCCGTCATAAATTTCTTGGTTCCTTTGCCATTCTAACATTCTGACCTTCCCTTGCTTATGATAGAGAAACAAGGTACTATGTCGTCTGCTGACTTCTGACTAAAGCATGATAGCATTATTATTCTGCTGTATGTTTCTTCGCCGGCATTCGCGCATGCCTTTGACAGAATTTAGTCAGATCTCCCCAGGTAAGAACAATAACTTTCCTCTCATATATCCGCTACATCTACCATAGTGTTTCCGTACAGTTTGGGACTTCGGTTTGTTTTGCAACCTCATCCAACACTTGCGGCCTTGTATGTAGTTCCTGTTCGTCGGACCGAGAATTTGCCGTCGACTTCCTTCAGATTCCACCTCACGGTGGACACCCTTGTCTTTGGCTAACACTTCCCACTGTAAAGGCGTGTTCGGGACTTACACCCTAGAGTTATTACTCATGCTGGGCACACAAAAACGATAATCCGGTTTTCTTACCGGATTATCGTTTAACATTGTTCTATGTCCTAAAAGCTTAGAGCTTACGTTTAACCTCTACCTCTTCAAATGCTTCCACAATATCCCCCACTTCAATGTCGTTGAATCGATCGATA
>DXCW01000125.1 GCA_019115805.1 Candidatus Sphingobacterium stercorigallinarum
GTGTAACAAAAAAAGCTTGAGTCAATCGGGCGACTGCTCAAGCTTTTAAAAATAACCTCTTAAATGAGGTAATCAACCTAAACCTAAGACAAAGGTAAGTAAAAATATTTTAATTCACCAAGTATTTTTTGAATATTGAATACGGTTCCTAGCAGGAAAAACGTTAATTTTCTGGCAGTCAGATGATTGTGTAAAAAGATAAAGGTTTTCAAACGGGGAGAATGAAAACCTTTAATAACCAATTATAAACCTAAATTATGATACCACAAAGATAGTGTATGAAATACACATATGCAAATCTTTTTTAGATTATTTTTCATTACGCACCGACAAAGCAATGATTCTGGTATATTTGGTACGTCAATTGAAAAGTATAGCATATGTTTACAGGTATAATCGAGTCATTAGGCACAGTAAAAGAAATACAAGCTGATCAGGGTAACCTACACTTCTTTATTGAATCGGATATTTCTGATGAATTGAAGATTGATCAGAGTATTTCTCATAACGGCGTCTGTTTAACCGTCGTTGGTGTAGAGAATCAAGTACACCAGGTAACCGCCATCAAAGAAACCTTAGAGAAAAGTAATTTGAAAGCGCTCAAAGTTGGCGATTGCGTGAATTTGGAGCGATGCATGCAGATTGGTGGGCGTTTAGATGGACATATTGTTCAGGGGCATGTGGATCAGACTGCAATCTGTACGGCAGTCGAGGCTCAGGACGGCAGCTCCCTACTGACGTTTGAATACGATAGTGGCCTGGGAAATTTGACGGTCGAAAAGGGTTCAGTTACGGTAAACGGAATCAGTTTAACCGTGGTGAATTCTACCCGAGATGGTTTTTCAGTAGCCATCATCCCTTATACTTTAGCGCACACCAATCTCAAACATCTAGAGATCGGAAGTACTGTCAACCTTGAGTTTGATATTATCGGCAAGTATGTCGCTAAAATGATGGAAATTAGAGAGGTATAGCTCCCCTACTCCCATCTGAATTTGAAGAGGATGCATGCTGAAGTCTTTAATGTACCACCTGAGATACTTGCGATCGCAGTGGTGCATTAGCGTTCGAAAAACTCCTTGGGATATTCAACGCATCCGTCGACATGTAGCAGCGCGTTATCTTTTAGTTCAATGAGCATGCAATTTTCCTCGGGCGCATCGAATGGAAGACGTATCCCGTATTTTGCTATCGGTTGGTAGCCGAATTTGGGATAGTAAGAGGGGTGGCCGAGTAAGACGATGGCGTTAAAATTTAGGGATTTCGCCCTTCGATGTGCTTCTCGTATCAGCCTGCCCCCAATGCCTTTTCCCCTATATTCTTTCAGGACAGCCACTGGAGCCAGTGCCAATGCTGGTGTTTCAACAAGCCGATCACTAACAATTTTAATTTTCGTCAATAAAATATACCCCACAATTTGGTGATCAATCTCTGCTACCAGGGATGACTCTGGAACAAAGGATTCCGCTTTTCTCAAGCGCTCTACTAAAAATTGTTCTTGATGGTCTGTATAGGGTTCGTCTCTAAAGGCATTTTCAACAAGCTTAAAAACAGCTTCATGATCCTTATAGTCTTCTTGACGTATGTTCATTTTGTTAGATGATTTCGTGTTTTTCGCTGCGCTGCAGTGAAAGTGCTTGTCAACAGCGATCGATGTACAGTAGGATGGCACTACGAAAGTGGTGTCATTTCATGATGTCAGTAAAAGAAAGAAAATCCGAGGGTTCGCCTGATCGTTCGGTTGCCATGATCCTAGAGCGAACGGAGTGCAAAGCCCATGACCTCTTTTTTTCGCTTGCTTTTGAATTTATCGGGAACCATGCTTAATATTTCCGACTGAAGCGCATCTATTGCTTGTTTTTTGACATAATTTTGAGGAGTCACGAGACTGATTTCACGAACGGGTTCGGGATTTCGAAAATACCGAACGTGAGAAAGCTGATCCTCATCGTAATTTGCAATACTCAATTCGGGAAGTATAGTCAATCCCCCATTCAAGTCAACCATTCTTTTTAATGTTTCCACACTGCCTGTATTGTATTCGAAGGAGCCTTCCTTGGATTGGTTATGGCTGAAATTACAGATATTTAACACCTGACCGCGCATACAATGACCTTCATTCAGCAACCATAATTTTTCGTTGGAAATGTCGTCGGTTTGGATGAGCTTCTTATCGAATACAGGGCTTCGTTTAGAGACATACGCGACGAAGGTCTCGTAAAACAGGGGTGTTTCCTGCACTGCCGTCTCGTAGATGGGTGTGGAAAGGATCCCGCAATCTAAAGTACCTTGCTTGAGTCCGTGCGTAATCTGTTCAGTGGTATGTTCCCAAATTTGTAGTCTCAGTTTCGGATACTTTTTCATGAAATTGGAAATGACTGCTGGCAACAGATAGGGCGCTACGGTGGGAATAACGCCAATTTTTAGATCGCCAGACAGTTCGCCTTTTTCCAGTTGAAGCAACTCAGTAATCTTCTTGCTTTCGATAATGATTGTTCTGGCCTGCGCGATGATCTTCTTACCGATTTCGGTGGGTACAACCGGTTGGCGAGTACGGTCGAAGATCTTTACGCCAAGAGAATCTTCTAGTTTCTGAATTTGCATACTCAATGTCGGTTGAGTTACAAAGCACTTTTCCGCTGCAGCGACGAAGCTCCTATAGGTGTCAACAGCAATAATGTAGTCAAGTTGTACAAGCGTCATGTTATCAATTTTACCTATACGAAGATACGGAAGTTATAGGGTGCGTCCCGGCTCTAATATTAAAAAAGACATTCATTAAACAATCTACAGACAGTACAATGCCCTTTAAACGTAGGCGATTGGTTTAAAGGGCATGCTACAGTATATTATAGGCCGTTAGCGCTTCTGCTTATACCGGATTTCCATTTCCAATATGATATCACGCTTCTTTCCTTCTATCAGGGAAAGATTGCCGGCTACGAATATGCCCTTATCCCCAGTTTTAATGTTCCTGATACCGTAGACGGTCGACTCATCAGCCGGATCGGTTTGTCCCTCATAACGGTATAAATGTTCGATCTCATAATCTGAAGCGTGGTTTACTAGATCGTCGAATTCGATATTGTAGTCAATTTTATAACCCGCTTTGTCTAGTTCCTTCAACGCCTCGGTGGTGGTTGCATAATTGTGTGAAGTATCCATATGTTATTTATTTTTTTGTTTACATCGACTGCTATCATTAAAACAGCTAACTTTGAATATTGTTTCACTATTACGTCTCACATTCATCCATATGGCACACCTCCCTCCTGCTCCCGAAAACACACCCCACGGCGCATTCACACGTCTACTTAAAATTATGGAGACCTTGCGACAGGAATGTCCATGGGATAAAAAACAAACCATGGAATCCTTGAGACACTTGACGATTGAGGAAATGTATGAGCTGGCCGATGCCATTTTAGAACAGGACGACCAGGAAATACGAAAAGAGTTAGGCGATTTGTTGATGCACATGGTATTCTATGCCGAGATCGCCCGTGAGGAAAATCGTTTCGACATCGTTGAGGTGTTAAATGGTATTTGTGATAAACTGATTCATAGACATCCGCATATCTATGGTCAGGTAGAGGTAGAAAATGAGCAGCAGGTCAAAGACAATTGGGAGGCTATCAAATTGAAAGAAGGGAATCGTTCTGTATTACAGGGTGTTCCGAACAGTTTGCCTGCTTTAGTAAAGGCCTATCGAATTCAAGACAAAGTGAAGGGTGTAGGTTTCGATTGGAAGGATTCATCGCAAGTTTGGGACAAAGTTCGGGAGGAGCTTGAAGAGTTTCGTACTGAATTTAATCCTGTTGATGGCCCAATCAACGTAGAGCGCGCCGAGCAAGAATACGGCGATTTATTGTTTTCACTGATCAATTACGGAAGGCATCTCGGTCTCAATCCAGAGAATGCGTTGGAACGAACCAATAAAAAATTTATCAAACGATTTCAATACATCGAACAGCAGGCCGATCGCTTGGGGAAAACGCTTGGCGAAATGAATCTTGAAGAGATGGATCAGTATTGGAATGAAGCTAAAGCGGAAAAGTAATTTGATTTTCAGGCACGTTCTTTATTGAATTAAAATAGAATTTCAGCATTCCTCAGGAGAACTTAGGAAAAAGCAGCGGCCTTGAGAAATAAACGACTAGTTGGATAAAAACGGCTTGGATGCCAAGGAGTGCTATTCGAAAATCACGAGAAGCAGGAAATCATCGATTCTGGATAGCCACGAGCAGACAGACAACAATTTGTGTACACCTTTTTGTTTACCTAGTTGTTGTGGGATTGTTTCCCGAATCGTTCTCCAATGAGTGATTTAATATCGGCAAGGTGAAGTCCTTTGATCTATCTAATTTTAAAGGTCACTTTAAATCTACTCTTATACCCGATATCTTGGAGAAATTTGGCAACCGCCGAAGATTAGTGCCTCAATTTTAATGATTACAGCTTTTTGCGTACCGCATTAAGATGAAGCTAAAGGAGACATACTTCGCATCTCTCGAAATTATAATCATTAATCATCACCAGAATTATGTGTAATCCCTTCAGGTATACCTATCGTCGTCAAGCGCGCGTTTTTTGTGAATTCGAAAATGGATGATTCGGGATAACGTGCTTACAGTCAATACGTATGGGATGATAGAAAAATATTGAACAACACTTGTTGTCCAATGAATACCATTCCGACTAGTATGCGGATGTTGGTGAACGATTTTTTTGGAAAAGCAGCACATCGCCATGTTCTTATCTGAAATCGAAAACCATTTACAAAGCAGATTGTGTTACGATTTAAAGGACGTTGAAACGTTTGAAAGAAAAGGCATCATACACCGTATTTAGGAAAATACGACGACCAAATATATCTTTTGCCACGACGGATGCGATGAGCAAATCCATAACGATTGGCACCTGCATTTTTACGGTAAAATCTGCAAACAGACGACCTGTCGGCAAGATTTTATAATTCCGAAGGACGCACATCAAAAATTCAGGCTTGACGAGCTCAAAATGTTTGGTAAGGGGATTTGTGAGACATGTTTAAAAGGGAGTTTCCAATAGTCTTGCCGGTGATAACTGCGTAATTTTGTTTAAATTATAAGTCAATTTTGATCAAGTAGATATGGAACATCAGCATAAATACGATGTACAGGGCAATCAGCTTTGCTGCACGAAGGAAGATAAGATAAATATGGAAGGCGCCGAGGAGTCGACAACAGGACCTCAGGAAAATGATATACACCAACATGATCATTCGGATTCGGGAGGCACTGACAGCGTTGTAAAAATGTTTCTGCCCGCCATCATCTCCCTTGTGTTACTGCTTGCCGGTATCGCAATGGATAATTGGTTCCCGCAACAATGGTTTACCGATTGGGTACGGATCATGTGGTACCTGGCCGCTTATGCTCCTGTTGGACTGCCTGTACTCAAAGATGCTTTTGAAAGCATTCGCAAGGGTGATCTTTTCTCGGAATTCTTTTTGATGGGCATTGCCACGATCGGAGCATTTGCCATCGGCGAATATCCCGAAGGCGTTGCCGTAATGTTGTTCTATGCCGTTGGTGAGGTTTTTCAGACCATGGCGGTTTCAAAGGCAAAAACAAACATCAAATCTTTGCTCGATCAGCGGCCCGATGAGGTAACCGTCTTAAAGAACAATGAACCGGAAACGGTCAAGGCTGAAACCGTTACCATTGGTGAAATCGTGCAGCTTAAACCTGGAGAAAAATTGGGATTGGACGGAGAGTTAATATCTGAAACGGCATCGTTCAATACATCGGCTTTAACAGGGGAAAGTAAACCCGATACCAAGCATAAAGGTGAAACCGTATTGGCAGGTATGATAAACCTCAACAGTGTCTCGCAGGTGAAGGTTACCAAAGGCTATACCGACAGTAAATTGAGTAAGATTTTGGAATTGGTGCAAAATGCCAGTTCACAAAAAGCACCGACGGAATTATTTATCCGCAAGTTCGCTAAAATCTACACCCCTATTGTTGTTGTTTTGGCAATTGTCATATGCTTTTTGCCCTATTTTTTCGTGGAAAATTATGTGTTTCAAGACTGGTTATACAGAGCTTTGGTATTCTTGGTTATTTCTTGCCCCTGTGCCTTAGTCATCAGTATTCCTTTGGGGTATTTCGGAGGTATAGGTGCGGCAAGCAAAAACGGCATACTGTTTAAAGGAAGTAATTTTTTAGATGCCCTTGCTAATATCCAAAACGTCGTTATGGATAAAACCGGAACAATGACCGAGGGCGTTTTTAAGGTGCAGGAAATTAATTTTGCTCCGGAGCTTAATCAAGACGAGATCTTGCAAATGGTGAATGTATTGGAAAGCCATAGCACGCATCCCATAGCTACCGCTATTCACGAATACGTGGGAAAACCAGATCAGGCTGTTCGACTGGAGTATACGGAAGAAATTGCCGGACACGGACTAAGAGCATCGGTAAACGGTAAGGAGTTATTGGTTGGAAATTTCAAGCTGATGGACAGGTTCGACATACCGTACGAGGTGGATCCAAACCGTATCGTGTATACCACTATAGCCATTGCTTACGATAAGCAATTTGTCGGTTACATGACCATTGCCGATCGCATCAAAGAAGATGCGCAGGAAACCATAAACCTACTTCATGAGCTGCGTGTGAACACAACGATGCTTAGCGGAGATAAAAGTACTGTTGTAAAATATGTGGCCGAGCAACTGGGAATAGGTCACGCCGTAGGCGATTTGTTGCCTGAAGACAAAGTCAACCAGGTTAAAGAAATAAAAGCTAAAGGAGGAAGTGTGGCTTTTGTAGGAGATGGAGTGAATGATGCACCCGTTGTCGCGTTAAGTGACGTTGGAATGGCGATGGGCGGTCTGGGTAGCGACGGCACGATCGAAACAGCCGATGTGGTTATACAGGACGATAAGCCAAGTAAAATACCTATGGCTATCCGCATTGGAAAACAAACAAAGCGGATTGTTTGGCAAAACATCGGTTTAGCCTTCGGTGTTAAGGCTATTGTGCTCGTACTTGGTGCAGGTGGCTTGGCAACCATGTGGGAGGCCGTGTTTGCAGATGTCGGAGTAGCTTTGCTAGCTATTTTAAATGCAGTAAGAATACAGCGCATATCATTTTAAAGAGCCGGATGCAGTCGAATTTAGTCCGTTTTACTTTAGCACCCACAACCGCCACGCTACGGTTGATGTGGCTCGATTAGCCAAACAGCAGATCAAGCCTTTTTTTCTTTTCCTATAAGCTACAGGAAGAACACCGTATTGATTTGTTTTTGAGGAATAAAAAATGGTATATTAGCGTGGACTGAACGGGAAAGTGCGATCATGAAAAGCAATCCGTATCGCTGTAGATCTTTAGCTGACTGTTTGATAATTACGATGAACGCTTAGCAGTCAACCGATATTGCTTTTCCCTGAAAACGTTAATATATAAACCTCCTCTTTATGCCGGGTCTAGTAAAAATATTCAAATGGATAGTCGTTGTATTCGTGGGTTTGCTAGCGGCCCTTATTATCGGACTTTATGCCACGGGCCGAGACTATATTATTAAAGGCGTCTACGTGACGTATCTGCAGGGGCATAATACGGCCTACCTCGATGATTACCGGTTCTTTACGAACCACGTCGTGGAAACGGAATCCCCACAACCCTGGCCGGTATCAGAAAGCTATAATGAAGTAACCGTATCACCAGAAATATTGAACAGGCACGACACCTTAGAAACGGTGGCATACCTGATCATTCATCAAGATAGTATTTGGCATGAGTCCTATTACCGCGGGTATACGGATTCGTCAATCTCCAACTCCTTTTCCATGGCAAAAAGCGTCGTCGCTGCTTTATTAGGCAAAGTCATTGAGGACGGTCAGGTCGAGGGTTTATCGCAGAAGGTAAATCAATGGGTTCCAGAGTTGAGCGGACGCTATGTGGATTCCCTCAGGTTGATTGATTTGGTTACGATGAGTTCCGGTATGAAATGGCAGGAGGACTATTACGATCCCTTTTCGATTACCACTCAGTTGTATTTCGATACCGATATGGTCGGCATACTACCCAAGATGCCCATCGAGAGCCGGCCGGGACAATCTTTTTCATATAAAAGCGGGGACACTCAGGTTTTAGGTATCGCTTTGCAACGCGCCACGGGGAACACACTGTCCGCATTGCTATCAACTTATTTTTGGAAACCAATGGGAGCTGAACATGCCGCGCTTTGGCAGGTCGATAGTAAAGAAAACGGTATAGAGAAAGCCTACTGCTGTATCGCAAGTAATGCCCGCGATTTCGCTCGGTTTGGTAAGCTTTATCTGCAGAACGGATATTGGCAAGGTCAACCGCTTTTGGACTCCGCCTATATAGCGGAATCTCTTCAAGCTCATTTCCCCGACTCACCAGAATATGGATATGGATGGTGGTTGGGCGAATATCGGGATCGATCATATTTTTATATGGACGGTCATTTGGGGCAATATGTGATTGTCGTGCCCGAGGATGACTTGATTATCGTACGATTAGGTCATCGAACTGACGATCTGCCGCGCTCGCATCCAGAATCCGCTTTTCAATCCTTTATCCGTCAAGCGTATCGGATGCTAGGAAATCGTGTTGCCCGAAATCCAGAATTGATGCAGGGTGTCGACTGACGTGGACGGCTTTTAAAACCGTCGAGATTTCATTGACAGGATCTCATCTAATTAGATTTGGGTAGCGCGGCATTCTCATGAAGTTTCCCACCTGTCCGTTACTTCAAAAAGAATGCAGCATGACACGTGGTCAAGAGCTGCGAATTATAGGTGTGTAGCGGCTTAAACATGCTCCCGAAATTCGCTAGGCGTCAGGCCCGTCTGCGTTTTAAAAAAGTTTGAAAAATAAGCATGCTCGGTAAAGCCAAGATCAAAGCTAATTTCCTTAACGGTTAAATTTCTCTTTTGGAGTAATCGTTTCGCCTCGGTACAGATGCGTTGATGGATGAGCTGGGTTGCTGATACTCCCAAATGCTTTTTGCATAAAATAGTAAGATAGTTGGCTGAAATATGCAGCTTTTCGGCATAGAACGAAACGGCTTTTTGCTCTTTATAGAATTGGTCAATAAGTGTATTGTATAGGGCTAACCGAGGGTTGGACTGATAAATCTTGAATGCTGTAAATTTTTCTTCTGCTTGTTTGCTGACAATGGCAGCGATGACTCCCGCGCGCGCGTGGATCAGCTGCTTCAATGGATTGCTCGTCTGTAACTCATCTTTGATGGCATAAAATTCATGCAAAAGCATAGCAAAGGCCGCATCGCTCAGCTTAATGACGGGATGGTTTTGGTAATTGGTAAAAGAGAATCTAAAAAAAGGGGCGAATTGTTCGAAAAGTGCTCTTTCGACCATGAGTTGATAAGCTATTGTCCCTTCGTGGATGTCCCATCGATGCGGTTGGTCGGGAAATAGCACGTGAATTTCCTGGTCCCCAATAGGGTAATCAATCGCATCGATATGATGCGTTCCAGATCCGCGTTGGAAAAGGATAATGATAAAAAATGTGTGTTTGTGCACCTCTTCGATCAATCGCCTCCCGTGCAGCTCGTTAAAGAGGAATTCCTCATTGCCGGCAGAATGATTCTCGCGGAACTCGAGAAAGTTGGTAAGCGTTGGGGTATTTGAGGGCATCGATTTCAATGACAAACGTTTAAATGTATAAGGGAAAATAGAAAAAATAATCTGAATGAAAGGACTGTTGATCCTTTTATTCAGATTATTGTGGCGCGACGGGGAGAAAGTTTTTGAGCGTTCAGCTCTCCTGATGAAAACGTAATCGCCAGGAAGGCGATAGCGATCGCTTCCAGTTAATAGACGATGTTCCCCTTATGTACCAACGACCGCACCGGCGACATCCTTGATACTGCTTCTGCCGAACAACTCGCCTCTATCAATACCAAGCTCGCCTCATCGCCAACCTTGGGCCATTGCTGGGTTCCGTTATCATTCAATGGAACAGGCCCCGCAGTCGCCAGCTTCAACATTCGAGACAACCCGAACTCGGTGACTTGGCCATACAACTGAGCGGCAAGGTTTGCTTTTTGTAAGACGCTTCCGGTTCCCATGGTGTTCCAGTGATCGACAATACTGTCATTCCCCGTCATGATCTTCACATTATGCTTTAATAGCGTGGGAATCGGCATAACCAACCCTCCAAAAGGTACAGTGGAGATAATGCCAACCTGCGCCGCTGCCAGTTCTTCAGCAATGCGTTCCTGCTGCGCGTTATCCAGCCTTCCTAGTGCAAAAGCATGACTGATATACGTTTTTCCCTTTAGGGTTGGATTTTCGTTGACTTTACTTAATACGTACCGGATGGTTTCGAGACCGGTTTTTCCAGATTCGTGCAAATGAATGTCAATTCCTTTTGCGTGGTCCAAAGCAAGTTGAATCGTGGTGTCTATCGATCTTTCCATTGCCCCATCAATCGTTGTGGGATCCAGCCCCCCGATAAAATCAATATCCATTTTCGCTGCTTCTTTCATATAGGGCAGCGAATCGGTGTAATACAGCCCGTGCTGTGGGAAAGCGACCAGCTCAGCCTCAAAGGTGTCCTTTTTGTGCTCAAGCGCGACTTTCAGATTCCTGAGCGAATCCAGTTTGGAGGTGGGCTCAATATTGACATGACTACGGGCGAACGCACTTCCATACGACTGCAAAAGCTCGATCAACTTCTCGGCTTTATAAGTAGCTTTTTTTAACATCTCCGGCAGTATTCGCTGTTCCAGGGCGATCATATCCTTGACTCCGCCCGAACGGCTAACCGCTCGCCACTCGTCGGCATATAAGGTCTTGTCCAAATGGATGTGCATATCCCGAAATGAGGGAAGCATCAACAATCCTTCCATATCGATAGCGCTTGCGTCTGTTTGATCTTGGCTTATCTTTTTGATTTTTCCATTGGCAATCTCAATTGAAAACAACTCGGTTTTTGTACCAACGATTTCGTCATTACGATAGTCGAACCCCGTTTCTAGCCGAACATTTTTTAGGGTATAATTGCGTTTCTCTTCAGTAGGTCTCCTCATTTTGTTTTCTTTTTCACCAGCCTGTGTCAAGCTCGGTATGAACGAGAGGCCAGCAAATCCTAAGGCGGAATGTTTCAAAAAGTCTTTTCGTGATATCTCTCTCATAGCGCTTGATTTTTGTTTCTTTTGTAAAAGTAGATCAAATAATACAGAAGAGATTAATACAAATACGGACGATGCTTGTGAAATTTATAACGATAAACCAATGGGTTAGCTGGCATCATGCATGGGCGCTGTTCGTTTCCGTTGAAAAATCTTCGGATGTGCGTGTAGGCTTATTGAAATAAAAGGCATTTTGGGGTGCTGTTTTCTCCTTCCTAATTTTTTTATTTGTTTTTAACAACAATTATATTGACCGTTTGTTTAATTGTTGTCATATAGTGAACTTAATTATGATCTGTCAGTTAAACCCAACAATCTCTGTCGACACGCCATTAGGAAAAGGACATGCGATCTTTCTAATCGATTATGGAATGCATCAAAATTCATGTTGGGTGGTAGCCTTGGAGGAAAATGGAGTAGTAAAGCATTTTGATAGTAACGACGTGGTCGTGTCTAGAAATTATACATACAAAATCAATACTTCTGGTTTTGGGTTGCATCAGGAATCCACGGAACCCTTCTCGGATTAATCTCCGGTCGCACTTCTCCCCTTTTGATGTCTTTTCAATCATTTCTACCGAATCATGACACTTTGTTTTCGGGGAACGATCGCGTATTCGCCTATGGAATAAGTCGAGGTTGTGGAGTGAAAGATCAATACTACCCCAACGATAAAGGTTCCGCGAATCACTATTGGAAATGCGATGTGCGGTGTGGCTATGAAAGTAAAAATAAAAACTATCTGGGTTTGAGCACTGATATTACGCGCGGTTTAGATATGACGACTCGATGAATGGCCAATACCTAAGTCAATGAAACCCTGCAATCTAAAAACAACATCTATGACATTGGACGTATATATATCTTTTGAGATGCTAAATATCAACGTCGCTCAGTCGCAGTACCATCCGAAAAATCAACGATGTAATTGAGATAGATATTATTCAATTCTCCGTGTAAATTGTATCGGCTAGTTATCCTAGGAACAAATTTCAATTGAACCGCAAGATACATTTTAACCAGCTCATGCTCCGTGAACATGGTGTTTTCCGGTAAGGTGAAATATAGGTATATGATATTTCCGTCGGGACCGCAGAACATTGTTATATTAAGTTTCTGTGTGCCATTTTTAACTTCAATAATTCCTTAATATGAAGTGTATCGTTAGGTATGGTCCAAAATAATTAGGTTTAAACCCCGTCAGGTATTCGATGCATTGCTCGCAGAACCCACAAAACCGACGCGTTCGCCTTCTGCCATAAGTTCCTGTTTTAATAGAGAAGCTGTATAAGTCTCTGTGTTCAATCCAATTTTCGATATCTTACTGTACAGGTCGTTAATGTCGTTCGATAAATAGCTGATAACGAATTTCTGTTTTATACTGTTATCTTTGTTTGATTGGCCCTCGGTAATAAGATGGGAAGTTTTAATTTACACAGACCGACGCCTATGTGTTCGTCTGGACACAACAACCCAGCGATTTTCTTTTCGCCGGTTGTTGTATTGAATTGCAGGTGTAATTGTTGCCATACTATTTACAAAACATTTTGCATCATATGCGTATGCTTTGTATAGGAATGTGTTGATATTTTAGTAGTTACGAATAATAAATTTGTTTTAAATGCATTTAAACACGGTGTCTAACGATCTTAATAATTTAGCAGTCCTGTTTGATATGGACGGGGTGCTTGTCCACACTAACCCCTATCATGCAAAGGCCTTCGAAGCTTTTTTTGACCGCTATCGGATTCCCTACTCCGAAAGTGAATTTGAGCAACACATGTACGGAAAGCATAACAGTTACATCATGAGTTATTTTTTCAATAGGCAAATTGATGGTGATGAGCTACTCGCGTTAGAGAGCGAGAAAGAAGGACTTTTCCGAGAAATCTATGCGGAACACGCTGAGCCCGTTGCTTTTCTGCCGGAATTCTTACAGGATTTGTCGAGCCATGGGGTTGCCCTCGGTGTGGCGACCTCTGCACCGAAGGCGAACATGGATCTGGTCCTGGATACGCTGGATTTGAGACATTATTTTCAATCTACGTTGAGTAGTGAAGATGTGCAAGCCCATAAACCAGATCCTGAAGTTTACCTGAAATCAGCTGACCGTTTGGGGGTAAATCCTGATCAATGTTTTGTGTTTGAGGATTCGTACTCTGGCGTCACCGCTGGGCGAGCCGCAGGAATGAAGGTGATTGGCGTGTTAACCTCACACCGTAGGGAGGATCTTCCACCTTGTTTAGATTACTTGTCAGATTACAAGCATTTCAACGTCGAGAAATTGAAAGAACTTCAGGCGACTTATGTGGGATAATGCCCTTGCTCTTTTACCTTCCCCATGGGCTTGGTGTCTCTATTTTTTCTGCACGGTATTAATCGGCGTCTCGAAGACTGGCATTCAGAATGTCGGTACCTTCGCGGTTCCTTTATTTGCCTTACTGTTTGGGGCAAAGTATTCTACCGGGATCGTACTCATTTTACTGTGTATGGCAGATCTATTAGCGGTAATTTATTACCGCAAGGAACTGCTTTGGTCGGAAATTAGAAAGATGCTGCCCTTTTCACTCATTGGGCTATTAATAGGACTTTTCGTCGGTGATTTCATCGATGATCAGACTTTTAAATTGATCATGGGTGGTTGTATTTTATTAAGTGTGGCATTGATGATTTGGGCGACTCAACGTGCCAAAGGAACAGGACGAAGCGATGAATTGACAGGAAAAACTTGGTATTCCTCGTCGTTTGGCCTATTGGTCGGATTTTCTACTATGATTGGGAATGCCGCGGGCCCAGCAGTTACCATTTATTTGCTAACGCGCCGACTGGATAAAGTGACCTTGGTGGCGACCGGAGCGTGGTTAATTATGATTCTGAATTTTTCAAAAATTCCGCTGCAATGGTTGGTCTGGGATAATTTATCTGCTGAAGGCTTGATTTTAAATCTATTGGCGCTCCCA
>DXCW01000126.1 GCA_019115805.1 Candidatus Sphingobacterium stercorigallinarum
GACAGCACCCGGATTTATTACATGGAGAACGTTTCCTTACAGCTACCCACCTTCACTTACGATATTCCCCAAAGCCCGTATCGCGCCCAGTTCGATAGCCTGGATTTCGATAGCCGTGAGGCGCGTGCCGAATTCCATCATGTAGAAATCCAACCACGGATACCTCCATTGACTTATTTTCAACAAGACAAAGAAAATAAAGCACTCATCCATTTGAAATGGGATCGGGTTACGCTCGAGGACATGCACATCGACGCGCTCATGAGCAGGCGGCTCCTGTGGGCAGAACGAACTACGTTAGAGAAAGGGTCGACGCAATTTTTTAAGGACAAACGGTATCAAAAAGACACCGTTAATAAAATAGGTGATGCGCTGCATCAACAAATCATGAAAATGGCACAAAAGATACGATTTGATACCGTTTGGGTAGAACAAATCGATTTACTGTACCAGCAGCATAGCGACAAACATCCTGCCGAAGGTCAAATCACTTTCCAAGAGGCCCGTGGCTATATCAGCAACTTAACAAACGACTCGACTCGGCTGACTAAGGATCCCGTTATGCGAGCCGACCTGGCCGCTTCGATAATGGGCCAAGGGCTGCTACAGGCTCAATTCGGCTTCGAAATGCTGAGTCCTCGCGGCAATCATCAGTATAAAGGTACGCTATCCTCGATGCCGGCCACGGCATTCAACCGCATATTACGCCCCTTATTAAATATAGAAATCGAATCTGGAAACATCAAAGGCATCCAGTTTGATATACAAGCAAGCGATCAGCGGCACCAGGGCGAGTTTCGGTTTGATTACGATGATTTTGCTGTGAATATTCTTCACGCTCCGCATTCTTCCGAATCTCGTGATAAAAAAGGGATACTCTCCTTTCTGGCCAATAAGGTGCTGATTAACGACAGTAATCCGGATGCCAATGGGAAATACCATCTCGGACAAATTGACTATGAACGCGTCGCTGACTACTCCCATTTCAAAAGCATTTGGAAGGCCTTGCAGGATGGCATTCTTGAATCGATGGGGATTAATCCCAAATACATTCCGGATTTCTAGCTGCTGTTACGGTCCGAATCGGAGCAGACTACCGTCTCCAATTTGATTCTTGACGCACCGATGAGAACGTATTTGTTACATTTGATAAAAAAGTATTGACATGAATAGTAAAAAACCGAAACAACCGATAGTAAGCCACGACTTTGTTTTTAAAGAACGTGGAAAAGCCGATGTTTTCACAAGCAAATGGAGCCTCCGCTACCTTGGAATGGCTCTTGTTTTATTCATCACCAGCATCACGCCATCCTTTGGACAGGTCAGCCCACCGAGTTGGGAACAATTTATCCCAGAAAAACAAATCATTGAATGGCGCCGGCACATGCATGCCCATCCCGAATTATCCTTCCAAGAGTATGAAACCAGCCAATATGTCGAGGACATACTGAAGACCTTTGATCATATTGAAGTGATTCGTCCCACCGAGACCAGCGTGTTGGGAATCCTCAAAGGCTCCAAGCCAGGAAAGACGGTGGCCTTTCGTGCGGATATCGATGGCATTCCGGTTTTAGAAGATCCCACTTTGCACGATTTCACCTCTAAAAATGAAGGTGTCAGCCATACCTGTGGACACGATGCGCACACCGCACTTCTTTTGGGTACCGCTGCGACTTTATCCCAACTTAAAGACGAAATATCAGGCACCATTTACTTTATTTTTCAACACGCCGAGGAGGTTCCGCCTGGGGGGGCTATTGATATCGTTAACAGTGGGAAAATCGATGAAGTTGATGCCTTCTTCGGCATGCATATTATCCCCGACTTTCCAGTCGGTCACGTAGGCATACTGCCAAAAATCGGTTCCACGACATCCGACGTATTTGAACTGACTATACTGGGTAAAGGGACACACGGTTCCATGCCGCATTTGGGTATAGACCCCGTGGTGATCGGTGCGGAGATCGTGACCTCGATTCAATCGCACTTAACCCGGCAGACGCCACCCGATGAAACAACGGTCGTCAGTATCGGAAAGTTTCAAGCTGGTGAGGTGGCCAACGTCATCCCGGAAAAAGCAGAACTCGCTGCCACCATTCGGACGTCAAGTCAACAAACCCGAGAACTCGTCGAGAAGAGCATTAAATCGACCATTGAAAATACGGTCAACTCCTATGGGGCAAGCTATGAGTTGGATTACCAACCCGGCTACCCGGCTATCGAAAACGACGATAGCCTGAATCAACTCGTCCGCGAAAGTGCAACGAAAGTACTCGGAGAGGCACAGGTTTTTGATGCACCTGCCATGATGGCCAGTGAGGATTTTGCGAACTACAGACGCATTGCTCCGATCGCTTATTTCATATTAGGAATTGGTGATGGACCAGCGAACCATAACCCGGCTTTCAATCCAGATGAAGCCTCCTTTACCAACGGGGTCCGCGTGCAAGTACAAACGCTATTGGATTATTTGAATCAATAAGAGGCAGCACGCCTCCACCATAATAAAGCCTGGATCTTTTCATTAGACCCAGGCTTTTTCGTTTTGACAACCAAAACCGTATTACGCGAGAGATCAATCGAGCTCAATATCGTAGGAGAGGTGCTGATCACTTCGCACGTACGTGCTGACAATTTCGTAAGTTAACTTCTCCTGATTAGCCGGAGCCGTTAGGATTTGACTGGATTCCGGATACAGCACCAGACGTTTGGTTCCCTCGCCCTGCTTTAAAACCAGTTCAAAGTATAAATCGCTTGTATTGGTCAATTCATAATATTTCGTGGTGACATTCGTTTTTTGGTTGGTTTGCTCATGATAGGCAGGACTAAGCTCCAGACACGCATCAACGAGATTCTTTACATGCTCCTGCTTACCAAACAAATAATTGCTCGACCAGGCTACCGTACGACCTGCCTCCAGTGCTTCACGAATCCCTGCTGCCGAGCGATCCTTACTCATCACCAGTGTCATGGTACGGTGTACGCCCTCGCGTTCGATATCGTAACTGTGTGCGATTAAATTATGAATATCCGTATTTCCGATAATCGTCAAATCGCGATCTATGGCCCAATCCATCGCTTTTTTATGAAAACCTAGACCGTTTACCACCTCTATTCCGTGTAAATTCCCTGCTTTATACATGTTATCCACAAAGTCTATCCATTCATAGGAACCGGGAATATTGTTCACTTGCCAGCCCGGATGGTTCCAAAAAATAAAAGCGTTTTGCTGCACCACGCGATCAATAGCCTCTTGATCCTTTGCCGAATCGTTGTCCTCAACAAGCTGGGAAGCATCTTGAATAAATAAGGCATTGAAATGCCCTGGAGGCGTACCTCGAGTAACTTCTGTACCCTTTACCAAAACGATATTCTGCCGTTTGGCGAGTTCGACCGCCAAATCGTGGGAACGGTCATGATCAACCTTGACATCTTCATGGTAGGGATTATATTCCATGTGTTCGGTGAAAGAAATCGCATCCAGCCCTTCCTTCCACGCCTCTTGAACCCGAACATTGGGCCAGACGTGGCCATCGGTAAAGACCGTGTGCATGTGGAAGTCGCATTTTAGCACCTGATACCCATTAACTGGTGGAATATGTACGTGAGCTCTTTTTGTCGGATAAGCGAATTCAGACATCCGCATGATTCCGTCGTCACTTTGTGCAGACACAGCAGCAGCTGTACATAACAGACCAAGTAAAAGTGTTGCTTTTAGTTTCATTTTGGTTTAAGTTTAATGTTGGTGCAAAGCTAAGCATGCGGTATTAAGTGAGGATTAAGCATACGTTTAATCTACATGAATACGGGCACATGAAAAACCTGCTCCTTTTGGTTATGAAAAGAGATCTAACTCGATATCTAAGTTAAAAATAAATATCCACATAATCGGTTACTCGGCCCCCCTCACAGTTTTCCATATCTTGCATCCGCCAATACTTCCTGTTTTTTGTTGCAAGAAATAGCTGCTGACCGTCTTTTACACAAGGTTTGCCTCCGTTCAAATGCGAAATGCGATGCACGATGGTTCCTTCAAATCGCAATGCCGTGTCCGAAAGCGGTTCGAGTATGCCCGAAATCTCGAGATAGTCGGAGCCATCGCCACTTCGCTGTTCACCATCCACACGATAACGATTCCCATCGATGTGTTCCACATGAGCGCTCCCCAAGTCATCCCAACTGATCCACTGCAGGCTGATGGCGTGTGTCCCTTCTCGCAGTCGAACCCTGGAATGTGTTTCAGCGGCCCCAGCCTCCGTCGTACCGCCCACCTGATCAGGCAGCGTATTGGTAGGATAATCAGCACTGTCGATGCTTCGGGATTCCGATTGAGCCGCCGTCGTGGAAGACGAACTCGTCTTAGGTTGATTTTGCTGACAGCCCAGAAATCCCATCATAAGCAAACTGCATAGTATTCCGTTCAGGTGTTTCATACGCATCGATTTTATCACTTTCCTTTTTAACACCTATCGGGTAGCTTTGGTTTTTCTTCAGCAGTACGCGAAGCGGACAATAGCACCGTGCCCCTCCTACCCGAAACAGACAGCGAGGCGCATCACACCCCGCACATAATCAACAACTTAGCTCACTTCGGGCGTTTATAAATCACCGCGCAGCTGATGATCTGCAGAGATACAAACTGGCTAAATGAGCTTATACGCTGTGGCTAATTTAATGATGGCGGGCATACTCTTGGCGTTAAATTTTTCCATCAGATTTTTTCGATGCGATTCTACGGTATGGCTGCTGACAAAGAGCTTCTCACCGATTTCCGAAGTGGTGTAACCCAGCGCAATTAAACCCAACACTTCTTTCTCTCGCCGCGTGATGACGGGAATGGCCTGAAGCCCAGAGTCGGACTGATACAGAATATCTCGGGTTTGCTTACACAGATACGAATTCCCCTCCCATAC
>DXCW01000127.1 GCA_019115805.1 Candidatus Sphingobacterium stercorigallinarum
ACATCCCAGTTTGCGGAAATCACCCCCTTGACACTTTTCGCCGCTTTCTCAATCCGGCTTTTGCACATTTCACAATTTCCTGATACTTTCAACATATCATGGGTCTTATTGACATTGGTTTGAGCATCGCCATGCTGATGTCCGGCAGCCGATGCTGCGCCATCGTTATTCATCATACTGATTTTACCTTCCAGCTGGGCACTTGCATCAACGGTGAAAGCTCCCTTGGTCACGATTTCCTCGCCATTTTCCAGCCCCGACATAACAACATATTGGTCGCCCAATGAGGGGCCCAAGACGATCTCCCGAAGTTTAAAAGCAGGCGTGGATGTATTTGGCTGTTTTACGTAAACTATGGAGCGCTTCCCTGTCCATAAAACCGCCGACTTGGGAATGACCAACTCATCGTTGTAGCCCTTTAAAGGAGCAGTGATCCTTGCTGTTGCATACATTTCAGGTTTGAGATTGCGATCCCGGTTATCGGCTTCAACTCTAATCTTTGCTGTTCTTGAATTAGCATCAAGGATCGGGTTAATAAAGGCAATCCGCCCTTTATAGACTTTTCCGGGCACACTCTGTAAAGTATATTCCAACTGATCTCCCACCTTTAGAAATGGCAGATCTGTTTCATACGCATCAAAAACCGCCCATAACTTGGAAAGGTTTGAAATGGTGTACAAGACGCTCCCTTGGCCGATATAATCGCCCGGGTTTACATTTTTTGCTATGACAACACCACTTGTATTCGCATATATATTGACGTAGGGTGAAACTTCGTTGGATGTCAATATTTTGCTTATCTGATCCTCTGACACCTTCCATAAACTCAGCTTCTCTTTCGCGGCATCCAATAGGAGGGGCTGCATATCCTGCAATTTTGCAGCTTCGAGCAATTCTTGCTGCGCCGTCAATAAATCAGGCGAATAGATTTTGGCTATCAGTTGTCCTTCTCTTACCGACTCGCCAGTAAAGGTTACGTAAAGATTTTCAATACGGCCATTGACATGCGATGTTTGGGATTGTTGTAAACGTTCGTCCACCTGAATAGTCCCATACAGTTGGACATCTTTAACAGCGTCTTGGTGGCCGACAATCGAAGTCTGGATATTCGCCAATGCTATGGCTTCTTCTGACATCTGGATGGCGTCATCGTCAATTACATCATCACCTCCCCCGGATGATTTCAAGGGAATTAGATCCATTGCACATATCGGGCATTTCCCCGGTTTATCCATTCTGATCTGGGGGTGCATGGAGCAAGTCCATACTGTTTCCCCGTCCTCGGTCACTTCCATTTCAAGGTCATGGCTGTGATCATGGGACGAATTCCCGCCAAATATCGTCCAGCCAAGCAGTAATCCGGACAATAATATAACCCCGTAAGTTACCGCCTTATTTCTAAAAATATTTTTCAGTTTATTCATTGCTAATAATTTTAAAATAATTGCATTATTTATGGTCTGCCAATAATTTTTTTATTGACACAACCATCGTATTATAGTTTGCAAGGGCCTCAGCTTTCCTAAGCTGATAATCCAATAATTGCCGCTGCACCTGAATAACGTTGGTCAAGTCACTTTTGCCTGTAACGAACTCTTTTACGATCAGGTTATATGTCGTTTGGGCGAGCGTAGTTTGTTTTTCGTACAGCTCGATGGCACGCTGAGCATCATCCAGTTGGCTTTTGAGACTGTAAAACTCGCTTTTCAAAGTGTTGAAGGTGTTTTTAAAGTTCTCTTCGCTTGATTTTCGCCATAGCCTGCTTTCGTTTTGCTGGGCATTGTATTTTTTACGGAAGAGCGGCAGGCTCACTGAAACCATAGGCATGACCATATCCTTACCGTTCATCCCGTCCATGGCCAGCATTGAATTATTCGTCCTTCCCACAACCATGTATTCCACACCGATACCAATCATGGGATAACTCATTTTCCGATCCATTTCCGCTTTTGCCTTAAATGCCAAGCCTTCTTCGGCAATCATTTCAAGCATGGGATTGTTTGTCTCAATAACCCTTAGTGCCTCTTCCTCGCTATATAAAAAAATCAGCTTGTGGATCTCTTGTCCCAGCATGACCTTTTCAGTTGCTTCCCGATTCAACAATGCATTGAATTTTGCTTTTTCGGCTTTAATCTGAGCATGTAAACTTTCAATGTTATTTTCAATTTCGACAATTTCCAATTGGATACGAAGCACCTCTGACATACCCGATCCGGAACCACCTTCCATTGCTCCCATGCCACCACCGGACGGCATACTCATATTCTGATTAGTAGCAGGAGCTGAATTGCCTCCTCCCATACTCATCACTCCCATACCCGATGAAGCACTAGATCTGGTTGGTGAGGAAGGCGTATTACTGCTTACGACGGGTGCTACACTTGATTGTGAGGTGCTTGAGGGCGCAGAGAATTTCCGTATTGCCAATTGTTCCAATTGCTCCAAGAGTGCTTTGTTTTCTTGGTTATTCCTCAATTGTTCATTCAATTTTTGCATCGTGTACCACTGTGTGCTGACCTGAAGGATCAGGTTATTTATGGCTTCCCGATACTGTTGATCTTGCATATTGGCCATATGTGTAGCCTCTGTGCGAGCTGCTTTTCTCGTGCCGAACCATGGGAACATCTGCATCAAGCTTACATTTCCAATAGAACGCCCTCCTATAATTTCCATAGGCATCGTATATGCTTCCAAGGACAATTCGGGGTCTTGGTATGCTCCGGCTTGCGGAATTTTTTCAAGGTATGCCTCATGCGCATACTTTTGTGATTTTACACCCGGATTATTTTCGATTGCGACTTGTATATAATAGGACAGCGAATCGGTGGGGTAGTCTTGGGCTAAAGCTTGCGAAAAAATGCTTAAGCTTGTTAATACAGCCACGGTTATATACCGATTTATCTTATTCGTTTTCATTCGCTATATTTTTATTATTTTTTCTATTTTCTTTTTTAGTGGCAGATTCCCTCCACCAGCACTGGAATACCGGAACCACAAACATGGTCATGGATTGGATCAGCATGCCGCCGAAAGTCGGAATGGCCATTGGCACCATGATTTCCGCACCTTTACCGGTAGAGGTCAGGACAGGCAGTAAGGCGATCAGTGCTGTAGCAGTGGTCATCGCTGCCGGTCTGACACGCTTTAAGCCTGCGTATATGACTGCTTCCCGTATTTCATCTTTTGTTCTGGGGTTCCGTGCTTCAAATGTATCGTGGATGTATGTTCCCATTAATACACCATCACTCGTCGCCAGTCCGAACAGGGCGATAAATCCTACCCAAACGGCAATGCTGAGATTGATGCTGTGCATCTGGAACAGATCCCTCATATTTGTCCCTCCGACAGAGAAGTCCATAAACCAGGGCTGCCCGTAAAGCCATAATAAAATAAAGCCACCTGCAAGTGCTACAAAAACACCGGAAAAATGAATTAACGATGCTGTAACCGTTCGGAACTGAAAGTAGAGAATTACTAAAATGGCTAACAAACTCAGTGGTATAATAAGCATTAGCCTTTTTGCGGCACGCTCTTGTTGTTCATAATTGCCAGCAAATTTATAAGTCACTCCGTTAGGCAAACTTAGTTCTCCGGATGCGATTTTTTCCTGTAAGATTTGATCGGCTTCACGGACGACTTCAACTTCAGCTTTACCGCTTATTTTGTCAAAGATGACATAACCCAACAAAAAGGTATTTTCACTTTGGATCATCTGAGCGCCCTTGGCATATTCAACATCCACCACATCCCCCAATGGAATCTGAGCTCCTGTAGCTGTCGGAATGATTATTTTTCGCAACGCATCCGGGTCATCCCGTAATTCTCGTGGGTAGCGCAGGCGAACGGGAAACCGTTCCCGGCCTTCGACTGTAGTGGTCAACGTCATACCGCCGACTGCCGCACTGATTACTTCCTGAAGCTCGGCAACGGTAATACCGTATCTGGCCATTCTATCCCGGTTCAGATGGATTTCGATATAGGGTGCGCCAACAGCCCTGTCGTAGAAAACGGTCGATGGCATAACAGATGGAACATCCTTTAAGGCTGCTTCCAAGGCCTTGCCACCGATTTCAATCGACTCCAGATCCGGCCCCGAAACCTTTAGCCCCATCGGAGCTCTCATTCCCGTGGAAAGCATCACCATTCTTGTTTCTATGGGTTGTAACTTGGGTGCAGAGGTCAAGCCCGGCAAATGCGAAACATTGACAATCTCCTGCCAAATGTCGTCCGCCGTTTTTATCTCGGGACGCCATTGGCGGAAGAACTTGCCGCCTTTATCTATGATAAGGCTATCTCGTGGAATTTGTCTGAATCCTTGATCTATATGGTAGGTATCTCCGTTAATCAGTTCAAAATGCCCGTCACTATTGGTTTTAAACCGCTCTCTATGACCGTCTTCGTCCAAAATATACTCAGGTATATAATTGATCGTATTTTCAAACATCTGTGTGGGCGCTGGATCGAGTGCCGAATTTACACGCCCCCATTTACCTACGGTTAGTTCGACTTCCGGTATGTTTTGAATACGTTTATCAAGTGTTCTGATCAATTGCAGGTTTTGTTCAATCCCAGTATGCGGCATACTGGTAGGCATTAACAAGAAAGCCCCTTCATTCAGGCTGGGCATAAATTCTTCTCCGATACCCGGAAATGTTTCCGTTGATTTTTGCCAGAATGCCGTCTCCCGGAAAGATTTCCAACCTGTCTTTTCGAAGCCATTCGCAACAAAACCAAAACTCTTCTCTACGCCCATCCATGCTAACATTCCGAATAATAAAGTAATGATAGGGATGGCCATGAATTTCCACCGGTTGGAAAGTGACCAACGCAGGATCTGTTCATAATAGATCACCAATGCCCATAACATTCCCAGGATGGAACCAATGGCAAAGAATACGAACACAAAGTTAAGTGTGGTGCTTGCCTGTGTGCCGAGTGGCAGCCACTCAACCGTCAGGTAATACATCGCTACAAAAAGTGTGATAGCTACATTAACGTAGTTGGCAATTTTTTCTCCTTTCCATCTTGGTGTAAACAGGTTGTTGACTCCGATCAAAGTCAATGCGAACGCGACAAAAACACCTGTATAGATCCAAAGAGCGATACCGGCAACTACCAAAACGTAGTTGGCTATCCGGCGAACTTTACTCCCATTGATACGGATTGAAAATATATAATAAGCCAGTGTAGGCAAGATAATAATGCCTAACACAAAGGCTGAAACCAAAGCAAAGGTTTTGGTGTATGCCAAGGGACCGAACAACTTACCTTCTTGTGCTTCCATCATAAAAACAGGTAAAAAGCTGATGATCGTGGTGAGCATTGCCGTTGACAAAGCTCCTGAAACTTCCGTCACAGCACGAGAAATCAAGTTTACAAAGACTTTCCCCCGGCTCTCAACACCCTTGGCTTTTTCTTCATCCATATGGCGCAAAATACCCTCGATAAAGACGATCCCAACATCAACCATAACACCGATGGCAATGGCGATACCCGAAAGAGCAACGATATTCGCTTCTACATCCATCTGTTTCATAATAATGAAAGTCGCCAACACACCGATGGGCAAGAGGCTGGATATAAGAATTGATGCGCGGAGATTGATCACCAAGACGATGACAACGATAATGCAGATCAGTATTTCATGGGCAAGCGCACGCTCCAATGTCCCGATGGTTTCCTGAATCAAGCCCGACCGGTCGTAAAACGGAACGACGGTGACTTTTGAAATAGTCCCATCCTCTAATGTTTTTTGAGGGAAACCCGCCTCCATGTCTTTGATCTTCGCCTTGACATTATTGATGACTTCCATGGGGTTGGTTCCATGCCGGGCAACTACCACACCGCCAACTGCCTCCACGCCCTCCTTATCCAATCCGCCCCGTCGGGTGGAGGGTCCCAAATTGACAAACCCAACGTCTTTTATCTTTACGGGAACATTATTGCGCACGGCCACTACAGCATCTTCCAGATCCTGGACACTTTTTAGGTAGCCCAATCCGCGCACCAGATATTCCGCTTTGTTTATTTCGATTGTCTCTGCACCGATATCCAGGTTGCTGTTTTGGATAGCCGACATGATATCCATTACGGATACATTGTATGCGCGCATCGCATCTGGATTGATATCGACTTGGTATTCTTTTACGAAACCTCCGATGGAAGCCACTTCGGAAACCCCTTCCGATGCTGCCAAATTATATTTGGCATAGAAATCCTGAATCGTGCGCAGCTCATCGGGGTCCCAGCCTCCTGTAGGTTTTCCGGTTTCGGGATTGCGTCCCTCCAGTGTATACCAAAAGACCTGCCCCAAAGCAGTGGCATCCGGCCCGAGCGTGGGCGTTACATCGGATGGTAATGTGCCGGCAGGCAATGAATTCAGTTTTTCCAGAATACGGGAACGGCTCCAATAAAACTCAACATCCTCTTCAAAAATGACATAGAGGAAGGACATGCCGAACATCGAACTGCTCCGGATTGTTTTTACGCCGGGGATGCCCAGTAAGGAGGTCGTGAGTGGATAGGTAATCTGTTCCTGTATATCTTTGGGAGACCTCCCCATCCATTCGGTCGCCACAATTTGCTGGTTCTCCCCAATGTTCGGAATCGCATCGACCGGCACAGGATCGCTCGGCAACGCATTTTGATGCCAATTAAAGGGCGCTGTAATCAGCCCCCATATAAGGACAACCACAAGTAATAACAGTGTTATTACTCGGTTCTCCAAAAAATATTTGATAATTTTGTTAAGCATAACATATACATTGTTTACATTTTAATATCAGATACCAGCCTACAGAAATCGACCGGTACCTGATATTTTAATTTCAAATCTTAATCAGCGTTTTTACTTCAGTTCTTCCTGAACTTCACCGCATGTTAGCATATCCGCACCATAGTAAGGGTTTTTGACCTCTTTGCTATCGCTTAACCAATATGCTCCTTTGTTGTCATCGTACATCGAGCAAAAAATCTTGTACATGGGCTTTTCGGTGCCGAATTCTTTTGTTATATCATAAAAATCCTTGCTCAAGATCACTAAATGTTCTCTTTGATGAGCGATATTGCCTATGTTATCACCTATGTGCTCCGAATGTTCCTGAATATCAGCAGCGATGTCATCGAAGGTGCTTTTCTGTTCTGCACTAAAGCCCTCGGTATTAATCTTGGGGAGTGCTTCCAGCATGCCTTTAGCTGCATTTGCGGCTTCTTTATCATTATCGGAAGACAAAGCAAAAGTCAGGTGCTGGTAATGGGAAAAAAGTTCCGAAAAAGTTCCCTGGTCGCTTGCAGCGTTGCTTTCGTTGGATACCGTTGTTTCAGTATGGACGTCGCTTTCTGATTTTTTTTCAGAAGCGCCATTGCATGCTGCCAAGGTCAATACGGATGAGGCTAGTAAGCCTACAAATAAATGTTTCATTGTCATGATTTCTGTTTTTAATAATTAAAATTGATTTATGTAATTTGTATATGTAGTATTATTTTCAAAATATGA
>DXCW01000128.1 GCA_019115805.1 Candidatus Sphingobacterium stercorigallinarum
AAAAGCTTTCTTCGGAAAAGCTGCCTTTGACCGTCTTCGGCTGATGATATGCTGTAATCTTCTAATTTGGATATGTATCTTTGTAGCGAACACCATCTAAAAAAATGACATGCTAAACTTCCAGCAGCTAGAGTCCGAATTTGCCCAACGCATCAACGCTCCTGATTTCGTTAAAGTATCGTTTGGTAAATATAAAGGGGACGTGCTTGGTTTGAAAAAAATAATAGGGAAGCCGGTGCTGATTAAGCAGCAAGCGAAGTTTTCCCTCGTATATCGGTATCAGACTCGGGACGTGACAAAAAATGTGGATACTCGGCAAATGCTGGAGCTCTTTCGATCCATGATCGGGCACGCCGGGTTTCAGTCTGTCGTTGTGCAGACCGTCGACAAAAACCGGGTGTATTCGATGGCAAAAAAGGGAGACTGGAAGCATCACATGGAGCAGGTTGCGGAACGTGATCAGCCTAACCTGAAACACGATCGCGTAAAACAACGATCGCTAAATAAGACGGCCAACGCCGTACACTGGCGGGAATTAGGCTTAACAGATGCCGAAGGGAATGTGTACAAAGCTGCCCAAGATAAATGGAAACAAATCAATCATTATATTGATGTCCTTTCTCCCGCATTAGCCGAGTTACCCGAGGGGAAGAATATCCGAGTGGTAGATATGGGAGCGGGTAAGGGGTATCTTACTTTTGCGTTGTATGACTACTTAACAAATGCGTTAAAACACCAGGCAGAAGTGCAAGGGGTCGAGTATAGGGAAGACCTGGTCGCGCTCTGTAACCGAATAGCCAAGGATGCTCAATTTGATGGATTGTGTTTTACTCAGGGAACGATTCAGGAATTCGATGCCAGTCCCAGCATCGATATATTGATTGCGCTGCACGCTTGCGACACGGCGACCGATGACGCCATCGATAAAGGGATTCGGGCGGGCGCATCGTTGATCGTTGTGGCACCTTGTTGCCATAAGCAAGTTCGTCGAGAATTGGCGCGTAGTCAGGTTGAAAATGATCTGGAATTTATGACGCGGCACGGCATTTTTATGGAACGCCATGCCGAGATGCTGACCGATAGTATCCGCGCACTGATTATGGAATACTATGGATATAAAACGAAGGTCCTACAATTTATTTCCGATCAGCACACGCCAAAAAATGTGATGATTATTGGTCAACGCGTAGGGATTGACAAAGAGCGCCAACAACAGCTATTAACGAAGCTGAAGTCGATAAAACAGTATTTCGGTCTAACTTATCACCATTTGGAGAAAGTAACATGGATAGGTGTATAATGTATTGTTGTGTAGATTGTTGATGGCTACTAGTTCAAGTTTGTGTTTAGGTTTTGCCTGTGGCTGTCGGAGGGGTGGGAACGAAAAGGTTCTATAGGGGCTTATCCATCGGCCGTTTTTTAGCTGTGCATTTAAAGCGCAAAAACCTATCTTTGTCACTGACAAAATTAATAAAATGAGGATTTCATATAATTGGTTAAAGAATTTTATTGATATCGATAAAAGTCCGGAGGAGCTTTCACTCATCCTCACGGATATTGGTTTAGAGGTGGAATCATTGGAGCGTGTTCAGAGTATACCAGGTGGACTCGAGGGCTTGCTAGTCGGAGAAGTGTTGAGTTGCGAGCAACATCCCAACGCGGATAAGTTAAAACTTACACGTGTTGATGTTGGACAGGAGGAGATGCTGCAAATTGTATGTGGCGCTCCGAATGTACGGGCAGGTCTGAAGGTCATCGTTGCGCCCGTAGGTGTGTTTTGCCATCCGTTAGATGGGGAGCCGTTTAAAATTACCAAATCTAAAATCCGTGGCGAAGTATCCTTCGGCATGTTGTGTGGAGAAGATGAGGTAGGTTTGGGTAGCTCACATGCGGGTATTGTCGAATTGGATAGCGACGCTGAGGTTGGAGCGCTGGTGAAGGACTACTATCGTCTAGAGGATGATTATTGTTATGAGATTGGTTTGACGCCGAATCGTGCGGACGCCGCTTCTCATTTAGGAGTTGCAAGAGACTTAGCGGCTTACTTTAGGTCTTCGATTCAGTATGTTGATAAAGAGTGGGTTAATAATTTGTCTGAAAGCCCCGTGCAAGTGGAAGTGCAAGCCCCAAATGGTGCTCCTCGGTATTCCGGAGTGGTCATATCCGGTATTGAAGTAAAGGAATCACCGGAGTGGCTTCGTAATCGATTAACTGCAATTGGCCAGCGGCCAATTAATAATATTGTGGATATCACCAATTACATTCTTCACGATTTAGGTCAACCTCTTCATGCGTTTGATGTTGATCATATAGAAGGCGGTACCGTGGTGGTTCGAAAGGCGAATGAAGCGGAGAACTTTGTGACCCTAGACGGTGTTTCGCGAATCCTTTCTGGAGAAGATTTGGTTATTGCCGATGCGCATAAACCCATGTGCTTGGCAGGCGTTTTTGGCGGACAAAACAGTGGGGTGACGGAGCAGACCAAAAGCATCTTTTTGGAATCCGCATACTTTAATCCCGTCACGGTTCGAAAAACAGCCAAACGACACGGATTGAAAACGGATTCTTCGTTCCGGTTTGAACGGGGTACGAATCCAGAAATGACGATTACGGCATTGCAGAAAGCTGCAGGATTGATCGTGGAATTAGCAGGGGGTGAAATCAACTCTCCTGTCTTGGATCATTATCCAGAGGTCATACAGCCGTTTGAATTCCAAGTACGATATGATTATGTGCAGCGGGTGATCGGTCAGCAAATTCCTGCAGAGGATATTAGAGACATCATTCAGCATTTGGGCATCCAGATTGTTAGCGAAACCGACGCGAGTTTACAAGTTTCGGTACCCGCGTATAAAGTGGATGTCACTCGGGAAATCGATGTGGTGGAAGAAGTGCTGCGCATCTATGGCTATAATAATATTGAGTTGAAGACACAGATCAAAGCTTCTTTAAATACGTCTGAGAAACCGGATCGAGAAGTTTTGCTCAATCAAATTGCGGATTTTTTGATCGCTAATGGATACCGCGAGGTACTCAATAACTCGCTGACCAAAGTAGATTTCTTGGAAGAAAAAGAAACGGCGGTCAGTCTCTTGAATCCATTGAGTAGCGATCTGGATGTCATGCGACAAAACTTGCTGTTTTCGCTGCTTAGCAGTGTGGAGTATAACCAAAAGCGGAAGCATCCCGATTTGAAACTTTTCGAATTCGGTAGAGGATACCATGATCGGGACGGTTCGTTTGAGGAACGTCAGTTGTTTGCACTGGCCATAACCGGTAACCAATCGGTTGCCCAATGGAACGAAAAGCAGGCTCCGGTAGATTTTTATGCGGTAAAGGCAACGGTTGATGCAATTGTGAAACGTTTAAACATCGAGGGAATACGTGTCGAGGAGACCAATGATCCCACACTATCCTACGGATTGTCGTATCGAAAAGGGGAAAAGGTATTGGTTAGTTTTGGGGCCGTTTCCACTGAAAATCTCCGTAAAATGGATGCAGAAGGACCGGTGTTCTTTGCGCAGTTCGACTGGGACTTGGTGCTCAAAATCATTCGGAAGAATAAAGTGAGTTACAAAGAGGTCTCTAAATATCCGTCGGTCAAGCGTGATTTAGCATTACTATTAGACGATGGGGTGACCTTCCAGCAGCTTCAGCTGATTGCGCAGCGGACCGAGCGTAAGCTGTTGAAGCGTGTTCAGATATTTGATGTTTACAAAGGCGATAAGTTGCCGGAGGGAAAAAAATCGTATGCACTGAGCTTTACGTTGCAAGATGAAGAGAAAACCCTTACCGACAAACAAATTGATGGAATAATTAAAAAATTAATTCTTAACTTTGAGAAAGAAGTCGGTGCATCTGTGCGCTAACGAGTAACTATTAATTGCGAGAGAAATATGGCGTCTTTATCTTCCCAAATGAATATTGTCGTTGAGAAAACGAAAAATTTAATTCAGTTGTGTGAAGCCTTGCAAGAAGAGAATGATTTGTTGAAGTTGGAAGTGCAATCCCTGCAAGTGGCGTTCGATACCAGTTCTGATAAAGTCAACCAGTTGGAACAGAAGGTAAAAGCGTTAGCGGTAGCGAAAACGTTAGACCATTCGAACGTAGATAAAGAAGCTATAAATGAAAAAGTACTTGACACAAAACGAAAAATTAGCGATTTTGTGCGAGAAATAGACAAATGTATAGGACTGTTGAAATAGTGAGTGCTAGAGTAAACTTCGGCCTGTTACGTTATTAAGCTCAAAAAAATGGGAGATATTTCCATAAAAATAAATATTGCTGACCGGGTGTATCCGTTGCGTGTGAGTGTGGAAGAAGAGGAGGTGATTCGGCATGCCGCGAAGCTTATAAACGAAAAAATAAAAGAACTGCAGGAGAATTATGCAGTACGTGATAAGCAAGATTTATTATCGATGTGTGTGTTACAATACGCTACCGGTATGATCAAAGCTGAGCGTAACAACCAGATGCAGGATAAAGGCGTTGAAGATGCCTTAAGCGAGCTGGATCACGTGCTTACTGAGTTTTTTAAAAAATAACGTTTACGTTCTTAGACTTTAGAGCTTGTAACGACGAATTTGCCGCAATTAAATTCGGGTTGTCACTATTTTAAACTTAACGCTTCAATATCACGAGCGAAATCGAGATGTAGGCCATTTTGCGAAAGCCATCTGGGTCATGATCAATTGCTCAATTCATGTGTAATCGAAGTTTATAATACATGGTACCTGATAATTTAATTGCGGTTTTTTTTTGAACAAGAAACACTAACAATCATTTATATTAACAATTAACACATGGAGTTATCTACGACTATATCAATAATAATCGCGCTGGTTGTCGGGGTCTTTATCGGCCGGTATCTTCTGCAGATGCTGTTCAAAAAACAAGAACAATCTGCACAAGAGAAGGCTACGCAGATTATTAAAGATGCTGAAAAACAAGCCGATCATATCAAAAAGCAAAGACAGCTAGAAGCGAAAGAGAAATTTCTTCAGCTGAAAGGTGATCACGAAAAGGATGTACAACAACGCAACAATACGATTTCTCAAAAAGAGAACAGTATGCGTCAAAAGGAACAATCGCTCAATCAGCGGATGGAGAACTTCAATCGTGATAAACAAGAGCTGGAGAACAAGAGCAAAAAGCTGGATCAATTGATCGAGCTCAA
>DXCW01000015.1 GCA_019115805.1 Candidatus Sphingobacterium stercorigallinarum
CTTCAGGTTTTCCCCTGGCGTTTGCCAACGGACCGAGAGGGATACCTCTTCCAATGTCTCGTCCCCCTGCCATTCATACCGTCTAATACATTGTATCATCCCCTCTCTGACCTGTCGATACGAATCGCGCAATAGTAGCGCTCCTTGTTCCAATTCAATTTTGCCGCTTACAATCGTCCAATCACCTGAAACCATCGCGGTCTGGGGATTGGCATGCACCCACTCGCTCATCCAATTGTTTTCCCATTGGGTCGCGACTGACCATAAGCCTTCGGCCGGCGCTTGAATGACAACCTGCTCTCCAACCGTTAGCACGGGCGTATGATCATCTTGTAAACGTATTTGCGCCGATAAATCGAAGCAACAAAGAATGGCAAGCATCACCTGAAGCGTCCCCATCCCCATCGCTTTAGCCGAGGGCTGAACAACATATTTTCTCATCTGGTATGTCTAGTTTATTGTCTAGGTTCTCTCAAATATACATTTTTGTTGCCTTTTTGGAGACGAAACCACCGGATTTTGTCCCTTTTCCCAAAATCAATAGACCACTACGCCTTAGGGGTTTATTACGGGAATCACGCTGTATTCCGAACGCCACGCGCACCACGGCGCCACGCGCCGGGTAGCAATGGGCCCAACGGTTGCTTTTTTAACGCCCCCATACCTTTCCTCTAGCACCACAATTGGTAAAGATCTTTGCCGCAACGACAGGTTCCACTCCGCAGGTGACACGGGTTAAAGCATCCAAAAGACACCGTAAGTCCAGTTTTTGGCAAGGACTACTTGGAGCGCGAGCGGCGATAGTCGGCGGGCTCCAATACGCCCGTCTCGGTACGTATGTTCGTTTCTGCACCAGCAACGATGTCGGTATTTTGAGCTGAGACACAATACCAGTGATCACGATCTTTTTTGAGCACAAAAAGAAAGAGAGTAAAACGAAGGCCCGCTGTCTGCTCTCCCTTGGTTTGCCCCGAAAGCCGCATTCTAGCGTGAACAACAGCATAGTCCTCTCCCAAAGACTTCACCTTCACCTTGCCGACACGCAGAGTCGAGCGATTAAAAATGACCCGAAGTCCATATGCGTGTGCTTCCTCGATTTCACTACGCTTATCCCACCAAATCCCCACCACATTTACAAAATCGGCATCCTCCAGGAATAGGCCTGCCAACAAATCCGCTCTTCGTAGATTCCAGGCCTCGGCAAAGCGATGCGGCATGTCTTCGGGTTGTGTCATTTTTCTCATCATTCTTACATTATTCTATTCATCAACAGCATTCGGCTGGTACGGCTCCTTGTCTAAGATACGTATCATGCAACGAAAATCATGGACAGGTCAACCACCAAAAAAAGGCTGTGCCTTTTAAGACACAACCTTTTCTTATGCATTGATTGCTATGGTTAAATCAAATCGAAACGATCCAAGTTTGACACTTTAACCCAGGCGGAAACGAAATCCTTTACAAATTTCTCTTTCGCGTCATCTGCCGCATACACTTCAGCTAAAGCACGTAGTTCCGATTGCGATCCGAAAACCAGATCAGCACGAGAAGCGTACCATTTCACCGCTCCGGAAACACGGTCTATGCCTTCGAAAATTTCTTTGGATTCATCAGTGGCTTTCCAAACCGTATTCATATCCAATAGGTTGGCGAAGAAATCAGTGCTTAACACCCCAGGCCGATCGGTGAATACACCTACGTTCGACCGATCATAATTCGCGCCGAGTGCCCGCATACCACCCACCAACACCGTCATCTCGGGCGGAGTTAAGGTTAACTGCTGCGCTTTATCAATCAGTAAGGATTCGGTGGACACCGTCGTTTTCGCTTTTAAGTAATTTCTAAAGCCATCGGCATAGGGCTCCAAATATTTAAATGATTCGACATCAGTCTGTGCTAAAGTGGCATCGGTACGACCGGCTGCAAACGGTACTTGGATCGGTACTCCAGCTTCTTCAGCTCCTTTTTCCACACCAGCATTCCCAGCCAGAATGATCAAATCAGCCAATGACACCCTTTTTTCACCCTCTTGAGCATTGTTGAAATGCTGCTGAATCTCCTCTAGTACCGTCAATACCTCCTGAAGCTGCTCCGGTTGATTCACGGCCCAGTCTTTTTGTGGACTTAACCGAATACGTGCACCGTTCGCACCACCTCGTTTATCTCCCCCGCGGAACGTAGAAGCAGAAGCCCAGGCGGTAAGGACCAACTGAGACACGCTCAGTCCCGTGCTCAAAATTTCTTCTTTTAAATAGGCCTCGTCGGCTGCATCAATGAGCTGGAAATCTACTGCAGGCACCGGGTCTTGCCAAGTGAAGTGCTCTTGAGGTACTTCCGGTCCTAAGTAGCGAGACTTCGGTCCCATATCTCGGTGTGTCAATTTAAACCAAGCTTTGGCGAAGGCTTCTGAAAACGCTTGTTGGTCATCTTTGAATCGGCGAGAAATCTCTTCATAAATTGGGTCCATGCGCAAAGCGATATCTGTCGTCAACATACGCGGCTCGCGACGCGTCTCCGAGTGTGCCATAGGCACCATATCCGCTCCAGCACCGTCTTTCGGACGCCAATGATAATGACCACCCTCTCCTTTAGCCAACTCCCACTCATACGCAAATAGGATATGGAAAAATTCATTATCCCAACGAGTCGGGTGATACGTCCAGGTCACTTCCAAACCGCTACTCACCGTATCGTCTCCGCTTCCCGAGCCAAAAGACCCTTCCCAACCGAGTCCTTGCCCTTCGATCGAATTGGCTTCGGGCGCTGCACCATGGTGTTCACCATCTGAGGCCGCTCCGTGCGTTTTCCCGAATGTATGTCCCCCCGCAATAAGCGCAACCGTTTCCTCATCGTTCATGTTCATATTGCCGAAAGTCTTACGAATCGCCCGAGCTGCGTCTAAGGGATTGTGATTGGCATTCGGCCCTTCTGGATTGACATAAATCAGTCCCATTTCAGTGGCCGCAAGCGGATCCGCTAAGTCTTCCGGATTACGGTGTGCCAACCATTCCTTCTCCTCTCCCCAATACACATCTTTATCGGCCTCCCACACATCTTCTCGCCCGCCGGCAAAGCCCAGAGTTTCAAAGCCCATAGACTCCAATGCCACATTACCAGCAAGAATAATCAAATCCCCCCAAGAAAGTTTCTCGCCGTATTTTTTCTTAATTGGCCAGATCAAGCGCCGAGCCTTATCCAAACCGACATTATCCGGCCAACTGTTCAGTGGAGCGAAACGTTGCTGTCCGCGCCCACCACCACCACGACCATCTTGAACGCGATAGGTCCCCGCACTGTGCCAGGCCATGCGGATAAAAAATGGGCCATAGTTCCCAAAATCCGCTGGCCACCACGGCTGCGAATCGGTCAGCAATTCACGTAAATCTTGCTTTACAGCTTCCAGATCTAGGGAATTAAACGCTTCTTTATAATTAAATTCCTTTGCGTAGGGATTATTCGAGGACGCGTGTTGACGAAGAATATCTAAGGTCAATTGCTCCGGCCACCAATGTGTACTCTGTGTTCCTTTGCTGCTGTTGCTCATCGCGCCCATCTCTCCGTTGTGAAAAGGGCATTTACTAATGTCTCCTGTGCTATCTTTCATTTCTATATTTTTTAATCTGTGTAGTATTTCGATAGGACAAACTTCCCAAAAAATGATTGTTAAACAAAACTAAAAATATCTATCTTTGATTAGATTTTGTCTAATATGAATATACAACAACTTCACTACGTGCTCGCTGTGGATCAACATCGGCACTTCCAGAAAGCCGCCGAGGCTTGTTTTGTCACCCCGGCTACCCTGAGTATCATGCTCAAGAAACTAGAAGAAGAGCTCGACGTGATCATATTCGATCGCTCAAAACACCCCATCGTCCCCACTGAGATGGGGAAAATCGTCATTGACAATGCACGTACGATTCTAGCGGGGGTAAGTAAAATGCAATACGAGGTCAAGTATTCTGCCGAAAAATCAGTCATCAAAGGCGAGCTTCGAATCGGCATCATTCCCACCCTGGCCCCGTATCTCATTCATCTTTTTTTACCGAAAATGATACAAAACTATCCGCAGCTCCGCATACAGTTGAAAGAACTACGGACGCAACAAATCACCGACTACCTGCGGAAAGACCGAATTGATGTCGGCATTATCGCACTACAAGACGAGGGAAAGGAATTCCAAACCCGCTCCCTGTTCATGGAAAAACTACTTGTTTTTTCT
>DXCW01000016.1 GCA_019115805.1 Candidatus Sphingobacterium stercorigallinarum
GGATCCGCCGATCCGATCAAAACTATCGCTGACTTAAAGCAGGTAGACCCTACTATACAGGTCGTTTAAGCGTTTGTTTAGAATATTTCCAAATTAGTTTGCGTCGGTATAATTGCTGCATTCCCCATGTAATTTTTGTATTTTTGCGTGGGCGCATCAATAGGGTGCCGTTTACTTAAACTGTAATTACATTAAAATAAATATAAATGGCTTTTGATATAGACATGATCAAAGAGGTTTATTCTCGTTATGACGAACGCATCACTGCGGCCCGTCAAGTCGTAAATAAACCGTTGACTCTTTCTGAGAAAATTTTGTATGCACACCTTTGGGATGGTAACGCAACTGAAGCATATGAACGCGGACAATCTTATGTAGATTTTTCTCCGGACCGTGTAGCGATGCAAGATGCGACGGCTCAAATGGCGCTTTTGCAATTTATGCAGGCAGGACGTCCAAAGGTAGCGGTCCCATCTACTGTTCACTGTGATCACTTGATTCAAGCTAGAGATGGAGCAGAGCAGGATTTGAATCGTGCGCAACAAGAAAGCTCGGAAGTGTTCAATTTCTTAAGCTCTGTATCGAATAAATATGGAATTGGTTTCTGGAAACCAGGAGCTGGGATTATCCACCAGGTGGTATTAGAGAATTACGCATTCCCAGGTGGAATGATGATTGGTACTGACTCACACACCGTGAATGCGGGTGGTTTGGGAATGGTCGCGATTGGTGTAGGTGGAGCAGATGCCTGTGACGTGATGGCTGGTCTTCCGTGGGAGCTGAAGTTCCCTAAGCTAATTGGCGTGAAATTGACCGGTAAGTTGACCGGTTGGGCCGCACCAAAAGACGTGATTTTGAAGGTCGCTGGAATTCTTACCGTGAAAGGTGGAACAGGTGCCATTGTTGAATATTTTGGAGAAGGAGCTGAGTCGTTATCGTGTACAGG
This sequence comes from Candidatus Sphingobacterium stercorigallinarum, assembly GCA_019115805.1. GTDB lineage: Bacteria > Bacteroidota > Bacteroidia > Sphingobacteriales > Sphingobacteriaceae > Sphingobacterium > Sphingobacterium stercorigallinarum. Next base: position 947 of record DXCW01000016.1, read on the forward strand.
TAAAGGAACTATTTGTAACATGGGTGCAGAGATCGGTGCGACAACTTCTACCTTCGGTTACGACGAATCGATGGAGCGCTATCTGCGTGCCACAGATCGGGCGGATGTTGCCGATGCGGCGAACCAAATCAAGGAACACCTGATTGCCGATGCGGAAGTGTATGCGAATCCTGAGCAATATTTTGATCAATTGATCGAAATTAATTTATCAGAACTTGAACCTTCTTTGAACGGACCTTTTACACCGGATTTATATACTCCGATCTCTAGCATGCGCGAGGAAGCGGATAAAAATGGCTGGCCGACTAAAGTAGAGTGGGGATTAATTGGATCTTGTACCAACTCATCCTATGAAGACTTGTCGCGTGCAGCCTCAATTGCTCGCCAAGCGGTAGAAAAAGGATTGATTACTAAAGCGGAATTCGGAATTAACCCCGGTTCAGAGCAAGTGCGTTACACGGCGGATCGAGACGGTTTGTTAAAGACCTTCGAAGATCTAAATGCAACCATATTCACTAACGCTTGTGGTCCATGTATCGGTATGTGGGATCGTGCGGGATCTGAAAAGCAAGAAAAAAACACCATCGTACACTCCTTTAATAGAAATTTTGCGAAGCGTGCCGATGGAAACCCCAATACATTTGCGTTTGTGACCTCACCTGAGATGGTAGCAGCTATTGCTATTTCTGGTGATTTAGGTTTTAACCCAGTAACAGACACCTTGGTTAACAAGAATGGAGAGCATGTGAAATTAGATCCGCCTACGGGAGATGAACTCCCTTCGAAAGGATTTGATGTAGAAGATGCCGGTTACCAAGCTCCAGCAGCGGATGGATCCGATGTAGTGGTTGATGTATCACCAAGTTCAGACCGTCTGCAGCTTCTTGAGCCTTTTGCAGCTTGGGAGGGGACGGATTTAATAGGTCTACGTTTGTTAATTAAGGCAAAAGGTAAATGTACAACGGATCACATCTCTATGGCCGGTCCGTGGTTGAAATACCGAGGACACTTGGATAACATTTCGAATAACATGTTAATCGGAGCGGTAAATTATTTCAATGATAAGACCGATAACGTGAAGAATCAGTTGACAGGAGAGTACGGTCCCGTTCCAGCAACTCAACGTCAATATAAAGCTGAAGGAATTGGTTCCATTGTTGTTGGGGATGAGAACTATGGTGAAGGATCGTCGCGTGAACATGCTGCGATGGAGCCTCGTCATTTAGGTGTGCGTGCCGTATTGGTTAAATCCTTTGCTCGGATTCACGAAACCAACTTGAAAAAACAAGGTATGTTAGGCCTTACCTTTGCGGATAAGGACGACTACGATAAAATTCGAGAAGACGATGTGATTGACATTGTTGGCTTGACGGAATTCGCGCCGAATAAACCATTGACAATCGTGTTAAATCACAGCGATGGCAGTCGTGAGGAAATTCTGGTCAACCATACCTACAATCAACAGCAAATTGGATGGTTTAAAGCGGGTGGTGCATTGAATATCATTCGTGCGAATCAGGCTGGATAACTTTTCTTAGTATATGAAAAATGATAAAACCGTCACGTTTTCGTGGCGGTTTTTTTATGTTTGTTAGTACATTAACTTAACATGATGATACCAACAATTATTCGACCTTATTTAACCTGTCTTTTCATACTTTGTGGTGTGGCAGTCAGTGTCGCTCAGAAAATCCCTTTTGAACTCGATCCCGACAGCAACAGCACCTTTACGTATCAGGAACTCACGGATTACTATAAAGCGCTGACGAAGAACAGGGATGATGTGCGCATCTTTGAATACGGGATGACCGACGTGGGTAAACCTCTTGATCTTATTGTGGTTTCTAAAGACGGTGTGTTTGATCCTGTCGAGATTAAGAAATCCGGGAAAGCAGTGGTGTTTATCAATAACGGGATACATCCAGGTGAGCCAGAGGGTATTGATGCCTCGATGATGTTTCTCAGAGACGTATTGATCGAGCAAACACTCCCAGAGGATCTTGTGCTTTGCATTGTTCCCATTTATAATATCGCAGGCATGCTTAATCGGGGTACCTCTCGGGCAAATCAAAATGGCCCGAAGGCCTACGGCTTCCGAGGTTCTCGCCAGCATTATGATTTGAATAGAGATTTCATTAAGGGGGACACACGGAATTCGCAGGTATTCCAAAAGATGTTTGTCACCTGGGATCCTGATGTTTTTCTAGATACACATACCAGTAACGGTGCTGACTATCAGTACGTCATGACCCTCATTGAGACCCATAGAGATAAACTGGCACCCAAACTTTCGTCGTTTATGCACGCTGCCTTTACGTTGCCGCTGTACGAGCGGATGGAGTCCGCGGGCTACCCGATGGTACCCTATGTAAATACGTTGGGATCAACCCCAGAAACCGGTTTGGTATCGTTTTTAGAAACGCCGAGATATTCTAGCGGCTTTGCAGCATTGCATCACACGATTGGCTATATACCGGAGACCCATATGTGGAAATCATATCGGGAGCGTGTATGGTCTACCTATGCATTAATCGAATATCTGGTCACGTTGACCGACGAGAATCGCACACAGCTTTTACAAGTCCGAAAAGAAACCAAAGAGCTTGCGCAACAACAAACCGAATTTCCCGTTCGATGGACGTTGGACACCACTCGGGTCGATTCAATCGAATTCCACGGTTTTCGGTCGGGTACAAAGCCAAGTCGTATTTCGGGAAAAGACCGGCTGTTTTATGATCGATCTAAACCGTTTACTCAGAATATTCCATATTACGCGCATTATATACCCGAGGTTACAATCCGCAAACCAAAAGCTTATATCGTCCCACAAGCCTACGATCGTCTCATTGATTTAATGACGCGGAATGGGGTGCAAATGCGAGCTTTGCAGGCCGACACGGTCCTCGAGGTAGAAATGTATAGAATTGTGTCGTATCAGAGCGGTAGATCTGCGTACGAGGGGCATTTTCCCCACAGTAACGTTGAGGTGGAAACCCAGCATAAAGCTTTCCCATTTTACAAAGGAGATTGGGTTATCGATACCAACCAGCCAGCAATCCGTTATATTGTGGAAACACTAGAACCACAGGCTACCGACTCGTTTTTTAACTGGAACTTTTTCGATGGCATTCTCTCGCAAAAGGAATATTTCTCACCCTACATTTTTGAGGAGGAGGCAGGTCAACTATTGCGCGAAGATCCCGAGCTTCGGCGACGGTTTGAACAAGAAAAACGTGAACGAAAAGAGCTGTATCAGGATGGACGTGCGCAACTAGACTGGATTTATAAAAATAGTCGTTATTACGAAGATACACATCTTCTTTACCCGGTTGGGAGGCAATTTTAAAACTTGCTGACAAGCGGCTGTCAGCAGTCGGTTTAACTTTGTTTATATCATTTAAAACATACATCATGAACAAAGTAACAGTAATCGACAAAAAGAAATTGATCACCCATTGGCAAGGACATCGCAACTTGACCCGAAGGGTAATCGAGAAGTTTCCTGAAGAGGAGCTATTTACATTTTCTATAGGCGGCATGCGTCCCTTTTCCGAGATCGTAAAAGAATTATTAAGTATCGCCTTACCTGGTCTATTGGGAATTGTAGAAAACAAGGTAGAACCCTATGATCACGACTTACCTCTGAATTCGAAAAAGAATTTGCTCGAAGAATGGGATAGACATACCCCATTAATTACAGAGGCTTTTGAAAAAATAGATGAATCGCGGTTTGATGAGCATTTCAATTTATTCGGTGCTTTTGACTATCCCATTATACAGAATATTCTGTATTTTGTGGATAACGAGATACATCACCGGGGACAGGGCTTTGTTTATCTTCGCGCTTTAGGTATTGAACCACCAGCATTTTGGGAACGGGATTAATCGGATCCTTATGATAAGTAGACGTCCATTCCACGTACACGAGGATGGACGTTTTTTATATGTTCATTGCAGCGGCGAACGGCTATAACTTGGGGAGTAAAGGTTCAATGTTATAGAAAGAAACCTCTTTAAGACGTTCGTTAAAGAGGTTCGCTGGTAAGTTTCGTATTATCGGCGTCGATTTCCAATTTCCCTTAGCGCCTCCCCACACCGATTAGTTGTCATAAACGGTGCTGACTTGTGCGATCTCCCAACCTTTTTCTTTTTCCACCAGCGTCAGGTAATCTGTTCTGGTAAAATTCGCAAATACCAACTCTACCTTTGCCAAGGTGTATTTTCCTTGTTGTTCCAATACCTCATACCTCGAGTTACATTGATATTCGACTCCTTTAGCATTTTTGAGTTGGCGAATATACGAGGTTCTGGAAAGGGTGGGTTGATTGTAGTCGGTAGTCGTCTGTTGTACAAAAGATTGACTGAAGAGCTCATTCACATGAGACATGTCACCTTTAACGGTGGTTTTGATGTAGGCGTCAACAACGTTCTCGACGACAGCTGTGTTCAGTTTTTCCTTTTCGATTGCAAATACAGATGCGGTAATACCTAAAATTAAAGCGATTGCGATGCATGTTTTTCTTAGCGTTTTCATGGTGTATTGATTTTAGTGATTAATAGTATTTTTCTTTTGTTATACACCAAAGGTAAGCGAGGGAACAAGGCCACAACAGGCTTAATAGGCAGAATGCGATGACTTCTCGGCTAACAGACGCAATGAATCGGTATAAACATTAGGGTGTTTGTGGAATATGTTTACCGATGAATTAGCGGGATTCGTCGATGCATTTGCCGGCTAAGAAGCGAGTCATCAGGAAATTTGGGTTTTTGATTGTAAAGAAGTGATTATAAAGGAGAGGGAGGTGTTGAGAGGACAGAGGTTATTGTGCTGCAGCTATTCCTACGATATTGAAAACACAAAAAGCCTGAAGCGGAGAGCTTCAGGCTTTTGCAACTAACCAATTATAAACCTATTAACCTAACTTCTTATTTGACACATTATTCAACAAGAGGTTTAACTCACTTGTTACTTATATAACGCTTGAAGTAGTGACTTGGTATCCATCAGGGTGTAATTAACAAAACATTAACGGCTGCAGGTTAAAATAGTATACAGTATGAAAAAATCGAAAACCTGAGGCGGGGAGCCTCAGGCTTTCTTAACTAACCAATTATTAACCTAAAATTATGAAATTACTTTTGTTCTCTTAATTTCTATACCACTATAACGCACGGTGATCTGCTTTTGTTGTACATGAAATGAGGATTAACAAGTTTTAACAATTGTACGTTCTGGACCTGAAGACCCGATAGAGAGGGGTAAAAAAGTAGAAGTCTCGAGATGGGGATCTCGAGACTTCCTAACTAACCAATTTTAACCTAAATTATGAAAAATACTTACTCTATGTTTATGTTACTATCTAAACGGAGGAACCCTTCTCTTCGTATGCCTACTGCTAAGGCTTAACATATTTTAACAGCGTTAAGATTTCCACCCCTCCATTAATGAACGTTTGATTTGGAAAACACGTTGATGATGACGACGCCCAGGATGATGCAGCCTATGCCAATCATAGCGGGTACATCAAGTTTTTCATTATACACCAGGAAGCCGACCATTGAAATTAAGACAATACCGACGGCAGACCAAATCGCGTAGGCGATACCGACAGGAATTCCTCGAAGAGCGAAACTTAGCAGATAGAAAGATAGTGCCATGGCGAGAACAAATATTAAGGTCGGCCACGGTTTTGTAAATTGTTCGGTTCGCTTCAAAAAAGAAGTGCCGATGGTTTCACAGATTATTGCAGCTGCTAAAAATAAATAGTTTTTCATGGTATGATCAGGATGACGTTAAGCAAGCACAAATATAATTAGATATCATTATATTTGGTCATCAATGCGTCCTCGTTATTTCCGTTAATCTATTGGATTTCATGGATCAAATAAAAACCTATTTGGAAAGTATCGCACCGCTAAGTGAGCCTGAATGGCTCCTGTTTTCCAGTAAACTGCAACATCGAACTTATGAAAAAGGAGCAGTTCTTCATGCCGCGGGATCGATTGAAAATCAGTTGTCCTTTTTAAAAAGGGGCATCGTGCGTTTTCATTTTCCCCATGAGGAAGCGGAGGATCGTGATTTCACTTTTGCTTTCGCTTTTGAAGGCGTCTTTTTTAGCGCATACGACTCCTTTTTGACCCAATCGGTATCACAGTACTCCATTTCCGCAGTGACCCCATCCCAGGTATGGCAGATTAGTTTTCAGGACCTTCAGGCCATTTACCAGATGACACAGATCGGAAATACGATTGGCAGAATAGTGGCCGAAGAGCTTTATATAGCGAAAATGAAGCGAGAAATGACACTTCTTCGTGACACGGCCAAAGAGCGCTATTTGGCTTTACTAAAGGAACGCCCACAGCTCATTCAGCATATTCCTTTAAAGTATTTAGCGCCTTATATCGGGATTACTCCGCAATCACTGAGTCGGATTAGGCGTGAAATTTCTTAACATTTGTTCATTGGCATTCCTGCGAATCCATCGTACTTTGGCATAATGAAGCCACTTTTTGTACTCCTAATTCTTTTTACGCTCCTGTTGGGCGTCACCAAATGTTTTACTGGCAAAGTCAATGTTCATAGATCTGGACGTCTCGCATTAGCGGGGATGCTGGTATTCACCAGTATGGGGCATTTTTTGTATACCGAGGGCATGTCGCTGATGGTACCGCCTTGGGTGCCGGCTAGAGCCAGTCTTGTTTACATCAGCGGAGCTTGGGAAATAATAGCAGCGATAGGTTTATTATCGCCGCGCTGGCGAGAGTTTACGGCAGTGTTATTAATCGTTTTTTTTCTGCTTGTTTTACCGCTAAATATATATGCCGCTTTTTTGCAAGTCGATTACGAAGCGGCAAATTATCAAGGAAGGGGGCTGGCTTACCTCTGGTTTCGAGTCCCGTTCCAATTTTTCCTGATCGGGTGGGTGTATATATTCGTGTTGGTAGGTCGTTCGTCTAATAAAGTTGCATCGGTGCCGTTTACTGAAAAAGAAGACTAACTGGTCTGATCAGAAATAGGTGACGACGTCTTTTCTTGTGGTGATGGACCGTAGTCTTCACCTCTCCGATCCCCGATTTCGTTGGTCACGAAGAGACGTTCACACTTGTAAATTACCAATTATTCCTTTTTGTGGCGCTTGCAGTATATGTTTGTGTAGGAAAGGTTGATCGACAATGATACATGTTGTTCGATTGCGGTATAAGTTTTCTGTGATAAAAGCAAAGCGTAATGGGAAATCAAACAGAGCGAACGGACCTCACGAAAATGATCAGCGGATTGGTGGGAAGCTTCCCAATTGAAAGTATCTACGTAAATCGTTGCCAGAATAAGACGGAGAAACGGGAATTGATTATTTTAATCAAGTATTCCTATAGCAAGAAACGCGCAGCACGTATACGTCAGATCGAGGAGGCATTTAATATTCTTCCTGCTGTTCGTGCGCATTGTTTTACCACCCGAATGGCCCGAGCTAAAATTCGAAACGGTAATTTGTTTCTTTTTAATTCCTGCCAGCCTCATAAACTGCTATATCGTGATGCGAAATCGGCCTATAGTCCAATTGTCGAAGAGTTTGATCTCTCCAGATGTCTACAGCACGCGATTTCATTCGACCGAAGGGAAAATAAAAAAATTCAGGGTTTCGAAGATGCGTATTATCATTTTAAAGCGAATCGGTCTTTTGGTTTGGCTGCGTTTATGCTCCATCAGACCATCGAGTTGACGTATCGGTATTTATCCATACTACTGACTGCGAAGGAAAGAATAACGCATTCCATACGTCATTATCATCGCCACACCATGAATATCTGCCCCATCTATAACAGCATTTTCGATGAAACCCAGGCTACGGACTTGATTTTACTCCGCTTTCTGGAAAAAGCGTATCGAGAAAGCCGTTATGAAGATGAGTTTAACGTGGACCTGGGGATGTTGGATCAGCTGGAAGCAAAGATGGTGCGGCTGCGACAGCACGCGCAATATATATTTATATATACATTACGGCACTACGAGAACGGTGATTATTCCGGCCAAGACGCTCCAGCATGCGCAGCCGTCCTTAGAGACGCAGGATCGTCCTATCAAGAACCGTTAAGATTGGTGTGTTGATATCAGGTCTCTCGGATCGTTGTTATGTATAGGATGAGTACGGAGAGAGCGAAGGGGGGGCAGTATTGTGGGAACAATTGGGATTGGGTGCGCTGTGGAGGATTTTGAAAGGACAACGCTTACATTTCATGAATAACTTTATCCGGATGACATGTTCTCGCTTCCTGTAGTTTTATCGAAAGAAAATGCCGTGTTCAGTGGGTTATCGCCCAGATTTTTGATGGGTTTCGTGGCGATATTGAATAGGAGCGTGCTCCACAGGATCAAATGAAATGGCCGGTTAATTTAATAGTATATATTCCCCTTTTATCTCGGTAACCGCTCGCCGGTTTTACCATGATAATACAATGATTCGCTATTCGGACGAAACAATACATGGATATCAACATGGTTTTGTTTAAAATCGGGTGGGATACGACCATCGCGAGTGCCCCAACGTATTCCTTTGCGAATTCCTATGTATAAAATATCTTCAATATCATGGTCTGTCTCGACATCGTCCATTACCTTTTGGAACAGTTCGAAACGAATTGAATCTGCGGTAAACAGGTGGTCGGATTCGGCTTCCTTCCATGAAATAATGTTTTCTTCCACGGAATTGCCACGAATGATGGTGTGCGTGACATAGCCGGGTTTATCAGCATCTTCTATTCTCACGTCGGTATGGCTCTTATAAAAAAGTAAAGATTCGATTCGCCGGTCGCCGATATACGTAATCGCCTTTTCATACGCTTTTCGGAACGCGTCCGGATTAAAATTACCTTTATACTGAAAAATAAGCCTCGACGGAAAATACGTGACGCGTAAGCGAAGCCAGTCCACATTGCCGGTGACCATGAAGGGCGAAAGAAAGCCAAAACTAAGCATCCCGGCAATCAGCACCGTGCTTATCGATCGTGTAACTATATTTGGATGACGCCCAATCAAGAGTAAAAATGAGGTTTTACTCTGTTCTGGATAAACGATAGTCGCCCGAGACGTAGGCCCATCTGTCACAATCTGCTCTACTGGCGGTGTAAGCGATATGGTGCCATAACCAGGGTCATGGGGATCTTCATAAAACGTAATAACAGGCTGTATTTGAAGTTGACTAATTTGTTCGGCCGTCATAAACTGGCGTATGGTCGTTTGATAGGGTGAGCCAAATTTTGGAAATACCGTGATTTTTAAGATGAGCAGGTCGCGCTCGTCTGAAAGTCGTATGCCAGCGTAATCCGTGCTGTCGACACGTGCGGGAACAGCGAGCCTTGTACCGGAAGCCGGGTCGGATGTGTTTTTACGGATCTTATATTCCGTGTATCCAATAAATGCGACGGCAAATAACCAACCCAAGCCGATCGTGCCCGGAACGCTCAAAAATAGTGTCCAGACTGGCATGAAGCCCTGCATCTGGGCTGTAAATAGACCGATGACCAGGCCTAACGAGAACCATAGCGAGACTTTATAGATGAAAATGCAAAATCGCTCAAGATTATATGGCATGATGCTGTTCTTTAGCTTCCCTATTGGGCATTAGCAATACGGGGGCACTTTTCAAATCGGCTCAATTCCTATGTGTTTCTCTCCATCTTGTCGTCGATAGCATACGAAAGAAATTGATATAAAAGGATCAAAGCATCGCATCCCAATAGCGTTAAGAATACCATCGGGAGGTATTGGTTCAGCGCCAATTGGGACATATTTTATCCCCGAAAAACACTTCTTATCATAAACACCCTGATTCGATCTTAACAATAATAGGAATAAATTATCCAAAAAATCCGGCAATGTAAAATTCAAACAGCTGTGTTTTAGTCTTTTTATATTGCATGTTCGCGGGTGGCGGGGGTGGAAAGGATGGTAGTTGTTACGTTGACGTTTACCTTACGGAGCAATGGAGAATTTAATTGCCTGTTTTGTTTATGCGGCACCGTATAGTGCCAGTGCTGCCATCAGGATTATATTCAGTGGAATTAACCAGAGTAACCAACGCGTATTGTTCGTCGAAAAAAAATGCGCATTGATGAAATCCGTGACCAAAGCGTGTAGTTTATCGGCAGCCAGTTTGTTATTCCCTGCTTTGATATCTTCTTTCATACTCAGGAGGAATGCGGCGATGGGTAGTCGGTTGAGTAACTGGGTTATTCCAGATTGAAAAAAGACAGGAATTTGGCCGTAGGCGTCGTAGATACGGTTTCCCCAATCGACCGCTGCATTCAATTTCTCATTTGTGACATGCTCTCCACCCGAAAATATCCGTCCCGCTCGGAGGACCGCTTCTGCACACATATTTTGCTGGTATTGATTTGTGTTTTCGTAGATTTTCGACAAGATATTGATGAATACGTATCGATAGGAGCGGTATCCGGCCCATAAGGTGAATGCGGATCCCAGCAAAATCATGATGAACAAAATGCCGATGGTACTCCAGGAGAAATTGTTTGTAACTGCTGTATACATACCGACGCCGAATAGAAAGAGGTTCATCACGGCAAATAGTAGTACAATGACCGAGAATCGTTTAATTCCCCCGATGCCGAACATTGTCCCGTTTTTTAGGATTTTCCATGGTCCATCCAATTTCTTGAGAAGTTCCTTATCTAGCATGCTGTTCGTAGACGCATTGCTCTTATTTAGATAGGGTGCCTGGTTCTCTACTGTCGCTGGAGATCGGAATTGGCGTGGTGTGGTGTCCATGATTTGTGTGCTTTTCAGTGTTCCTCCTCTCGTCTCTTTGCTGCTCTTTATTCAGACGTCACGGGTATTGCACCGTAAAACCTGTTAGGAGGAAAAGCAAGTTGAATCTTGCGTCTAATTTGCTGTTCAAATGTATTAACTCATCGAGTAGTATCTGTTTTTAAAATCTGCTTTCTTTTTTTTAAAGGGCTCAAGCATAAATAAATGCAGCAGTAAATGCGGGTGAAAGCCGTTTATTTGGATTGGTTATGTCCCTCGTTATCGAAAAATGTCTTACAAAAATATTTTGATCGTTGATCATTTCAATAGTTGTTTTCCGCCATATTGCTCATTCATTAAGGCCGAGCGCTTATTCACTCCTCAGACGTCAATTGGCTATGGTGGAAGTTACTTTCAGTGGGCTTGTATGGGAGGTCAAACTTCCTAAGCTTTGGTTGCTGTCATTCTCGACATATAGGGGTTGACAGGTGAGGGTAGAGGCATCCTGTCATTACACTCGATTTATTTTGGAGTTGTTTAGGGCCTTCCATTTGTAGAGGAATTCCATCGATCCGGATCTTATAAAAAGGAGGGATTTTGGTGATGTAGAATACGAATATATACTAGATAACTGCTGGTAAATACCTGATACCCGCTATTTCTCAAACCGTTTTTGTCTGTTATTTTTGAGGTTAAGGAAAACCGAAGGTGAAATGAAAGATAACAAACATCGCTGGCAAAATTTGCTGATCTGTCTGTTGATGATGATTGCTGGAACTGCTAGTGGTCAGCACAACGGAATAGACCTGTCATTTAAAAACAACGAATTGCCCATAGATTCCCTTCAGGAGGCGGAGTATCCGGAATTAGACTATCGTGGCGATTGTGTGGAAGCTATCCGCTGGATGGATCGTAGCGGAGAACATTATCTTTTACTCAACGAAACGGGGGAAGAGCCAACCGATGAACAAGGGTATCGCAATGCTTTCCTTTGGGGCTACCACTTCCTGAATACCGATTCCGGAACAAAAAGGGTATGGACATTTATGGATTTCGTCCAAGACTGTCCGGTCGATATCGAAGCACGTTTCCTCAGAAATGCGTTGCGCATCACCGATCTCGATAACGACGGAATTGCGGAAGTATGGTTGCTTTACCAATTGGCTTGTAAAGGTGATGTGAGCCCGTCTGAGTTCCATATCGTGCTTTACCACACCGAGCAATCATATGTGAAAATGAGTGGCGAAACCAAGTTGGTCTTTCCGAACTGTGTTGAAGAGGGTGGTGGCTATACCTTTGACAAAGGGTTTGCGAAACTTCCTAGGGCCTTTCGTCAATACGGACAATGGCTGTGGGAGCGCTACGTAGGTTAGCCCTGACAGGGGGCTGTTTTTGGTAAGGTCTTACCAAAGTTAGCGTCCTTAAACGGGGTCGGAAATTTTGGAGTTTTTGCTGTTTGACGGGGTTGTGCAACAGTGACCTTTGTCAAAGGCAGTTTTTTTTAACAGTGTCCGTTTGTTTATTTTGAAGTCGAGATTATTCTTTATTTTATATACTATTGTCAGTCCGATTATTAGAAATATTGTGATTAGTCTAAAAATGTTTGCATATTTTCCACCAAGCGCGTTTTCGGCTGCTGAAAACAATCCCCACGATAGGTTCATAAACAAATGAAGAAATATTGGAATCCACAGATTATAGTTCCATTCGACATATACCCAAGCATATAAGACACTTCCCAAAAACGTGATTATAAAAATTCCGATAGTCTCATTCAGCTCAGTTCCTTGATATAAATGCATTAGTCCGAACAAAATTGCCCCAATCAAAACGGATGGTATAAATCCCAAATTTGTGTTTCTATACAATTGGCCAAACAAGAAACCTCTATAGTATAATTCCTCAAAGAGTGCAGCTGCAATGACTGTGACAAGGAATGAGTTCAGGGAAAATGCGGTATTAAAATCAAAAAGTAATGCATAACCTATGAACATAGGCAGTGTACACAGTAACGAATAGACGATTCCTTTGAGGAACAGAGATTTGTTAAGCCCTACACTGAAAAAGAATTTATCCTTTTTATGGAGAATCAAAATCCCCACAAAAATTGGAAGCCCAACGATTAAATAAGCCATTATGTGACTTATTCCCCATTGATTAATCAGTCCATGAAACCACTTCCTTATTTCTTTAAAATACGTTTCATCTATTAGAAAATAGGCTCCGAATGAGATTAATGTGATGATAAGAATCTTGGCTGTTTTTTTCATCAGTTTGGCTTTGCGAATTTTTGACCGGTTTTTAATCGAAGTTGAAATTTTGCAAA
>DXCW01000129.1 GCA_019115805.1 Candidatus Sphingobacterium stercorigallinarum
GGTCCCGGAAACGGTCATTGAAGAAAAAGACGATGAGCCTGCTGGCCGAAATGTCCAAAAGACCATTATCGTTGCTATCAGCATATTGGCAATTGTCTATCTGATATACTAGCTTGTTCTAAAAGGGCAATAATTCTGCACTTTTCTGACGTAAAGATCAGACAATTCCATTAGCAACCGCCCAACATCAATCGTGGGCGGTTCCTTTGCTAAATAGGCTTCCCTTCGCGCCACAGCTGCCGGCTTGAGCCGTCCTGGGCCATCGAAGCGTGCCGCGGGAAGAATACGCCTACAAACGATTGATCTCGAACCATCACCAGATTGTCTAAAAGCAATATTTACCCCAAAATGTCATCATTTTTTCTTATTTTTGTAAGCCTTTTTAAATCTAGCCCCAGTAAGGCTAGAGGGCAGAACAACATCAGTAGAATAACAAATGAAATTATCTCAATTTAACTTTAATCTACCCGAATCTTTACTCGCATCTGAGCCTGCCGAGCACCGTGATGAATCTCGGCTTATGGTGTTACATCGTGATACCGGAAAAATCGAACACAAGATCTTCAAAGACGTGTTGGATTATTTCGATGATAAGGACATTATGGTACTCAATAATACCAAAGTGTTTCCTGCTAGAATGTACGGAAATAAAGAAAAGACTGGGGCAACGATCGAGGTATTTTTACTGAGAGAATTGAATAAAGAGTTACGCTTGTGGGATGTATTGGTCGATCCGGCTCGAAAAATTCGCGTAGGCAATAAATTGTATTTCGGAGAAGATGATCTTTTGGTCGCCGAAGTTGTGGACAATACCACCTCAAGAGGACGGACCATTCGATTTTTATTCGATGGAACAGATGAGGAGTTTAGAAAAAACATCGAAATATTAGGAGAAACACCACTTCCTAAATATATAAAGCGTAAGGCAACTCCCGAAGATAAATTCCGCTACCAGACTATTTACGCCAAAAATGAAGGGGCAGTTGCGGCGCCAACTGCAGGTCTCCATTTCTCCAGGGAACTGATGAAGCGTTTGGAATTAAAGGGTATCGAATTTGCTGAGGTGACGTTGCATGTCGGCTTGGGCACATTCCGAGCAGTAGAGGTTGAGGACTTAACGAAACACAAGATGGATTCTGAGCAATTCATTATTCCCCCTGAGTCTGCTGCACTGGTCAATGAAGGCATTGATTCAAAACGCCGTATCTGTGCCGTTGGGACAACCTCAATGCGGGCCATTGAATCATCGGTTTCCGCTGACAAGCATTTGAAAGCAGCAAGCGACTGGACTAGTAAATTTATCTATCCACCCTATGAGTTTAGTATCGCGAACTCGATGATCACCAATTTCCACACGCCTCAATCTACCCTTTTGGTGATGATTGCAGCGTTTGCTGGATACGAAAATGTCATGAATGCGTACGAAGTCGCTGTAAAAGAAAAATATCGATTCTATAGCTACGGCGATGCGATGCTAATTGTGTAAACGAACCACATGTACTTCATTAAGAATTAAGCGACGCAGGATGTTATGGCATTCTGCGTCTTTTTTATCGCTGCAAGCTCCAATTAATTTATTATTTTACACACCGTTTGCTTGTTAAATAGATTCAATGACATCGACACATTTCGTAATCATCGTTGCTGCCGGGACAGGATCTCGAGTAGGGGGCGCGGTTCCCAAACAATTTCGATTGCTGGGTGGCAAACCCATTCTCATGCACACCATCGGTCAATTTGCAAAGAGTCAAACACGCCCAATGATTATCGTCGTGCTTTCCGAAACAATGATGAACTACTGGGCGAATCTTTGCGAAGAGTTTGACTTTTCAATTCCCCATAGCGTATGTTTAGGTGGTGCCAGCCGCTTCCAAAGCGTGGAACGTGGGCTGCAATGGATCGCCCAAACGGGAGAAATTGATGACCACACTAAGATTGCTGTTCACGATGGGGCACGGCCGCTAGTGACCCCAACCCTTATAGACGAATTGTTTGAAAGTTGCCAAGCCGGACGGCCTGCAGTCATACCCGCTACCCAAAGCACCAGTTCCGTACGTTTAGGTCTAGCCCATAACAGTCAATCTGTAGATCGGGATCAAGTCTGGTTGATACAAACGCCACAGGTCTTCCTCGGACAAAAATTAATAGCCGCTTATCAACAACAAGAGTCGTCTAGCTTTACAGACGATGCCTCGGTTTTTGAAACACAAAATAAAAAGCTATACCTCCATCCTGGGGATCCCTCAAATATCAAGATCACTCACGAAAGCGATATAGCTATTGCGCAATTGTTAATTGCGAGAAATATCTAACTAGAACAGCGGGAACTCTTTTTAAGGAATTGCCGCTATCCAGTGGACCACCTTAGGCATTGCCGCGAATAATCCGTAAGAGTACGACGATGATCGCAATGACAAGTAAGATGTGAATAATACCACCTGTGGCATACCCACCTAAAAAGCTGATGGCCCAAATGATGACTAAAACGACCGCGATTAAATACAAAATATTTCCCATAATAGCTTAGTTTTGATTGTTAATGAAATATATAACTTAAAAACACGCTAAAAAGGAAATTGTTTTTCTTCGACGATAAATCTCCGATTAAATGTCCAAACAAAGGCCATCAAAGGCAGGGAAAATATCTTCGGGCAACCACGATTCGATCTGTTGGTGTGTACCAAACCGATGCCCCATATGGGTCAGGTAGGTTTTTTTAGGGTTAATTTCCCGAGACAAAGCGATGGCTTCATCCATGGTTAAATGAGAAATGTGCGGATCTCGTTGCAGCGCATTGAGGACTAAAACCTCCACACCCTTTAGCAAGTCGATCGACTCTGCCGAAAGCGTTTTAGCATCCGTGATATAGGCAAAATTATCGATCCGAAACCCAAGAACCGGCATTTTAAAGTGCATTACCTCGATCGGTATCACCGCTTTACCGTAGAGGTTGAACGATACCCCGGGTGCAATTTCTTCCAACTCGAGTTGTGGAATCCCTGGATACTTATGACTGCTAAACGCATAATGGAATTCGGTACGCAAACGCTCAAGAGTATCTGCGTTAGCGTAGATAGGAATGGATTGTTCTTGAATATAATTGAAAGCACGCACATCGTCCAGCCCGGCAATATGGTCCTTATGGGCGTGTGTCATAAGCACCGCATCTAAGCGGGGAACACGGTGACGTAACATTTGATATCGGAAATCGGGTCCTGTGTCGACGACGATTGAACGCTGATTATATTGAATTAAAATAGAAGACCTTAGTCTCTTATCTTTAGAATTCAACGACCGACATACCTCGCAACCGCATGCGATGACGGGCACGCCTTGTGATGTTCCTGTACCTAAAAACTCTACTCTCAAACTGATAATCTTATTTGTCGAGTACGTTGAAAAAAATCGTGTAGCTTCTCGGGAACCTGCTCTTCGGACACTTCTATTCCTTGGAGAATCTGCAACAACGATTGCACCTTCATGTCTACGGTAGAAAATTTATTGACCACAATAACTTTCGCATTTTGCAGCACGCAGGCACCCGTTTTAAAGGATCCCTTCTCGTAACGTACACGATATCCTAATTCCTTGAAAAGCAATTCCAGCTTATCTAAACTGCTTTGATTTAATGAAACCATGTAATTTTCTGAGTTCGAATTTAGTGAAGCAACAGCAATTAATCAATTCTTGACTCGTTTTTATCCAACAAAAACCTATTGCTCCATTCGGCGATAAAACCAGAGCCATAGGCCCAAAGCTGTGTGAATGCCGCAATAACCGCGAGCACAGCTACACGAGGGTCTTTGGTTTTAACAACCGCGTGGGCAAAAAGAGCAAACACATATAACAAGACTACAAGATTCCCAAACAGCCCCAGCAGGTGCAATACATACATGGCATCTAGCGTGAGTAAGTTGAGCACATTGATCATAATCAAAACGCTTGTAGCTACGACAAAAATCGCTGGGAGGACATGAACCGGTTTTAACTCATTCGGATAGCGTTTATAAATGTCTATCCTTCCTTTTCCAAAAGAACGGGTTTGACGGTAAAACTGTGAGAAATTAGTCCGACGTTTATGATACACAAAAGCTTCAGGAATTAAACCGACCTTATACCCGGCCTGAATCATACGGATACTGAACTCGATATCTTCTGAGCGTCTAGCAAATTGAAACCCGCCGGTATCCTGATACACTTTTCTCGAAATCCCCATATTGAAGCTTCTAGGGTGGAATGCCCCTATGTGTTTTTTATTACCACGAATTCCTCCAGTAGTAAACGGACTGGTCATGGCATAACTGATGGCTTTTTGCACCAATGTGAATGACGGATGTGCCGCATCGGGACCACCGAATGCATCCCAGTGATGCTCGTTTAAACTCTTCATCACGTTCTCGAAATAATCATCTGGAACGATCACATCCGAATCAAACACGATGAAATAATCGCCTTTCGCTTTTGAAAAACCAAAATTCCTAGCCAATCCCTGCCCTTCATTCTCTTTATAATAATAGCGAATAGTCAATCGGTCTTGAAACGAAGCTACAATATCTTCCGCCTTACGAACCGAGCCGTCTTCCACGACAATCACTTCAAATTGGGTGTAGATCTGTGTGCTCAGTGATTCAAGGAGTTCTTTGATTTCAATCGGACGATTATAAAGGGGAACAATTACCGAAAAAAGCATATTATATGACTTGGTCAATATGGTAATTATTCCGATCACTTCCGTTTCTGGACACCAATTCGGCCACAAATCCAGTTAAAAATAATTGGCAGCCGATGACGATGGCCACCAAGGATAAAAAGAAGAGCGGCTGATCCGTCACATTCCTATATACCGTACCGTTTGCAATACTCATCAGTTTTTCGCTTATCAGATAAATTGTGATGGAAAACCCGATTAGAAAACTAATGACCCCTAGCGGGCCAAAGAAATGCATAGGACGCTTAGCAAACTTACCAACGAAAAAAATCGATAGCAAATCTAAAAAACCTTTTACAAAACGGCCTGCACCGAACTTGGTCGTACCGTATTTACGCGGGTAATGCTGGACAACTTGTTCTTGGATATTTCGGAATCCCGCCCACTTAGCGAGCACCGGAATGTAACGATGCATCTCTCCGTAGACTTCAATACTTTTCACGACCTCTTTGCGATACGCTTTGAGCCCACAATTGAAATCGTGTAAATTGTGAATTCCTGACATCGATCGGGTCACCGAATTGAACAATTTGGTGGGAATGGTTTTAGTAGGCGGGTCGTATCGTTTCTTTTTCCATCCCGAGACCAAATCCGCCCCTTGCCTTTTAATGCGATCGTACAGTTCGGGAATTTCATCTGGACTGTCTTGTAGATCGGCATCCATAGTAATCACGACCTCCCCCTCAGCTGCGGCAAACCCCACATTCAATGCCGCTGACTTACCGTAGTTCCTTCGGAACCGGATACCGGTAATCCGATCATTTTGATGCTTCAGCGTTTCGATGACCGACCAGGATCGGTCGTTACTGCCATCGTCCACCAAGACAATCTGGTAGGAAAAAGCGTTTGCGTCCATCACCCGCTCGATCCAAGCCACCAGCTCGGGCAAGGATTCCTCTTCATTATACAGGGGTATGACTACTGAAATATCCATATTCTTGATACTAGTGGACAACTATCCGTGAGGATGGACATCGGATCCCAGCAACGTTACCGTCGACGATGATCACTTTCCAAGATCTCTACTCGGGATTATTATTATTTTGCCAAGGATGGGCATCTGGCGATCCAGATTCCGTAGGATTGACTTTTTTGAAGATGGGTTTTTCCTTTTTGAAGATCGCTGCCAAAATTAACGCGAGCACAAAATACAACAATAGCGATACGAAAAGCCCCTTAATCACTTGACCAAATGATAAGGCACCTAAGGCCTCCTTCTGCTCATCCAACATCTCTAACACGGTATCAATCTGCTCATCTGGTGTATTGGCGGCCTCCATCGTTTCAATGGTAAGATTCTGGGTGTTTTCGATCGCTTCTACTTGCAAGTCGGGAAACGCCGCATTGAATGCACTAATGCCCAAAAGACCGATGGTAGCCGTCACGGCCAACAAAATGAAAATATTTTTTAGCGCGGTGGAGAAACTCCAATATCCTCCGACAGCTCTTCTTAATTGAAGTACAAATACGACAGCTATTGCCAGAAAAACACCGTAATTCACAACAAAATTGATAATAGACGAGGTGTAAATGGATGTCGCTGTAGCGGAAAAATAAAGCGAAATGATAGACAAAACAGCTGAAATCACCCCGAGAATCACTCCCTTAGTAATCGCTTTTTTCTTCAAATTTTGCTCGAGGTTATATGTCGTTTCCATAGTTATGCGTTAAAAGTAATCATCAATTGCAACAGTGCGGTGTCTAAAGAAGGGTTTGTGGCATTGGCCTTGTATTCCGTGATTTGATCGGCACTGGGCGAAGCGTCACTAAAGAACGCAAGCAATGGATAAAATAGCGTCGCCAATTCGTCATCTGCCTCAAATTGCTGTGCGACACGCGCAATCTCTTGGTAATTGCTATCGATTAAGATCTGATTGGCAATCACGCGTTCATAAATTCGGTATTCGTCTTGGAATTCGTCCTCTTCCACGAGCAAAAACTCCTTTAGAAAATCTCCGAGAGAAGGTTCTACCTCATCGTCTTTACATTCCCTTAGATAGAGCAAAATATTCAGCAGCTCGCTACCTCGGTCAAGTGTATCTTCCTCAATTGCTTCCCATTCGGGAGATTCCAAATAATCCGCCTCCAGTTTTTCCACATCCGTTGTGAAAAAATTGATCAATAATAAATCAAATACGTATTCCCGCAATTCATCGAATCGAGGCTCTTCATCAAACACGCCGTCCATCGCAGCCACTTTTTCCATAAAAGGTTGATCCGAATCAAACACTTGAATCAAACCGGGGGCTATCACATCGGTTGCTATTTGTTCCGAATCTCCGTACACGTGAATTAAAGCTTCCAGAGCCACTTTTACTTTCGCTTCCATATCTTTATTAATTGGTATGCAACAATTTATTATTTACCACAGCCAATACTTGCCCGACCAGCTCCTGCCCAAAAAGTGGGCTATTGCTTGATTTAGAACGATTCGTCTGCTTATCAAATATCCATTTTTTCGTCGGACTAAACAACACTAAATTCGCTTCACTTCCCGCTGTTAAATCGGGCAGCGGTAATCCCAGCACCCGTCTCGGACCGATTGCCAGCCTCTCGACAATCTGTTCGGGTGTCAAACCTGCGCGCAACAGAAGCGGTAAAACCGTCTGACTTGCGATGATCCCAGGCGCGGCGATTTGGAACTCCACTTCCTTAAACTCCACTTCGTGGGGGGTATGTTGTGAAACGATGGCGTCGATTACTCCATCCTTTAAGCCTTTTATCAATGCCTTGACATCTGCTTTCGTACGTAAAGGCGGCATAGTTTTGAATTGGCTATCAAAACTTTCCACCTCAGAATCGGTAAAGACCAAATGATGTGCAGCCACATCACAAGTCACACGCAATCCCTTGGCTTTCGCTTTTTTGATCAGGTCCACACTTTCTTGTGTGGAAATTGTTCCAAAGTGGATCGCTGCTTCATTGTATTCCGCGAGAAACAAATCTCGAGAAACCATAATCGATTCCGCCAAATTAGGAATACCTTTCATCCCTAGAAACGTGCTGACTTGGCCTTCATTCATTTGGTGTCCACCTGCAACGGAATCGTCTTGAGGATAGGAAATAATGAGTCCTCCAAAGCCTTTTGCGTACAGCAAGCCTCGACTCATCAATCCCGCCTGTTGTACACTTTTATCTCCATCGCTGAAGGCAATTGCGCCCGTTTGTCGCATATCAAACAATTCGGCTAGATCCTTCCCTGCTCGATCCTTGCTTAAGGCACCGATAGGTAAAACGTCAACAATATTCCCCTTGGCCGAATTCACAATCAGCGCCACCTCGGCCCGGCTATGAATTGCCGGTCTCGTGTTAGGCTGCACGGCTACTCCAGTAAAACCGCCTGCAACCGCAGCAGCGGTTCCGGTCTGTATGTCCTCCTTGGTTTCTAATCCGGGTTCCCCAAGATTCACATTTAGGTCAAAAAAGCCCATCGAAAGATAGGCACCTTCACCATCAATTTTCGTCAGCTTCTTATCATCCGATTGAATGTGTTCACCAAGTTGATCGATCTTACCATTCTTAATCAATACATCGACTTTAGAATGGTTGAGTGGATGCCCAGGTGACACCAAAATTGCGGATTGGATTAATAGTGTTGCCATGAATTGAGTTGAAAATCAAAAGTTGTTGGTATTCGGTTCTCTAGATTTAATAGGAAACAACGCTTCATCAGGACGGGTTTTGATAAATGGGCATTCTTAAAAACCATCCTAAACATAAAAAAATCCTCATTTGAAGATTGCGACAGCTGTTCCATTAAGGTACAAATGTACAAATTCAGATGGAAT
>DXCW01000017.1 GCA_019115805.1 Candidatus Sphingobacterium stercorigallinarum
CCCGTTTCAGTGGCTGAAATATGCCTTGGAAAATATCATGTCAATCAACCACAAAAACTTAAAAGATCTCTACCCGCAGAACTTTAAGAATAATATTCAGAAATCAAACATGTAGTTCGTCGGGCGGATACATTGCTATCCAATATCAGATGGATGGGAGCTTCCGTATATCCGATCGCCGCACCCACACCTATGTTTCACTTTTCTTCCGTCGTACGCTACAGAGGCGGGGCACAAGCACCATCACCTTGGAAATGGATGCATGATGTATGTTCACCGGGATGTGATAGAACGTATTGGGGGGATGGATCCTGCTTTCGGTATTGGCAAGTATGAGCATGTCCACTACTCACACCGAGCCTGCGCGGCTGGATTAATTCCAGCTCCTTTCATTGATGTTGAAGGTAGCTCTGGACTCCTTCATGCAATGGATGCTGCAGGAGAAGTGGAACGTACCATGTCCAGCGAAGAAATGGCCCGACAGATGCGGGCCGGGGAAGCTCATTTTTATGCTACGAAGGATCGGGGTGAGTTTGTGGGGTATTCTTAAATAAAAAACTGCGATACCAAATATATTAGACTTAATATCGCTAAAAATGCTGCCGATAAAAACGCTCCAATCCCTAAAAACCCTGGTGTTGATTTATTGGGCCACGCTGTTTGATATATCACCATGGTGCACATAAAAAAAGCAAACGACATAACGCCAACAGCAGTAACGATACCCAAATAGTATCCTACTGTTTGTTTAGGATTTTGCAGTGCTTCGATTATGTGTTTAACAGCAAATGTGCTGATAAGTAAAAAAAGAAAGATATACATAATGTAGCCAATGATTTTGTATTTCATTTTCTATCGTTTTTCTTACTATGGGTGGAGGACATCAACAATTGGTTTCTCCGAAAATACATACTTCCCTTAACTGAAAGAAATTTATCATAAAAACATTTATTCTTCGATACACCTATAACAACCCTTTGTTATACCTATCCCAACTACTATGCGCGGGCGTCTATAGTTAAATTTGTTGCATAACCGCAATGGTGTGGAACATTTTAGGCATATACCATATGGGACGGCCATCCTGCATGGGCTATTACTAATCAAAACAACAATATGGACATCAAAAAACTAATCAGAGCATTACTCCTATCAAAGTTTGGAGGCGTGCAACTTTCGGATGCTCGTGTAGAGCAACTTGCAAAACGACTCGAAGGCCTCGTGGAGACAGAAGAGGAGTTGGAGACACGGTTGGTATCGTTAGACGAAGCACTTCCATTTGCTGACATAGCAAAAGAGGATGATCGGATTCGGTCATTGGAAGCCGCTGCTAAAGCGAAGAAGCCTGTTGCGAAGAAGCCGGTGGAGCGAGAAGAGGAAGAAGAAGATGAACCGGATGACGAAATGCCAGCGTGGGCAAAAGCATTAATCGATGGCAACAAAGCGTTGCAAGATACAGTGCAAGCATTGAAGGGAGAGAAAGTGGTATCAGATCGTCGATCTGCGATTCTTGCTAAGCTAAAAGGTGCTGATGAAGCATACGCTAACAAGGTGATCCGTGATTTCGGACGCATGTCCTTTGCGGATGACGAAGCTTTCGAAGAGTACCTCGGCGATGTGGAGAAGGATTTCACGGAACATGCACAATCGCAAGCTGAAAGTAAACTGGGGAATGATGCTCCATATCTAGGAAGCGGCGGTGGAAATCTTAAAGATGATGAGGTTTCGCCCGTCATGAAACAATTGGTTGAACAGCGTAAAGCCGAAGCGGAAGCTAAAGCTAAGCTTAATTAAAACAATAAAATGGGATTAAAAGGTGTAAAAAGAACCGGAACACAGGGCTTCCAGAAAGTCGTGTTCGAGAATGTTGTTGACACCCTTCCTGGTGGTCAATACTTGGACTGGTACAAGAACGGAGTAAAGCAAACGAATACGTATGAGCCAACTGCTTCTTTTGGTAATCCTACCAGCGATTTAGTTTTAGGAAAAATAGACACAACTGACAAAGGTGGAATTATGTATAGATGGGGGGTTGAGGATTTAAATGCCGCCGGTCGCACTTTAGGAGAATTGGTTCAGAAGGATTGGGAGTATTGTAACGGTATTGGAGAGTACGTCGGACTTCCAACAAAAAGACCATTCATAGATACTGTGTAACCATGAAAACATCACAAAAAGGCATTGACCTTATAAAAAGCTTCGAGGGGTGGTACGCTGCCCCTTATAGAGACCCGATTGGTATTGCAACCATTGGATATGGGTTCACTTACTATCCCGGTACCAGACGGAAGGTAACGATGCAGGATCCTTCACTGACCAAACAGCAAGGCGAGCAGATGCTCCGCGAAGTATTGATGACGTATGAAAATGACGTATTGCGGCTGGTTCGTGCGGAACTGAACCAGAATCAATTTGATGCGCTTGTCAGCTTCACTTTCAATCTAGGGGGCGGTAGTCTTGCCAAGTCCACGTTATTGAAGAAGATCAATAAAAACCCTTGTGATCCAACGATACGGGCCGAGTTCGAGAAATGGCGATTAGCAGGGGGGAAGGTGCTAGCGGGGTTGGTTCGTAGACGAAAAGCAGAAGCAGATTTATATTTCAGTAGCGAGAAGTAAATGGAACGAAAAGAGCAACCGAACCAACCGGCAAAGCAGCCGACATTCTTACAGATCGTAAAGCATCCGGTTACGTACGCTCTTATGGTCGTAGTGTCGGTATTTTGGTTTGCCCTGTATTACATAGCTGATAGCAAGGATAGCCAACTGGACCGGGAAGGACAATTGTATGAGCGGATAATCGAAGAGGTCCGCAGACAAAACAAGTTGGAGATTAGGGAACAGTTAAAACCCATTTCCGACAAAGTAGACACGATCCGGCAAACAGCTGACTCCACATTCAGAAATATTAACGAAAAATTACCATGAAGAAGATAGCATTAATCGTGATGATGGTATTCGGGGTGATGGCATCATCGTACAATAACAGTAAGGAGGTGGCGACACGTCCTCCGGTAGAAGATATTAACAATAGTCTGGACAACCTGCAGGTTACCTTGGACAGCTTAAACGCGGTGATCGATGGAAAGGATAAGTAAACTATTGCTGATCGTGGTCACGGTGGCCATCGTCAGCTCGTGTGGTGTATTCCGAAATAAGTCCAAGAATAAGGATGTACAGAAAGTGGAAGCTTCGGTACGTGTGGAGAAGAAGGTGGAGGAATCTACTGGTAGCACGGTTACGGTAAAAGAAACGGAAATCGACAAAGG
This sequence comes from Candidatus Sphingobacterium stercorigallinarum, assembly GCA_019115805.1. GTDB lineage: Bacteria > Bacteroidota > Bacteroidia > Sphingobacteriales > Sphingobacteriaceae > Sphingobacterium > Sphingobacterium stercorigallinarum. Next base: position 3,269 of record DXCW01000017.1, read on the forward strand.
AACAGTAGTTACCGAGAGGAAAACGACTACCAAAACGACCTCGGGGGGGAAGTCCAAAGTTGAGATTAAAAAGGGTGATCTAAAGGATGGTGAGAACTTCCTACGTGATACGGCCGGGAATATGGTACGTGCCGTTTTAGATACTTTGGATAAGACGCTTACTATCGAATTCAACTTGCCGGTTACTACTACAGAAACGACAACCAATGAGCGGATCACCGAGTCCAAGAACAATCATCGGGAGCGAGAAGAAGAAAGCCGTGACACAACTCGTAAGGAGGTTGCTGTGACAGTGGATAGCATCCGCAGGGAGACTAGCGAGCAGAGTACAAGTGAAAGCAGTCCTAATACCTGGGCATTGTTTGTGAACAAAATCGGCTGGGCCGTTGGGCTGGTCGTGGTTATTGGGTTTTTGTTGTGGTGGTTGAGGAGGAGGAGGCAAATGTGAAATGTAGGTTCTCGAAGTTTTATCGAGTTGAGTGGTGAATCTTCCGCACGAATGAGCTAGAGTATTTTAACTAATATTTGGTTATTCTATAACATTTCTCTAGATTTAAATTGAATTTTTAACCTAAAGATATTATGAAAGCAGCTTTAATAAAAGTTTTTACCCTTTTACTTGTGGTATTTCAATCTTGTTCCGCTGATAATACAGCTGAACAAGTTTCTGAGACATCTACGATAGATTACTCCACTTACAATGCAAAAGATGAGATATTTGAAGTGGTTAACTTCAATAGATCGAGGATTTTAGGGTCATCTACAAAAAAAACGGGTAAAAATGCCAGTAAGGACGAAGCTTTCCGCACAACCCTTGAAAATATTAATAAAAAATTTGGGGCTAACCTAGAAGTATCCGAGTTGGATAAATATCAGATTGAAAATAGTGGAAACCTTTCGCTTGACAATTATCTCGAAGAAGGACTAATTAATAAATTGGATTATTCTTTAATGAAAAGCTTTGAGGAAGATGTCTACCTATATGACTTCGAGCAGGCAATTAAAAATCTTGAACACAAGGTTCTGACTTCTTCTTTATCTGAGGAAAATTTTAATCGTTATTCACTATTACTAAATACTTTATTGCTTGCTAATGATTTTTTATCTGAAAATAACCGTGAGAATTTGAGAGCGCAGGCGTCTTCTGAAAAAAAATCGCAGATGGCTGTAGATAAAGAAACAGCTGCTTGCGCTGTGTCAATAGCTGCCAATGCTGTATCTACATACGGTCTTGCAAGCTGTTTCGTCCCAGGACCACAATGTTGGGCATCAGTAGCAGGTAAGGCTTTGTCTTTAGCGGGAATATATTTAAGTTGTTAGAAATGGGCGTCAAATCAAATATCGTATTGGTAGTTGTGACAATAGTTCTACTGATTTTATCCATATGGTATGAATCTCATTATGCGGTTACTATATCTTTATGTATATCGTTGGTACTTTTAGTTTATAAAGTAGTGCTACGAAAAAAAGAGTCTTAGTAGTTAGCCACCCTAATCGGTGGCTTTTCTGCCTTTAAAAAGCAAGCCCGCACATGGAAGTGAGGGGGCGCAGGGCCTTTTTTGGAACCAATTGAAAAAGTAGGTTCTACTCTAGTTTTTTAAATTTTTTCTTCAATATCCTCAATTATCACATCAATATCGTCCATTGTCAGCGGCGAATCTTCATGAAGTGAGAACTTCCATCCGTACAGCTCGGTGTTCCATATGCTTCCGTAATAATAATTGTCAATCATTACATGGAACGAGGAACTATTCCCTGCACCACCAACACGTGATATTTCCAACTTTCGACCATCGTAGTCGTAGACTATGTTCATTATATAGCGTCTTGAATATCGGGCCTATTGGTATCTTCACCTCGTGCGGCTGTGACTCTGACGACACGGTGTGCATCCAGCTCACCTGTATAGGTTTGCATTAGTTCGGTAATTTCATCTTTCCCCTGGGCATGTAGCCATGCATCTCGGTTATCCGGAGGAATGATCAAAGGCATACGCTTCTTCTCATTGTGGATCTTCTCCAAAAGCGGATTGGCAGGAGTCGTGATCACCGAGAAAGTCGGGTAGGTTTCGCCGGTTGCCTGGTCTGTCCAATCACTGTAAACGATACCGAGCGTAAATATCTCCTTGCTCGGCGTATAGATGTAGTAGTTTTCCTTTGCCCCGGTTGGTGAAGAGTGCGGCTCGTAGAATCCATTGACGTACAGCAGGCCCCGATTCTTTCCTATGTAGTTCTTGTACGATGCTTTCTCAAAGATCGATTCTGATTCTGCATTGAGGGTATTTGCGTACTTGGCTGCATCCGCTTCGGTTTTTACCCAGAAAGGTAGGAGTTTCCATCTGGCCGGTTTGATGGTGTCAATATCCCCGGACAGGGTGACTGGCAAAAACGGCCGCTCAAATCCAGACACATGGAAATAGATATCCTTATCGTATACGATGACTTTACCTCCGTATTTCTCTTCTAGCATTTTTCGACCCGGGGCCGATGTATGGTAGCACATAATTCTTAACTTTAGTACAATACTAACAATTAGAAATGAAATTTGTTAAACTCGATCACCAGGTGTTGCTGTCACTGAAAGAGCAGGGGTATAACGTGCTACGGTCCAATTCTCCGATGACCGAAGAAAATCCGACATGGATTCCCGATACATTCGATTTGGACAAGTTTTTTGATCTAGACAGCGATGAGGTAGCGAAGCGTAACATCCCACTTGAAGAATCGTGGTTACTACTTATTGACGAGGGCTTAAAGGAGCGTGATGAGGATTTATTTGGGGATGTCATGATCTATAATTAACCACCTTCAAATCCGTTGAATTATGTTTTGTAAATTTGAGGAATTAGAAATTCCAAACCAATATAAACAACAAAACAATGAACAATTTAAAACAACAATTTCAAGGAGATTTAGATGAATATGATTCCATATCCTTAGCTAAAGAATTATTTAAATTTGGACTTAGTCAGGGAGCTGAATATCCTAAATGTGAAATGGTATCTTCATTCTATATTGATGATAGTTTTAGACAAACTAGACAATGGTTACCATATTTAAAATTAGCATTTAATTGGACCAAGGATATTGATAATGATTGTAGATATCTTGTAAATTCTATTCACACTCCGGAAGAATTTTTGAAAATGTATAAGGGACTTTGTAATACCGAAACTAGCTAACTTTCTCAAACCAAAATTTAACCTCAATCTCTTTTTCTTCTAGTAAGCCGTATCGCTTTGCAAATTTGTATTGCGTGCTATCCCTGTTAAGCGCTTTGTTGTTTTGTTAGATTCATTTTATTGTTATATTTAGATTTAAAACCAATTATTATGATGTACACTAAAGATCAGATACTCGCGTATCTGGAAGAAAACAGAGCTGAATTAGAGAGGATATTTCCTGAATGCGAGGGTTTCAGCGACGACGAGCTATTTGATCATTTCTTTGCTGTAGAATCGACAACAAGTACCGCGGATGATTTTATTGTTTATGAAGACAATAAATTCTGTTTAAAATCCAAATTCGACGAGTATGACATTCCTTCATTAAATAAATTTAGGAAGCCTCTTTAGCCGTAATCAAAACATTCATCAGGTCCTCGGGAGTATCACGCGTAAGCACGTATGGATAGCTGCGTTCTGAAATTCTTGGGCCAGTGATGAATATTTGGTGAAACGAGCCTACATTGGTTGTTATTAAAAACAGGTCTCGCTTTGGTATTCTATCTAATGGTTTTTCTGTTCACAAACAAACAACGAGTAATTTCCGAAAGCAGATTTAGAATATTTGTTCGTTCTGACAGCGATACCATTCTATCAAACCCAATTGAATGTGTGATTTTTTTTCAGTTTGGAGTCGTTACGTCCTTTAAAGATATCCTAAACTATGTCAAATTATTTGAAATACTTAAAAGAACAATTAGATTTCTTGAGTAATTGGAGAAACAATCTAGATGAGTTAATACATAATCTTACGTTTGAAAATGGCGATATCAGGAAAGATTATTTTAGGATGAGTTACAACAACGTAAGACAATACCATGTAGAATATAATAGCTACGTAATTTCATGCCTACTCAATGACGGGTCCATCAAATTAAGTGAAGAATTGAACTCAAGTTTTGGGGAGCATCTTATTGAATTAAAAGCGTTAACGAAATATGAACTTGATATGCAAAAATATTATAATTCGTTAAATCATCGAGCAATTGTGATGGCTTGGTCGCTTTTCGAACTCGCAATTTCCACCGTCTTTAACCATGTGTGTGCCGATGAAAAAAAAGAGAAATACCTCAACAAAAGGTATAATGAGATAAAGTCAAAAATAAAAGACGAGGATAAGGAATTCGTCAAAAATAAACTAAAAACTCGATCCCCATATCTAATTTCGATGCCGCTAAAATACGGCCACTTGTTCTCCAAATTAAAATCTTATCCTGGGAATAGGAAAAGAGATGAGGAATTCTTAGTTTTTTTTGGTAAACTCAGAAACACAATTCATGCGAATTTTATTTATTTCGGAAATGATTATGAGTATACATTCGGAAATGCACATTTTGTTTTTAAGAATGAGGTGCTAGTGAAGTGGATAGATCCGTGGGAAATAGATACGAATTTACCCTCTGTCCGTTTGTATGTGCATCTAATAGGAAGATTGAATGAAATTGCGTTAAACTTATTTCAATCTTTGACTATTGACGATATTATAGCCTATCCTGATCCAGACGCACCATAATTTACTCTATTAATTAGTACAAAATCCAGCCTGACACCCCGCGCCAGTACCGAATATAAAGTCTAGCTGAACACTAATCTTCTTGATCTGTAAAAGGGAATTGTCGTCTTTGAAGGTACGCCCCATTAACTCTTCCTGGATAGCTGCCCAATGCATAATTGGAGAGTGGTCATCAAAGTTTTTGCGAAGTTGTTGTGGATCTTTCCAAAAGCAGTTAAGGCAATTACTATCGATTGGAAATTGTATTGATTTGTCTTTCCAATACTCCTGAATGTGGTAGTGGATTATTTTGTCATTAATCAAAGGAAATTCACCGATACGCCAATCAACTGTTTTCCATCGGTGAATCCATGTGTTCGACTTAGGCCTGTATTCGCAATGGGTAGCGTACTTCCACGATTCCGTAAAACGATCGCCCCGCTCCATTTCATCCCATCTATAGCCTATACGCATCTGGCAAGGTAATTCGTGATAGCAATAAAGGAATTCAAATATGGCTTGCATTTTCATGATTGTAGTACAAAACCTTTTATCCATGTTTGGAATAGCTTTTTTGAATCTAAGCATCTGCTCCCATCCCATACCGCGAACCCATGTTATTTCTCGTCCGATCATCTGCTCAAGATCGAACATGGTCCACAGTATTTGAGGGTCTTCCGATGTAGCAACAAACTCTGGCCACTGGCTAGAGTGTTTTTGCAGCTTGTCGTTTACGCGTTGGATCATCCTGGCGTCTTTGTACCTCTGACGATAATGAGCATTCCCGTTGTGGTCATCGATGCAGCACAAAGCGAAAACATCAATATCGGCCGGATAGTTAGCCGCGATGTAACTGGATGTTTTTCCGCCTGAAAGGCTATTTACTGTTAGCATAGGTTTCTCATTTTCTTCCCGACACTGATGTCGGTATCATTAATTCAACTTTATTTGCCAACCTCCTAAACTGTTCTTCATACTTATACCTCAAAGGGTACTGTTCGATTTGGTATATCACGGTACTATGGTCCCGACCACCCAGAGCAATTCCGATTTCTGACAATGTCATCTTGGTGTATTTCCGGGTGAAGTAGCAGATCATGCATCTAGCCATGACTATGTCGAAGCGACGGGATTTGCTGGTTATTTCTTCCAAAGCAACTCCCATAACTTCGGAGACGATATACATTATCGGGGCCTTTGCCCGGTTCAGGAAACCAAACCGGGATAGGGGAGATAGGCCTGCGTAGATTAGTGGGTTCATGGGAGCACCTCCTTTAGATCCTTAGTTACTGATTCAACCTCATTGTTTTTAATGGAGAAGAACTCTATCAAATTGGACAGCTCAATGAGCTTCACCTTGCGAATGACATCTGCCGAATCGATATAGTGAATGTTGAAATCCCACTTGTGATCATCGGTCTGCGCTTTGCAGGGTGTGGATATAAGCAATATCTTCGAAAATACGGAGGAGAAAATCTACGGGATGATACGCCTGGCTTTGTGGTACGAAAAAGTAAGGCAGACAGGCTTCAGGTCATTTAATACCATATCCCGCACCATTCAAAACCATTACAAGACCATTCTAAATTACTTCGATAATCGTTCGACCAATGCCGCTGCAGAATCATTTAACGCGAAAGTAAAAGCCTTTCGTTCCAGTCTGAGAGGGGTGCGCGATGTAAAGTATTTTTTGTTCAGACTAACGAATATCTATGCGTAAATTGCAACCTAGTCCACAACTTTTTGCACCGATCTGAAGTCAATATAGGGTTGATTGGCTTCAACTATCTAACGGAAGTGGATCCGGAGATGGGGAAGAAATGAACATGTTAAAAATCGAGATAGGAAGCTAAGTACCTTATCGGTAGTAAGCACTAAGGTACTTAGCGTAACATATTCTGCACTAATATCCCTCGTGTTGTGTCAAATTCGGATTAACGGCAATTTGTTGGCTTGGTATCGGAAAAACCAGAACCTTCGGATCTCCAGTAAGTTGCTTCTCCTGCCATGGTTCTAAAAACTTGCCGAATCGAA
>DXCW01000130.1 GCA_019115805.1 Candidatus Sphingobacterium stercorigallinarum
AGCTGAACAGTGAGGTTCGGCGCTGCTTACAGTCTAGTCCACTTCTTTTTTAACCCCCCCTTACTTGTAATTATACTGGTTCTAAATAGATTAGGTTAATTTAGACTGGATTTTTATTGCAGATATTTTCGCATTATCTTTCAATTACTCGTATCTTTGTTATAGCGCAACTCTATAAGGCGAGGTGCGAGTCATAAATTTAGGAGATATATTATGAAAGACTTATTAAAACTTAAAACATCTATTTCTGAGGAAATTGAAAGCATATTGAATGAGCAAGTGAAAATCGAAGCCCACGCGTCAGCCCTTTATTTGGCCATGTCAGCATGGTGTGATGATCAAGGACTTGACAATGCAGCGAACTTCTTTGCGAAACAATCGGATGAAGAACGCACCCATATGTTGAAGATCTTCAATTACATTAGCGATCGTGGTGGACGTGCGATTTCGCCTGAGGTAACGAATATACCGGTGGATTTCGATTCGTTCCGGGGATTATTTGAAACCACCTTGGAGCAGGAGATGTTCGTCACCGAGCAGTTTAATAAAATTGCTGATAAATGTATGCGTGCTAAAGATTTTGTCACGTTTAATTTCTTGCAATGGTTCTTAGAGGAGCAAGTGGAAGAGGAGTACGTGGCCAGACGTATTCTCGAAATGTTTGATGTGATTGGTGAAGAAGGAACAGGTCGTTGGGAAATCGATCGCAACTTGGTTAAGGTGAGTTATGATCACGAATAGAATATTCAACGCGAGATAACAAAGCAAAACGGGCTAAAATTTAATTTTAGCCCGTTTTTTAATACGAATGTTTTAACTTTCAACGTTTAAATGTTAAATTTCAGATAAGAGAATCTTGTTAAGTATATTGTTGCCAATTTAGTCTAGAATTCTGTGCGAAACATTTGTTCCATTCTTGCCTTTATCACATTCATCCTGGTTCATTCCGGGGAGCTGTTTGGCCAGAGCGCGGGACGTCAAGTGGAAGGACTGGTGGTTGATACCATGGGTTTAGGTCTGAGTGGAGCGTCGGTCCGCTTGGTCAGTTCGGTGGACACGATCAGTACCACAACGGATGATAATGGGTTCTACCGATTTCGGGATATCAAAGGAAAATACCTTAACATTTCCTTTAGTATGCTAGGGTATGGCATCGCGAATCAAACACTGTCTACATCTACCTTCTTCTCAAAAATATTTGTGCCTAAGGTGACCTTGTCGCCGCAATCGACATTGATACCTGAGGTTAGAGTCGTTAAAGTGATTCCGGTGGTGGAGCGTGGGGACACTGTGCAGTTCAACATGGCTGCATTTTCTTTTCGACCGCAATCGTTGCTAGAGGAAGCGCTAAAGGAATTGCCGGGATTTCAAATATTAAGAGACGGTAGAACCTATTACAACGGTCAGGCTATTACTGGAGTTCGGGTTGACGGTCACAAGTTTTTCGGTGGAGATTTACTGACGGCGACGCGTAACCTTCCGGCCGAATTCGTCAAGCAGATTGAGGTCGTTAACGATTACGGCGATGTATCTATGGCGAAAGGCATCAAATCCAACGAGCCGGAAAAGATCATCAATATTGTACTCGAAGAGAATAAGAAAAAAATCACATTCGGTCAGGGGACCTTAGGGGGAGGAACTCGCGATCGTTTCTTAGGAAGCTTAGGGATCAACAAATTTAATGACGGGAGGGAAATGTCTATCGTGGGATCGATCAATAACACCAATACCAGCTTATTCTTATTTGGATCACCCGATGGTGCTGGGAATCGATTGACGGATCTATCGGAGATTGGTGATTTCTCGGATCAGACCGATGGATTAAATAAATTGTCCTCTCTAGGAATGACTTTTTCCGATCAACTCGGTGATCGAGTTTCGATACGTGGGGGATACAATTATCAGAGTAAAAACAACCTCACGACAGGAGCTTCGTTGATGACCTCTTCGTATTCGGATTATCGAATCAATAGAAATGAGGAGTATCAGAGTCAAACGAGAGACAATCTTCATCGTTTAAACCTCGAACTGAATACGACGTTGAAAAATGGAGATATTCTCAAGATAGCTCCCACGCTTACCTACGGCCAGTACCATGTGCATAATCAACGCAGCACTGAGTTACGCAACTTACACATTCACGAAATTGGAGGGCGTCAGGATACCTCAGTTCACAATACGCCAACGGCAGATTTGTCGGTACTTTATTCAAAACATTTCCAACGTGCTGGGCGTAAATTGGTGGGGGACCTCCGTTACAATTACCGTTCGGCCCGTAAGGACGAAGCCATTTGGGAGGATTATATGAGTTTCGATTCCAGCGGAACTGCGCCCATCATCACGGAATATGGCCAGCACCAGCTGGTAAATGCCAAAAATGACGTTGCTACTTTGAATGCCTCTTTATCCTATGTGGAGCCGTTTTTTGACCACAGCCTTTTGGAAGTGGTGCACGAGATGGATATCACCGAAATCGATGCCGTACGACGAGTACAGGATCCGTTGACTGTGGGGTTTGGTTTAGTCGACTCATTGGGCTTAGACTATGGGTACCAATTTAGAAGCTTTAAAACCGGGCTGCATTATCAATATGAGCCCAATAAGCAATTCCGTGTCAATATGGGGTTTTCGGTGCAGCCTGTTAATTTGAGCGGGCAAGTCCGCGGTGACGCCACGCGTTACGATTATAATAACGTCAATTTAGTGCCGACCACAACGGTTCGGTATAAGTTTAACAACGACATGGAAATGCGGTTTTCATATTTAGGTAAGAATGTTCAACCGAGCTTTTTACATGTTGCGCCGGTCCGTGATAATTCAAATTCTAGGAACATCATCATTGGTAATCCCTCATTAAAAGCAGAGTTTCTGAATCGATTTTCTACAACGGTGAGAAAGTTCGTAGCCAGCCGCGGTCAATATTTCCAGACGGATTTGGCGTATACCTTCATCTCCAACCGGATTGTAAGTTCGAAGACCTCGTTATCAAACGAAACGATTCAAGAAACAACTTTTGAAAACACGGATGGTTATTACGATATCAAGTGGTTTTATCAGTTCAACTCGCCTATTTTTATCGATGACTTTCTGATGAATCTCACAGGAAATATCGATTATTATAACAACTTGTCCTTTGTGAACCGGGTGAAAAGCAGAACGCAGCAGTTGTTATTTAACCAAAATGTTCAATTCCGGTATAATTGGAGTGAGTACTTTGAATCCGTTTTTAATACGAACTATTTCTTAAATCGGGCTGTTTATCACCTTCCACAGAGAAATCATATTGCGGCACATTCTTTTTTATTCAGTCTTGCCGGACGCGGGTACATCAACGATCGGTTGATGATCGGGGCGGAGATGTCTCAGAAATTTTATGAGGGATACGTGAGCGAGCTAAGTAGTGTCAATCCGACGATCATCAACGCCTATTTGGAATACTCCTTTTTAAAGAATAAGCAGGCATTAATTCGTTTACAATGTAACGATTTGATGGATCAGAATAAAAATGTTGGCGTGCTAACCGAATACATCGGGAATGACGTGTTTGAATCTAGGAACAATAGGCTGGGCCGATATTTTATGCTCACCCTCAATTTGAGGCTACAGTCTTATCCTGGAAATTAAGCGATTCGAGCGGGACGTTTGCTCAGGTCTTCATGGCTAGTAAAACAGTACCGGTCACCGTTCTTAACAAGAAATTATAGAATATTTTCATTAACCTTATACACTATGGAAGCAGCAGTAATAACGAGATTTGGTGGGCCAGAAGTGTTTGAAGTGAAGCAGCTGGCGGATCCCATACCCCAAGCCAATGAAGTGTTAATTGAGATTAAGGCCGCAGGGATCAATAGGCCGGATGTTTTTCAGCGAAAAGGAAATTATCCGGCTCCTGCGGGTGTAATCGCGGATGTGCCGGGGCTAGAAGTTTCCGGGACGATCATTGCCACAGGAAAATCAGTGACGCGCTGGGCAATAGGAACGGATATTATGGGATTGTTACCCGGAGGTGGATATGCGACACGCGTATGTCTCCGCGAAGACCATTGTATCGAGAAGCCCGATGTACTTACTTTTGAAGAAGCGGCTTGTTGCCCAGAAACGCTCTACACAGTATGGCATAATGTATTTCAACGCGGAAGATTGCAGGAGGGTCAAACGGTTTTGGTGCACGGCGGAAGTGGCGGGATCGGTTCGACAACCATACAATTGGCAAAATGTTTTGGCGCAAACGTAATCACAACAGTGGGAAGTGAGCAAAAAGCAGAAATCGCACGCCAACTCGGCGCGGACCAGGTTATCAATTACCGTGAGGTAAATTTCGAGGAAATTTTAGGTGAAAATCGGGTTGATGTGATATTGGACAGTATCGGGGGCGATTACTTTGCAAAAAACATACATGTTCTCGTGCCAGAGGGGCGGTTAATACAAATCAATGCCATGCAGGGGGCTAAAGTGGAACTTCATCTTATACAGCTCATGCAAAAACGAATCTGGCTATCTGGTTCGACGTTACGGGCGCGAGAAGACGAGTTTAAAGCCGAGCTCACGCGAGAAATTGTGGACCGGATCATCCCGATGATCGATCGAGGGACATTTAGACCGTTGGTCTCAAAAATATTCCCCTTCCATGAAGTCGCAGCGGCCCACCGATGGATGGAAGGACCAAACCATTTTGGTAAAATAGCGCTTACAATGGGGCGCTAAAAGTATTTAGCTTGCCGGCTGGACAATATTTTTTTATATATTTAGCCATTGGAAACCTATTTAGTAAACTATGAACTTGAAATGTATTAGCACCGCATTATTGATAGTGGGCACGACGCTCGCGGGCTACGCGCAAAAGATCGGGAAGGTCGACCGACCTATCGATATGGTAAGCACGTTGGTTGGGACGCAATCGAGCTACTTTATATCAACCGGTAACACGTACCCAGCCATCGCTCTGCCCTGGGGAATGAACTTCTGGAGCCCTCAAACCGGAAAGATGGGTGACGGCTGGATGTATACCTATACGGCTGAGAAAATACGTGGCATTAAACAAACACATCAGCCTTCGCCATGGATGAATGACTACGGCCAGTTTTCCGTAATGGCAATGGTATCGAATCGGACATTCGATCAGGATGATCGAGCGAGTTATTTCTCGCACAAAGCCGAGGTCGCTAAACCGCATTATTATTCGGTTTATCTAGCGGATTACGACACCAAAGTGGAAGTGACGCCCACCGAGCGGGCATCTTATTTTCGCTTCACCTTTCCGAAAACCGATTCGGCATTCGTATTAATTGACGCATTTGACAAAGGTTCGTACGTTGAGGTGTTGCCTAGAGAACAAAAAATAATTGGTTACAGTACAAAAAATAGTGGCGGCGTTCCTGATAATTTCAAGAATTATTTCGTGATGGAATTCGATCGGCCATTTGCCAACGTTGCGACGTTCGCTGACTCTGTATTGACGGATGGTCGTTACGTCGTGAAAGCCGACCACGTTGGTGCAATTGTTGGTTTCCAAAATGCCAACGCAGGTGACGAGTTATTGATGAAGGCGGCTTCATCTTTTATAAGTCCCGATCAAGCCGAGTTGAATCTCAAGGAATTGGATGGGGTTGGTTTTGATGAGCAAGTGCAGAAGGGGGAAAACATCTGGAACGATGCGCTTGGTCGTGTAGAGATTGACGGCGGCGATGTGGACGACATCCGCACTTTTTACTCGGCCCTCTATAGATCCTTGTTGTTCCCCCGTATGTTTTATGAGATTGATGCCAATGGAGAGATCATGCACTATTCCCCATACAATGGAGAGGTGCTACCAGGCTATATGTTTACCGATACCGGTTTTTGGGATACGTTCCGTGCACTTTTTCCTTTCCTCAACCTGATGTATCCAGAGATCAATGAGAAAATGCAGGATGGCTTAGCCAACGCCTATAGAGAAGGAGGGTGGTTGCCCGAGTGGGCCAGTCCTGGATACCGGAACATTATGGTCGGTAACAATTCGGCTTCAGTGGTAGCGGATGCTTGGATTAAAGGGGTGCGCTCCAAGGATATAGAAACCTTGTATGAGGCCGTTAAGAAAGGGGCAAACCACGCCGGTCCGATTACTGCTGTCGGCCGTGCAGGTGCGGAGTACTACAATGAATTGGGGTATGTACCCTATGATGTGGATATCAATGAGAACGCCGCGCGATCACTGGAATATGCGTATGACGATTTCGCGATCTATCAGCTCGCCAAGTCACTTGGCAAATCGGAAGAAGATCTGCAATACTATAAAGATCGTTCTTTTAATTATAAAAAACTGTTCGATCCATCAACGGGTTTAATGCGTGGAAAAAATAAGGACGGTTCCTGGTCAGATCCATTTAACCCGTTTAAATGGGGGGATGCTTTTACCGAAGGAAACAGCTGGCATTATAGCTGGTCCGTTTTTCAAGATATCGAAGGACTAGCCGACTTATTGGGTGGCCACGAGGCAATGGAGATCAAGCTGGATTCTGTCTTTTCATTGCCCCCTATATTTGACGACAGTTATTATGGATTTCCAATACATGAAATCCGCGAAATGCAAATTGCAAATATGGGACAATATGCCCACGGCAATCAACCCATACAGCATATGGTGTATTTGTACAATCACGTGGCGGCACCTTGGAAAGCCCAATATTGGGCTCGAGAAACCATGGAACGCATGTATTCTCCCAATCCCGATGGTTACTGCGGTGACGAAGACAACGGTCAAACGTCAGCTTGGTACGTGTTTTCTGCACTGGGTTTCTATCCCGTCACCCCCGCTACTGATGAGTATGTGATTGGCTCACCTATTTTCGATAAGGTGACTTTACATTTGGAGAATGGAAAGAAGATCCGTATCGAAACGAAGAACAACTCATCGGAGAACCGCTACATTCAACAATTGAAATGGAACGGGAAAAACTACACGAAGAATTATTTAAATCACAGTGAGTTGATTCAAGGGGCGAGATTGATTTTTGATATGGGCAGTGAGCCCAATAAGAAAAGAGGAGTGAATAAAGCCGATCTTCCTTACTCCATCAGCAAGGATGACGCCTAGTTATTCTACATCATTATCTCGGTGCGGATAACGCGTATCACCGTGCGTGTTCAAAACTAAAGGGGTCGTGTCTATTTTGGACGCGACCCCTTCTTTTTAAAGGCGAGACGAGCGCGCGTTACCGCTATTTTTTTCGATTGGCTTTGATCAGTCTGTGCAGTAAATAAGAAAAGCCTGGAGAAGGATCCAGGCTTTTCTTAACAGTTTCTTGCTGCTAAGCGTCTTTTGACGTTTAAGGCTTAAAAATCATCGCCGTCTTCCTCGAAATCTTGGATTTCATCGAGGTCGTCGATATCGCCTAAGCCGAAATCGTCATCGTCATTGAAGACGTCATCATCATCTTCTGGACCGTTGAAGTTGAGAATTCGTTCATCTAACAATGCCTCTGTGTCGTGTGCCTGCATAGTCGCCATTTTTTTTGTGATGTTGCTTTTGTTTGGTAAAATTATAGAAGATAATTCAATTGTCGATCTTTTTTTTCAAAAATGTACGTTTGCGCACCGTAAAGAGCTCTTTCTTTGTTTTATTCAACGCCCTCTCCAATGGTATTGTCCTGGGCGATAATGTCTTTTAATTGAGGCAGGTCTTTCGTGCTCGACAGGCCGAAGTGATCCATAAAACCGGAACTAGTGGCATAGAGCAAGGGTTTACCAATCGTTTTCGCTTTTCCGGCGATTTTAATTAAGCCTTTTTCTAAAAGGCGCTGTAAAGAGTAGTCACTACTCACGCCTCTGATTTGCTCAATCTCAAGTTTGGTTACCGGTTGTTGGTAAGCCACAATGGCCAACGTTTCCAATGCCGATTGGCTCAGCTTTTTGCGTTCTTTTTGAAGTTGTAATTGATGAATGGCTTCGTGATAGGCCGGCTTGGTCAAGAATTGTAAGCGGTCGTCTACGCTAGTCAATACCAGGGGGAAATCATCGCCATCGTATTTCATTTTAAGCCGCCCCAGCAATTCAGCTAATTCTGTTTTGGTGATCTGGATGGCTAAAGCTTCCTGTAGCACCTCACGAAGTTCTTTCGGGGTGATTCCATTATCTGCGGCAAATATCACCGCTTCGATATTTAGTAATATATCTTTCACAGCTGTTGCTTAGTAATCGATGACCTGTTCCTCCATCGTTTCGGGTAAGTCGCGAAACTGATAAGTCTGTGTTCTCAATTGGGGCTCAAAGCCGGCTTCCAGAATGGAATTTTGTATCGTTTGAGAGGTGAAACGGTGTGGTGCGCCCGCGGCAGAAACCACATTCTCCTCAATCATAATCGAACCGAAATCGTTCGCTCCGGCATGTAAGCAGAGTTGTGCCGTTTGTTTGCCTACCGTTAGCCAAGATGCTTGGATGTTTTTGATGTTAGGCAACATGATCCGACTCAAGGCGATCATGCGAATGTACTCATCTGATGTCACATCGTTGGTGATACCGCGGAGTCTTTTTAACAGGGTGCCATCGTCTTGAAAAGGCCATGGGATAAAGGCGATAAAACCATAATGATCTTCTGGTTTTTCGTCCTGTACCTCGCGTATCCACACCAAATGTTCAAACCGTTCTTCAATGGTCTCAATGTGTCCGAACATCATCGTGGCTGAGGCGGGAAGATTTATTTGGTGCGCTGCGCGCATGACATCAAGCCATTCTTGCCCGCCGCACTTTCCTTTTGATATAAGCCTACGCACGCGATCGTTTAGAATTTCTGCTCCTGCTCCAGGTAAAGAATCCAAGCCAGAGGCTTGTAATGCGGTCAATATCTCAAGATGACTCCGTCCTTCTAATTTGGCTACGTGAGCGATTTCTGGTGGACCTAAAGCGTGCAGCTTGAGGTCGGGGTAGAGTTCTTTTAATTGACGAAACAAGGTGCTATAAAACTCCAATCCCAAATCCGGATGGTGTCCACCTTGTAGGAGCAACTGATCGCCGCCGTATCTAAAAGTTTCTTCAATTTTCTGCTTGTAGGTTTCTATGTCAGTTATGTAGCTTTCCTGATGACCGGGACGCCGAAAAAAATTACAAAACTTACAGTTGGCGATGCATACGTTTGTCGTATTGACGTTTCGGTCAATTTGCCAGGTCACCTTACCGTGTGGGACTTGTATTTTTCTCAGCTCGTTTGCCACATAGGCTAAATCCGCCGTCGCAGCCTCGTGATATAGGAAAATTCCTTCTTCTTTGCTTAGAAAGTCAAATTGTAAGGCCCTATCTAATAAAGTATCTACATCCATCTTCATCAAAGATACGGAGCTTTTCAGAAAAACGGAAGATGAACGCTGCAATATTGACGGCGCTCAGGGAAAGAGTAGGCGAGGGCCCTGTCGACCAGCGATTCCGAAGAATGGGGTCCGACGGGAAAAGAGGTGGATAATGATAGAAAAAATGTATACTTTTAACTCCAATCGATCTAAACGCTAAGTAAAACAATAAACCGGTTTTTCCATTAACTAGCACATCGATTGCGATACGAACAGTTTTGTAAGACCACAGTATATGAAGAGAATTTTTTCAAGCCTATATGTTCAGGTCATATTGGGCATTGCGATCGGTATTTTGTGCGGGATTTTCTACCCCGACTTTGCCATCAAACTTAAACCACTGGGCGACGGCTTTATTAAGCTGATCAAAATGGTCATTGCTCCACTTATATTTAGTTCCATTGTCCTCGGTATAGCGGGCATGCAGGATGTGAAGAAAGTGGGGAAAATAGGGCTCTCCTCCCTGATCTATTTTGAAGTGATGACCACCATCGCGTTGATTATCGGGCTGATATTTGTGAACTGGTTACAGCCGGGCACGGGCATGAACGTTGACCCATCTACCTTGGATCGAACGGCCGTTTCGCAGTATGTGACTCAATCCGAGGAACATCAATCGGTGATGGATTTTATCATCAGTATCATTCCAGAGAACGTCATTGCTGCGGTGGCTTCCGATAATTTGCTGCAAGTGCTGGTTTTTGCAGTGTTATTCGGAATAGCGTTGACTAAAATCGGAGAAAAAAATGCGCAACCGGTGATGAATGTCTTGCAATCGTTCTTGAAGGGGCTATTCGCTGTTATTCGGATGATCATGTACCTCGCACCGATCGGTGCGATGGGTGCCATTGGATTTACTATAGGGAAATATGGGGTAGAGGCGTTGTCTTCACTGGGTATGCTGATGGTAGGGTTTTATGCTACCTGTTTGATTTTTATTATTCTGGTCATTGGCGGTGTGCTTCGTTTTTATGTGGGTATAAGCATTTTTAGACTCTTGAGTTACATCCGAGAAGAGCTGTTGATTGTATTGGGGACTTCATCGTCGGAATCGGCTCTTCCGAATTTGATGCAGAAGTTAGAAGATGCCGGGTGCGCAAAGCCTATCGTCGGCTTGGTCATCCCTACAGGCTATTCCTTTAATCTCGACGGCACTTGCATTTATCTTACGATGGCGGCGGTGTTCATTTCTCAAGCTTTGAATATGCATTTAAGTCTGGAACAGGAACTGACGTTGTTATTGGTCTTGCTGCTGACCTCAAAAGGCGCCGCTGGAGTAACTGGGAGTGGTTTCGTGACATTGGCCGCCACTTTGCCTGTGGTGGGCCACATTCCTGTGGAAGCCGTGGGTTTGATATTGGGGATCGATCGATTCATGAGTGAAGCGCGTGCACTTACCAATATTATCGGTAATGCGGCCGCGACTTTGGTTATCGCTAAATATGAAAAGGGCTTGGATGAAAACCTTCTTCACGACAAGCTATCACCGGTACCTAAATGAGCTTCGCCTTGGGAAGACAGCGCTTGGATCTGGTCTGTACGGCGTGCCTTGCTCTTGCAAACACAAACAAAGAGGTAGTGTGCTGTGTCTCCGGTCTTTGGGGAATGGTTCCTCTTGCGAAGAAGACGAATACCTTGATGTGATAAGGGGCTCGCTCTCTCCACATCGGAATAGGTGTCGGGTCAGCTACGGACACGGTTGCTCTATATGAACTCGATGCGTTATGAATAAACAGCCTGTTTTTGGCCTACTGGAAACCCGATGAATCTTTTTGTCTTGGGCGTTTTCAGAAAAGAGAAAGTTTACTGTAGAGAGGACATATAAAATGGGAAAGAGGTTGACATTTTTCGATTGCCAACCTCTTTCTAAAAAGTTACTTTACTTTTTCTTCTTACGTTTTTTTTGAATTTTCATTCTTACGTAAGGATGTTAAAATAACCTCTTTGTACTATAATAACGAC
>DXCW01000131.1 GCA_019115805.1 Candidatus Sphingobacterium stercorigallinarum
CGGAGCTGCAAGGAACCACCGAGTATATTGGTTTACCGAAAATGGTTGCGCATGGTCCGGGGCCAATTTCATTACAGGATCACGGCGATCTGGTTTCTTTCAGAAATATTTGGATTCGAAAACTCTAATCGCATTCCTATCCAATATGGACAAACTCATGAATTACACAACAAGGGCGAGTGTATGATACACTCGCCCTTGTTGTACATCGTAATTTCCAGCCTTTTATTTCAACAAACGAACCTCATACAAATCCTTCCGACGATCTTTCAGCAGTTTCACCGTCCCGTACTCGTGCAAATCACGAAGTGAATACATCTCGAGGTCTGCAATAAGCACCATTTCCGCGTTTGGAGTAGCCTCCGCACGGATGGCGTTGTTCGGGAAAGCAAAATCCGAAGGCGTAAAAACCGCTGATTGAGAATATTGAATATCCATATTGTTCACACGAGGTAGATTGCCTACCGATCCGGCTATAGCTACATAACATTCGTTTTCAATCGCTCGTGCCTGTGCACATGATCGGACCCGTACATATCCGTTTTGGGTATCTGTCATAAATGGAACGAAAAGAATTTGCATATCCTGATCCGCTAAAATCCGACTCAACTCCGGGAATTCCACGTCGTAACAAATCAACAGGCCGACTTTCCCACAGTCGGTGTCAAACACTTTCACTTCATTACCCCCCACCAAACCGTAATACTTCATCTCGTTGGGCGTGATGTGAATCTTCCGATACGAATCCAAACTACCGTTTCGGTGACACAGATAACTGACATTATAAAGTTTACCTCGCTCCAATAGCGGCATAGAGCCTGCAATGATATTGACGTTATACGATACGGCGAACTGCTGAATTCGCGCAATGATATCTTTGGTATATTCGGCCAACTTCTCCATAGCCATTCGCTCGGGCAACTCATTGTATGGACTCATCAACGGGGTGTTGAAAAATTCCGGGAATAGAATAAAATCAGTACCGTAATCACTAACGGTATCTACGAAAAACTCAACTTGATCATAAAAATCCTCTAAATCTTTGAACAACCTCATCTGCCATTGCACTAAACCAATACGAACTTTCTGCTTAGGCGTGGAGCGTGATCCAGAATCCGGTTCATAATAAATATTATTCCACTCCAGCAAGGTCGCTACTTCTTTCGATTCAGTGTCCTCAGGCAAGTAATTCTTGATGATCTTTTTGACGTGGAAATCATTTGACAACTGAAACGTCAATGTCGGATCGTAAATTTCTTTTCGTTTTACCTTCTCAATATAGGTACGCGGGGTCATATGATCTGCAAATTCGTGGTAATTGGGTATACGCCCGCCTACTAAAATTCGTTGCAGATTCAGTTGCTCACAGAGTTCTTTCCGCTGATCATATAGACGTCGTCCCAATCGTAACGCCCGATAATCCGGATGAACAAACACCTCAATCCCGTAAAGCGTATCCCCCTCAGCGTCGTGCTTGTCGAATTTCCCATCATCAATAATCGCGTAATACTTATCGTATATATTGGTTTTTCCCGAGTCGATGATGATGGACAGCGCGCAAGCGACTACCTTCCCGTCCACTTCAACGGCAATCTGTCCTTCCGGGAAAATATCGATCAGATCGACGATATTCTCCTTCGTCCATACATCTCCTAGACCATCGTATGCTTCGGTCATCGAAATTTTCAGATCCCGATAATCCTTCTTACTTAGCGTTCTGACATTAATATCCATACCAAAAAAATAACGCTGCAAATATATTATTTATGCCCTTATCGGATTCACCCATTTCGTTTTCTACAATTGGAATACTGAAATTTGTAGCCAATTGGCTTCGTCCACGATCTTTCAAGCCTGCTTTCGGCCAGGATAAAGCTACGCTTCCCCTTTAGGTCCACCGAAATTCAACGGAAAATGCATATCTCGACTCGCAATCGATCCATGTAGACTTTCAAATTTCGTTATGTTTTCTTGCAATGCCTTGAGCAGCTGCTTAGCGTGCTCCGGGGTCAAAATAATACGCGATTTTACTTTCGCTTTCGGCGTGCCCGGCATAATGCGTACAAAATCCATCACAAATTCGGTATGTGAATGCGTGATGATGGCTAAGTTAGAATAAATTCCCTCGGCAATATCTTCTGTGAGTTCAATACTTAACTCCTGACCTGGTCCTTCTGTATTGTGATCTTTGTTGTCGTTCATACGGTATAATATAAAAAGGTGATAATGCGTTGACTAGTTACTAAAGGTTCGGAAATCCTGATCTTTCTTCATAGAGCAAACCAGCTCATAAATCAGCCTGATCACATTGTCCACGTCCTCCCGATGAATCATTTCCACGGTCGTATGCATATAACGGAGCGGAAGCGAGATCAATGCCGAGGGCACCCCAGCATTGGAGTATGCAAATGCATCGGTGTCCGTGCCGGTATAACGTGAGGCAGCTTGACGTTGTATCGGGATGTTGTTTTTGTTAGCGACCTCAATTAATTGTCTGTTGAGATTGATCTGGACCGAGGGTGCGTAAGACACCACCGGGCCTTTGCCACAGGCCAAATCCCCTTGCGTAATTTTATTGATCATCGGAGTAGTCGTGTCGTGAGTAACATCGGTCACGATGGCTACGTTTGGTTTGATAAACTCAGCAATCATTTCCGCACCTCGAAGACCAATTTCTTCTTGCACAGAATTCACTATATACAATCCAAACGGTAAGGTCTTCTTGTTTTCCTTTAACAAGCGAGCCACCTCAGCAATCATAAATCCTCCCGCGCGATTGTCGAGGGCACGGCCCACGTAATATCGATCATTAAGAACCATAAACTCATCATCATAGGTGATCACACATCCCACATGAATTCCCAACTCTTCTACCTCCTCTTTGGAGGTGCATCCACAATCCAGAAAAATATTTTTCGTACTCGGCGCCTCTTCTTTCTCTCCTCCACGTGTGTGAATCGCTGGCCAGCCAAAAACGGCTTTAACAGTCCCCTTATCTGTGTGAATATTAACCCGCTTGGATGGCGCAATCTGATGGTCCGAACCACCATTACGAATGACGTAAATCAACCCGTCATTGGAAATGTAGTTTACAAACCACGAGATTTCATCCGCATGGGCTTCGATGACCACTTTGTAGTCTGCCTCTGGATTAATAATCCCCACCGCAGTCCCATAAGTATCAATATAGGTTTGGTCTACATAGGGCTTCAAATAATCCAACCATAAACGTTGCCCCTCCCACTCATAGCCGGTTGGAGACGGATTGTTAATGTATTTTTCAAAAAAAGCCAATGACGTGGCGGTCACGATTTCTTGTGGCTGTTCTTTCTTATTTGATTTCTTCGACATAGTGCAAAATTAGTTCTGGACAAAATAAGTATTTCCTCAAATTTGGCAAAAATAAATTCCGAAACCTTATCTTTACCGAACATTCATACCTTATGCTTGATATCTTAACTTTCATTACCTGGAATCCCGAACCGGAAATATTCAGTATCGGATCTTTTGGTATTCGGTATTATTCATTGTGTTGGTTACTGGCCTTTGTCGTCGCTTATTTCCTGATGCTGAAGGTTTTCAAACGAGAGGGAAAATCGCAAGATTTATTGGATCAATTGACGATCTATATTTTCGTCGGCACATTGATCGGGGCTCGACTGGGACACTGTTTCTTTTATGACTGGGCTTATTACAGAGAACACTTCATTGAAATTTTCATTCCTTTTCAGCAAATAAATGGTGAGTGGCATATGACCGGTTTCACGGGCCTAGCCAGCCATGGGGGTGCGATAGGTATTATAACAGCCCTTTGGTTGTTTTCTAGAAAATTTAAAACGGACTTTACCTGGCTTGCCGATAGGCTCGTCTTGGTTGTTCCTGTTTCGGGAGCATTTATCCGTTTAGGAAACTTTTTCAATTCGGAAATTATCGGGAACCCATCGGATCTGCCATGGGCTGTAATCTTTAGTCAGCACGACACCATTCCACGACACCCCGCACAGCTCTATGAAGCGCTAGCCTATCTATTGATATTTGGCGTTTTATGGATGCTATATCAAAAAAATCAAAATCCAAAACCGGGGAAGTTATTCGGATTATTTTTAATCCTTTTATTTGGCGCACGTTTCGTTATCGAGTATGTGAAAATCGATCAAGTGGCATTCGAAGCCGGAATGCTGTTCAATATGGGACAACTACTGAGTGTTCCTTTTATTCTGATCGGTATTTTCCTATTGTTCAGAAAACCCAAACCCGCTGTCCAACGAAAAAAATAGTATAACATGATGCCCTGTTTTTCAACAGGGCTTTTTTAATCGTTTACATGTTAAAGTTAAAACAAAACAGAAAGGTTACTTTACTCGTCCTAGGCTTACTATCAGCTATAGGTCCGTTTTCTATTGACTTGTATCTACCGGCCTTCGACGTCATTGCAGATGACTTCAACACATCGGTTGACCGCGTGCAGCTTTCACTGACAAGTTACTTCATAGGGATTGCTATCGGACAAATCATTTATGGTCCGCTACTGGACAAGTACGGCCGTAAAAAACCATTGGTAACTGGCCTTGCCATTTACGTCGTAGCCTCAATGCTTTGTGTATTGACTACCAATATTGATCACCTAATTGCTCTGCGATTTCTACAGGCGCTGGGTAGCTGTGGTGGTATGGTCGGCGCTCGGGCTATGGTGGCTGATTATTATAAAGGACGAGAAGCAGCAAAGGTGTTTAGTTTATTGATGCTCGTCATCGGCATTTCACCCTTACTCGCACCTAGTTTAGGCGCATTTATGTTAAGCCATTGGGATTGGCACATATTATTCGTATTCCTGGCTGCACTCGCTTCGGTTATCTTGCTGGCTACAATTTTTCTATTGCCCGAAAGCTATCCGGGCAACCGCAATCTTTCCTTAGCGCCGCGATCTATTATCCGTAATTTCTGGCAGGTCATTACCCATAAAGTATTTATTTCCTTTTGTTTAATCGGCTCCCTAGCGTCAGCAGGCACCTATGCCTATTTAGCGGGATCTTCCTTTGTGATGCAACAATATTTCGGGTTGAGTAAAAGTGAATACGGTTTAGCTTTTGCCTTTATTTCCTCAGCCATGGTTATCGCCACACAGCTCAACCGGTACTTTTTAAAGAAATTTAGTAGTGAACGTATCAGTGCGAGTGCAAACATCTGGCAAGCGGCAGTCGGCCTGTTGATGATTATCGCGTTATTGACCGATACGCTGAGTTTTCCGGTAGCTTTACTCTTGATATTCTTATTTCTTTTCGGACATGGATTTATCTTCCCCAACACCTCTGCGGTGGCCTTATCCTCCTTTCAAGAGCTAGCCGGCAGCGCATCCGCTCTTCTGGGTTGTATTCAAATGGGTATGGGAGCTTTATCGTCGGCGGCCGTAAGTATCCTACATAATGAAACGCCTTGGCCGATGCTCGGGGTGATGTGCTGTGGTGCTATTTTGTCTCTGGTACTGCATCTGGCCGTCAGAAGGTGGGTTCCTCATCAGGAGCTTTAATACGTTTTCCTCAGGTGAAAAGCCAAAGGCTGAACGCAGCAAAGCAAGTTGAAAGCTCAAATTTGCTGTTCATTCCCGTGTATATGTTCATTGGAAGAACCGAGGAGATTTTTAACCGATCTCTTCTAAAGACTTACAACTCATAGCCTCTTGGGCCAGGTATTACCATAACGATCAATAGGCCATTTATGGTCTATTGGTCGCTTAAGAGCCGAATAAAAACACAATTTATTGTAAACTTTCCAGTGCCAATCTGTAACTATCTAGCCCGAACCCTAGTATCACCCCCTTACAGTTCTTTGATATAAACGAATGATGACGAAAGCTTTCTCGTTGATGCACATTCGATATATGAACCTCGATTACCGGGCAATTTATAGCTGCTATCGCATCGGCTATAGCAATAGAGGTATGCGTATAGGCACCGGCGTTTAAAATCACCCCGTCAAAACTGAAGCCCACTTCGTGCAATTTATCAATAAGCGCGCCCTCTGAGTTGCTTTGCGCGTAATGAAGATCGACATCGGGATACCGATCAACTAACTCATTAAAAAATTCATCAAAAGAGCGGTCGCCATAAACACTGGTCTCCCGTTGGCCCAACAGATTCAAGTTAGGCCCGTTGAGGATGAGTATTTTCTTCATTGCGTTGTCTATTCAATTTTAATAACTCGGTTATCGATTTTAGAAATCACCGTAAAAATTCCGGAAGCTGGAACGGAGCCCCACGTTAATCACACCTGATTTTTGCGTGGCCATCCCTTCAATTCGGTTGTACCGTTGTGTATACCCTACTTCAAAACGTAAATTATATTTAGGATTCAATACATAAGCGGCCCGCAAATCGGCATAGAATAACTCATTCTTTACCCCTTGTCCAATTTTGTTCCCGTACATATTCGGCCCTGTGTTGTAGGACTGAAAAATATCGCCGCCGTAATTAATGCGGCCCCCGAAAGAATCCTCTGGGTCTGTACCATATTGACTGTAGACACCTTGCACTGAGAAATCGAATCGATTCCAAGAATAATTCGCAATTCCCAGTAGTTCTCTGAAATTCGCTCCTCGCGGGTGCGCTAACGGCTCGCCACGATTGCTATAGTTCGATATCGAAACAAAATGTTGATACGTGTAGGGTCTAGCGAAGTTATATTCTCCTAAAACATTTAACCTATTCACTCCAAATATATTGAAGGCTTTTGCACCGAGTTGGGCACCCCATTTGTTATGCTTATAGCCCTTGTTAGAGAAAAACTCTTTAGCCGTAAACTCACCCAATAAAAACTGGCCGTATACCGTCGCATTATTGAGTACCTTATATTTGGCATTTAGCCCTAAAAACATTTTATCTGGGGACGACACGTTACTGTTTTCCACAGGCCGTAAGAACAGTACGGGATTAAGGTAATTAAAATCAAATCCGCGGTGCCCGGCTTGATTACGATTTGCCCAAATGACGGATTGGAAGAAACCGACAGAAAGCCGATTGGTCACATTGTAATCCAAATATTGGAAGGCTCCCCATTTGATACCGTCGCCAAATCGTCCGCCGGAATTCAAGGAATCGACTCTTGGGTTACGCGGATCGTTCATATACGCCCAAATCGAGGTATATTGCACATTCCCTACGGTCCCTGCAAGCTTCAAATGCGCATAATTGGAGGAGAAATCGGACAGCAACATCGACCGATACCCATCTCCTATATGATTTTTATCGTAAGCGAGTGTCACTTGCAAATAATCACTAAAATCGTAGGTTAAGTTGGCCGTTGCGTACATCCAATCCTTCTTCATCTGATCTCTCTTTTTAGACATGGCTTGCCCAGGCACAACCATACTCTCTTGGATATACTCATCCAGATACCGAGGGAACACACCTTGGTTCTCAAAAAAGTTTCCGTAAAAAGTAAACTTATCACCAATGGTCACTCCTGCCTGAATTCCTCTTGTATTGAGCCAAGTGGTTCGTTTGTCTGCATCAATCAGTTCCGAGCCAATTAAAAAATCGGGAAGCACATCTAAATAAAACGTATGGTCCTCTTTCTCTACTTGAATCAAATGCTCATTGAATATCTTCCTCAAAAACCAGTTGTCCGAATCAATGGGATAAACAGACTGGATCGAATCCATCTTTTCCAACAGTTTGCCGCGGAACAAGTGCGGTTTAGAAGAGGTATGGTAGCGCGTATCTACCGAATACAATTCTTCATCGTATTTTTGATAATGCTGATAAGAATAGGGTTGGTTTTTCACTTGACCATGAAGGCCTGGTACTAATACCATTCCCATCACGATCCCCAGCGCGTATCGAAAAGTAAAATTCATACAATTGTTAGCCATGTTTGCGCAATAGTAGCAAATTTTATTCCTAAATAATAGAAACATCGAATTTAAATACCAGCTAATGGCCTTGCTGTAGGTAGAGCACAGCTAAAACGTTTTGTCTTTTTTATCACTTTTTTGTACACAATTTGTATATTGCTGAAAGATTTTGTTTTAAAAAGCATAACCAACACTCTATGAAAAGGAGAACATTTTTACAAAATTCAGCTCTGTTGGGAGCTGGAGCATTAGCCAGTAAATTCGCGTTCGCTACCGATCAGCGAGACTTTCCGGTCGTCCGAATTGCTGAAAATGAGCGTCATTTCACGAGTCCACTCGTTGAGAATATGATTGAGGAATTCCAAAAGAATGTTGCAGATAAAGAGCTGGGATGGTTGTTCCACAATTGTCTACCTAATACCCTGGACACTACGGTATTCGACGAATCCACTACCAATCGTAAATTGACCTATGTCATAACAGGCGATATTGACGCCATGTGGTTACGCGACAGTAGCGCTCAAGTTTGGCCATACATTCAATTCCTGAATAAAGATGCTCGGCTTAAAGATCTGATATTGGGGTTGATTAATAAGCAATCCGAGTGCATCAACATTGACCCCTACGCCAACGCATTTTACAACGATCCTGAAAAAAGAGGAGAATGGTTCAGCGACCACACCGATATGAAGCCAGGCATGCATGAGCGGAAATGGGAGATTGACTCGCTTTGTTACCCGATCCGTCTAGCCTACCACTATTGGAAGGAAACCGACGACACCACGCCATTTGACGACACATGGGTAAAAGCTCAGGAGTTGACATTACGGACCTTTAAAGAACAACAGCGAAAAGACGGGTTAGGGCCTTACAAATTTGAAAGAACTACCTCCCGAGGTTCTGACACCTTGCAGATTGATGGCTATGGGTATCCCGTGAATCCAGTTGGTTTAATCGTTTCCAGCTTCCGTCCTTCTGATGACGCCAGCGTATTCGGTTTTTTAATTCCCTCTAATCTTTTCGCTATTGTCAGTCTAAGACAGTCGGCTGAAATTTTGAAGAAGGTCAAAAACAACCATACGCTTGCTGGGCAACTCGAACAGCTCGCTAACGAAGTGGAAGGTGCGGTAAATAAGTACGGAATTATAGAACATCCGAAGCACGGAAAAATATATGCTTTTGAAGTCGATGGCTTCGGCGGTCAGCTGCTCATGGACGATGCGAACGTACCGAGTTTACTTGCGCTACCGTATCTAGGAGCGGTCGATATCAACAATGACGTCTATCAACGTACCAGGGCATTCGTATTATCGGCAGACAATCCTTTCTTTTTTAAAGGCAAATTCGGAGAAGGTATTGGCGGTCCGCATATCGGTCACGATATGATTTGGCCGATGTCCATTATCATGAGAGCGTTTACCTCCACCGATGACCAAGAGATCCGGAACTGCGTAAAAATGCTTAAAAACACCCACGGTGGAACAGGCTTTATGCACGAATCGTTTCACAAAGACGATCCAAAAAACTTTACCAGACATTGGTTTGCCTGGACAAACACCTTATTCGGTGAATTGATGTGGAAGTTATACCAAGAAAAACCGCATCTCCTAAAAGGCTAATTTAGATCGATTTCTATCATAAAGCCCTGTAAGGTCTACTGTGTACAAAAGGCCACCACCTTTTGAAACATTTTAAATCGCAGGGCTTTTTTATGTAAGAATTTTTCTCTTGCGTTTGCTTTTGAAACCGGAATAGTTAAACTTTGTAGTTGGTAAGGTAGAGAGCAATGGATAAAACAGTATTCCCAAAAGGCCCAATCGGCATATTCGACTCTGGATTCGGCGGACTGACGGTCTTTAAGGAAATCGTCAACCTACTCCCCCAGTACGATTACATTTACTTAGGTGACAATGCCCGTGTCCCCTACGGTACGCGTTCATTCGACACCGTCTATGAATATACGAAACAATGTGTATCAAAACTGTTCGAGATGGGATGTAATCTGATTATTCTGGCTTGCAATACGGCATCTGCTAAAGCACTCCGCACCTTGCAGCACAATGATTTACCAGAAGGAAAAAAGATTTTAGGCGTCATTCGCCCTACCGCTGAGGTAATCGATCAGTACACGAGCAATCAGGTTGTCGGCATACTGGCCACACCTGGAACCGTCAACAGCCAATCGTACTTATTGGAGATACAGCGTTTCCACCCGACTATTCAAGTGCACCAACAAGCCTGCCCCTTTTGGGTCCCGCTGGTAGAAAATAATGACTTAGACAGCGCGGGCGCACATTTCTTCGTGAAAAGAGATCTGGAAGAGTTGCTCGCCAGGCAACCCGAAATGGACGCTATTTTTTTGGCATGTACGCACTATCCTCTACTGCTCCCGCTGATTCAACAATATGCTCCACCGAAAGTACGTATTGTCTCACAAGGCACCCTAGTCGCCGAAAGTTTACAACATTATCTCGAACGGCATCCTGAAATTAAGAACCGGTGTAAAACAGGAGGATTGCTAACTTTCTATACAACAGATCAAGCCGATGAGTTTGACAAAAAAGCAGAAATATTCTTTGGCCAAGATGTAAAGTCTAAATTTATCCGAGTGTAACTAAGATACTTTAGCCTGTAAAGCGGCCGCATAGAGTTTCATTTGTTTGACCATTGACAATAGTCCGTTCGCCCGCGTTGGCGATAAATGCTCTTTAAGACCGATACGATCGATAAAGTACAAGTCCGATTGATAAATTTCTTTAGGCGTGTGACCTGACAACACCTTGACCATTAAGCTCACTAAGCCTTTCGTGATAATGGCATCGCTGTCCGCTGTAAAATAGAGTTTACCGTCACGCATTTCAGGGAATAACCAGACTTTAGATTGGCAGCCCTTAATAATGTATTGATCTTTTTTGTTCGTCTCATCTATTAACGGAAGCTCTTTCCCTAACTGGATAATATATTCATATTTTTCCATCCAATCTTGAAAGAAGGAAAAGTCTTCAATGAGTTCGTCTTGTATTTCGTTTATCGTCATCTTCTTTACTGTAGCCTCATGGGTGGGCCTTATCTTTATTCTGCTTTACTATCTACATGTGAGCCGAAGCACATGTTACAACAACATACGTACAGCCCGTTCTACCCCTTGTACTAGTGCGTCTATTTCTTCTTTTGTATTGTAAACAGCTAGACTGGCCCGTACCGTACCGGGAATACCATACAGATCCATCACAGGCTGCGCACAATGATGCCCCGTACGCACCGCAATTCCTAGTTTATCCAAAATCACACCAATATCATAAGGGTGCGTACCGTCCACGACAAACGAGATTACGGAAGATTTAGCTTCGGAAGTCCCTATAAACCGCAATCCCTCAATCTTCGATAATTGCGCTGTGCCATAGGCTAACAGTTCATCTTCGTATTGCTGAATAGCCTCCAGTCCCAGCCCCTCAATAAAATCGATGGCGGCATTCAGGGCAATCCCTGCCTCTATATTTGGCGTTCCGGCTTCGAATTTAAAAGGAAGTTCATTATACGTCGTTTTTTCAAAAGTGACATCTTTAATCATGTCTCCCCCCCCTTGGTAAGGCGGTATTTTATTGAGCCAAGACTCCTTTCCGTACAATACCCCTACCCCAGTCGGACCGTACATTTTGTGCCCCGAAAACACTAAAAAATCGACATCTAAGGCCTGCACATCTACTGGTATATGTTGTACCGCCTGAGCCGCATCGATCAGTACCGGGGACCCTACCTGATGGGCCAGGTCAATGATTTCCTGGACCGGATTAATCGTTCCAAGTGCATTTGAAACATAGGTTATGGCCACCATCTTCGTTCGCGGACTGAGCATTTCACGGTACTTATCCATATCCAACACGCCTCGATCGTCAATGGGTACCACTTTCAACTGGGCGCCTTTCCGTTCGCATATCATCTGCCAGGGCACAATATTGGAATGGTGCTCCATCGCGGAAATAATCACTTCATCGCCTTGTTCAATGAATGCCTCACCATAACAATTCGCAATGAGATTGATCCCCTCAGTGGTACCTTTGGTCACAATGATCTCATACTCATGCGCTGCGTGAATAAAATCTTGCACTTTTTTCCGGGTCACCTCAAAGGCATCTGTTGATATTTGGCTCAAGTAATGCACACCTCGATGTACATTACTATTCATTTGTGTATAATATTCAAAAATCGCGTCAATCACTTGCTGAGGCTTCTGCGTGGTTGCCCCGTTATCCAAGTAAATTAAAGGTTGCCCATTAACTTCTCTTTTCAGAATCGGAAAAGACTCGCGAATGGACTGAATATCTAGAGTTTTCGAGTCGATCATAGTCTGTATATTAAACAAAGTTAATATATAATACAAACATATCGCCTATCGGTGTTGTTATTTTCTCGTCAGAATAGTCGATAGAAACTCGTTTTCAAACAAAAAAAAGTATATTAAATTCGTTTTAGTAACTTTATAGTGAATTATGCAAGAACTACCCTTAAATCTCCCGGAAGGCTCGCGTAAAGAGGTGATGAGCTATCTCGAGCCGTTTATGCTCAATGAGATGTCAAACTACCTTAAGCCTGTCGAGCAAATGTGGCAGCCCGCAGACTTATTGCCTGATGCCTCAAGAGACACCTTTTTTCAAGAAGTTCAAGAACTACAAGAAGGTGCTCGTGAACTTCCCTACGATTTGGTAGCTGTATTGATCGGAGATACCGTTACAGAAGAAGCACTGCCTACTTATGAGTCGTGGTTGACCATGGTAGAGGACGTAAATAAAAACGAGCAAGGCGGATGGATGAAATGGGTTCGAGCGTGGACTGCTGAAGAGAATAGGCATGGAGACCTGTTAAACAAATACCTTTATCTATCGGGCAGAATCGATATGCGTCAATTTGAAATCTCAGTACAATACCTGATCCAGGATGGCTTTGATATTGGGACTGGCGCAGATCCGTATCGAAATTTCATTTACACCTCATTTCAAGAATTAGCGACGAACGTGTCACATCGCCGGGTAGCTGCCATGTCGAAGAACAATGGAGACAAGCTCCTAGCAAAAATGTGTGGGGTGATTGCTGCCGATGAAGCACGGCATGCCAAAGCTTACATGTCATTTATTTCCCAAGCTATCGCGGTCGATCCCAGTGAGGTGATGATTGCCTTCGAAGATATGATGCGGAAGAAAATTGTGATGCCCGCTCACTTTCTACGGGAGGCCGGCGAACCACAAGGCGGTGCATTTGCTCACTTCTCGGATGCGGCACAACGGCTGGGGGTATATACCGCTGTGGATTATGTAGATATCTTGAAAGAATTGCTTTCCGGTTGGAAGATAGACAAAGTAAGCGGTTTGAATGATCAAGGTGAAAAAGCTCGAGATTATTTGATGCGTTTGCCCGATCGCCTGCTTCGTTTGGCAGATCGTTTAAAGATTCCGGAAAAAGAATATAGTTTCAAATGGATACACAGCTGATCGATTGGGCAACGTGCACATGCCGTCACGACCCCTCTACGGATTAGCGATAATAGCCATGTCATTTTTTTAATAAATTTTCTTTTTATTCGCTGTATTCAGTAATTTAGTTGTTGCACTAATTATTGTTATGCTAAACGAAAAATTCAACCATTACTCGTTTATTCTTGAGCGCACCGCTCGACGGGTGAAACAATTTGCTCAGGCTTCTTTTGTGAACGAAGGTATCGACTTAACAGTGGATCAATGGAGTGTCATAAAAACCCTTTCCGAGTGCGGTAACCAGACTCAGAAAGAACTGGCCGAACGGTGCGGAAAAGATCAACCGACGTTGACGCGTATGCTGGATCTATTGGATAAGAAAGAGTACATCACTCGAGTTGCCCATCCCACCGATCGGAGATGCCTATTCGTGAAGTTGACCACATTAGGTCAACAACGGGTAAAGACGTTAGCACCAATAGTAACCGAGTTCAGAATGAAAGCTTGGGAAAATTTAACCGATGAGGACTTCGAGCATTTCTCCCGGATACTGAAAACGATTTACGAAAATTTAGATATAGAAAAATCATGATCACGACAGACATTTGTATTATCGGAGCGGGACCCGTAGGGCTCTTCGCAGTCTTTGAAGCAGGTTTATTAAAGATGCGTTGCCACCTGATCGACGTGCTGCCGCAAGTCGGCGGGCAGTTATCGGAGATCTATCCGCACAAACCTATATATGATATTCCAGGTTATCCGAGTATTACTGCGCAGGAATTAATCGACCGACAAATGGAACAAATTGAACCGTTTTCCCCGACGTTTACGCTGGGAGAGCGTGTCGAGTCGCTCGAAAAACAGCACGATGGTTCCTATTGGGTTAAGGGTTCTGATGGAACAACAATACACACGCAAGTGGTGGTTATTGCGGGCGGACTTGGCTGTTTTGAGCCTCGAAAACCTACACTCGATAACTTGGAAACCTATGAAGGACAACAGGTGCATTATATGATCAAAGATCCCGAGCAATTCAAAGGGAAACGCCTGCTCATTGCTGGTGGCGGCGATTCGGCATTGGACTGGACCATTTTTTTAAGTGATTTGGCCGAGAAAGTAACATTGGTTCACCGTAGCGACAGCTTTCGAGGCGCTCCTGATTCTGCCCAAAAAGTGTTTGATTTAGCACAACAAGGAAAAATCAATTTATTACTCTCTCATCAGTTGGAGTCCCTACAGGGAAATGGCCAACTGGAGTCTGTCATATTAAAAAACAAAAACAAAGAAACGATTTTAGTAGATACCGATCACTTTATCCCTCTGTATGGCTTGAGTCCAAAGCTGGGCCCTATCGCAGACTGGGGACTCCAAATAGACAAAAATGCGATTGAAGTAGACACCTTCGATTATTCAACGGGTGTAGAACGTATTTACGCTATAGGCGACATCAATACGTACCCAGGTAAGCTGAAGCTTATTTTATGCGGGTATCATGAGGCTGCGCTGATGGCTCAAAGTGCTTTTAAGTACGTCTATCCGGATCAGAAACTTAGTTTTAAATACACTACGGTAAATGGAATTAATGCCTTCTAATATGGAAAACATCATTACAATTCACGTCGAAGACCGCGATGGCGACAGACAAACCCTAGAGATACCTACAGACGTTAATGTCAGCTTAATGGAAGTCTTAAAAGGCGAAGAGTACGATATTTTGGCGACTTGCGGTGGGATGGCGCTATGTGCCACCTGCCATGTGGAAATCCTCCAGGGACAGGAACATTTGATCGAAGCGACCGAGCAGGAACTGGATATGCTCGACACCTTACCCGATGCCGACGATCACAGTCGCTTAGCGTGTCAGATTCATTTACGCAACGAAAACCAAGGACTCTCGCTTAAATTAAAAGGAAGCCTTCAATAAAAAAAAAACGGTGATATAGTGTATTTTTAACACTTATAAAAAAGGGGTCAATCGGCTGACTAACAAATAGATATAAGAATCCAATTCGACGAATTCGGGATATTTCTAAATTTAATAAGCCAAATTGCTGGAATATGAGAGAAAATGTCGGATATTTGTGCTTTATTTTGAATTGTAATAACTGAAGACAGACTATGTTGCTTAATCGTTCTGAAAGAAATTTCCCCAGAGTGATCATTATCGGGGCCGGTTTTGGTGGTGTCGAGGTCGCCCGACAATTAAAAAACAAGGAGGTAGAAGTCCTGTTGATCGACCGGAACAACTACCATACCTTTCAACCGCTAATGTATCAAGTAGCAACAGGAACACTAGCGTCGGATTCTATTTCCTTTCCGTTGCGGAAGATGTTCAAGAACCAGAATAATTTCCGATTCCGTCTGGCAGAAGTACTCAAAATCGATAGCGAAAATCGAATGGTTCGTACCTCAGTTGGCGATTATGATTATGATTACTTGGTCATTGCCACCGGCGCAACGTCGAACTTCTTTGGAAACAAGCAGGTTGAGCGTCACGCGCTGCCGATGAAAAGCGTAGTCGAGGCCTTGAATATCAGAAGCTATTTGTTACAAAATCTAGAAGAAGCCGTTTTGCGAAAAAACGCATCCGATAGAGAAAGCTATTTGAATTTCGTAGTGGTTGGCGGAGGACCGACTGGAGTAGAGCTTTCGGGCGCTATAGCAGAATATCAACAGCATATGTTGAAAAAAGATTATCCCGAACTATCGACTTACGAAATGAAAGTTTTTCTTGTCGAGGGGACCGATAAAATCTTGGGCGCATTGTCCGAAAAATCGTCTCGGGATGCGGAAAACTACCTGAAGGAGCTTGGCGTAAAGACGATACTCGGCACGGTGGTAACCGACTACGATGGAAATACTGTCACCTTATCCTCAGGAGAAAAGATCGCCACCAAAACCGTTATCTGGGGGGCTGGTGTCATGGGACAAATGCCTGAAGGAATCAACCCAGAGCTCATCCAACGTGGGAACCGCATCAAGATCACGCCTCAGTGTCAAGTCGAAGGAGAGGAAAACATTTATGCCATCGGTGATGTATCCGCTATGATCACCGAAGAGAATCCGCGCGGTTTACCGGGCGTTGCACCCGTTGCACAACAACAAGGAAGTTATGTGGCAAAACATATTCTTAATCGGATGAACAACTCGAGTTCAGAAGACTTCAAATACTTTGATAAAGGCTCTATGGCTACTATTGGACGTAGCCGCGCTGTAGTGGATATCGGCAATTTCCATATGAAAGGGTTTTTAGCGTGGACCACGTGGATGTTTGTCCATTTGGTATCTATTTTTGGATTCCGAAACCGGGTAGTCACCTTCGTGAACTGGTCCATTAAGTTTTTAACTAAAAACTCGGGGATTCGACTTATTATACACCGATACGAACGTCCCGCATCGGAACCGTCTACTGCTGATGAGCAATCATCGGCTCAGGATAATTAATACAGTTTCCAAGGAAAGCTCCCCTACCGAATCGTATAGGGGAACACGAGGCCGTAACAGACATGAGTGTTACGGCCTTGTGTTCTCTATGTCAAGAGATAGTTATTCTTATTCGCGATTCGGCACCTCATCAACCGTTACTTTTTTTTAAAAATGGCATCAGACCGCTTCGATGATCCGAAGACCGGCAAAGCCTGAGAGCGCGACTCGGTTATCGCCCCCATCCCACCCTGCCTTGTTAAATAATGTTAAGGTTCACCCTTCGTTGAAACGAATTGCTGCATTCAGTCGTTATGATAATAGTAAAACAAAAACAAGAGTAAATAATTTCATAATTTAGGTTAATAATTGGTTTGGTTAAAACCCCGCTGGCTCCCCGCCAACGGGGTTTTTCTTTCCCCATTTAGTTGATCCATCATGCCTCATCCAGGGGTTCAGATCTCCTAGTCTTCTTTCCTCATTCAGTTTTCGTATTTTTATCAAAAAAAATCAAGCCAAACATGGAGAACAAAGACATAGCTCGCGTATTTAAATTATGCGCCAAGCTTATGGAATTACATGAAGAAAATAGTTTTCGGACTCGCGCCATGTCGACTGCAGCCTTTCGCATTGAGAAACTCCCTTTTCCTGCACGCACTGCGGATCTAGAAACGCTGAGTCAACAAGATAAAATCGGCAAAAGTACCGCAGAAAAAATAATACAAGTCGTCACAAGTGGCACATTCCCGGAGCTAGACGCCTTACTAGCTAAAACACCCGCTGGTGTATTGGAGCTTTTGCAAATCAAAGGGCTCGGCCCTAAGAAAGTCCTCACGATTTGGAAGACCTTAGACATCGAATCCGTAGGCGAATTGTTTTATGCTTGCAATGAAAACCGACTCATTGAAGCGAAGGGATTTGGTTTAAAAACGCAAGAAGAAATCAAAAAGGCTATTGAATTCAGTATGGCCAGCCAAGGTCTGTTTCATTGGGCCAAAGTAGCCGGACCGGCGGAAGAAGTTCACAATGCCCTTCACCAGGCACTTCCCGATTGTTCAATCAGCTTCACGGGGGCCTACCGTCGAAAAACGGAAATATTGGACAAAATTGAGATCCTTATCGCAGCAGCGCCGTCAGTAGTAGAGCAAGCCATCCGCTCACTAGATTTTGAATTCGATATTCATATCGATGCTGCAACAATTACATTTCGCGATAAAGACGGCGTTCCGTTTGAGGTCTCCTCATGCACGAGGCAAGACTTTGCAAAGACCCTACTGATGACCACCGGATCGGAGTCTCACCTAGCCGGTTTAGAAAAAAGAGCAAGCATTCCAGCATTAGAAACTGAAGAGAAAATCTATCGTGCCCTAAAAATGGATTATATCGAGCCCGAGTTGCGTGAGGGAAATCAAGAAATCGAGTGGGCTGAAAGCGGTAAGCTTCCCACGCTGATTCAATATAGCGATCTAAAAGGGACCTTACACAATCACTCCACCTATAGCGATGGGGTAAATACGCTGGAAGAAATGGCCCGTTTTTGTAAGGAAACATTGCAACTCGAATACTTGGGTATATGTGACCATTCCAAAACAGCTGTATACGCAGGCGGATTGACGATCGAAGAGGTCGAGGCTCAATGGCAAGAAATCGATGTACTGAACGAGAAACTCAGCCCCTTCAAAATATTCAAGGGTATCGAGTCGGACATCCTTTCGGACGGAGGTCTGGATTACCCAAATGACATACTGGCGGGTTTCGACTTCGTGGTAGCCTCCATTCATAGCGGTCTGAAGATGGACAGCGATCGTGCGACCCAGCGACTTATTAAAGCGATTGAAAACCCCTACACCACTATCCTAGGACATCCAACGGGTAGGTTGCTTTTGTCTCGAGCGGGCTATCCAATCGATTATAAAAAGGTGATTGACGCCTGCGCGGCAAATCAGGTCATTATTGAGATCAATGCCAACCCGCTACGTCTGGACCTGGATTGGAGGTGGCATCAATACGCACTGGAAAAAGGAGTGCGATTAGCGATCAACCCAGATGCCCATAGGACAGCGGGCTTCTACGATATGCATCACGGTGTTCAAGTAGCTAGGAAAGGCGGTTTAACAGCTAAACAATGTCTTAACGCGCTAACTTTGGACGAAATTTCAGCGTATTTCCAGACCCGAAAAGCCACGTATTCACCATAAAAGCTGTACAGATGCAAAAGTTTATTTTAACAGTCTTGCTTTTTTCCGTATCGATCACCGCAGCACTAGGGCAATTGATGCAAGCAAAAGACCTCTACACCAAAGCCGATTCTTTACGTGGGGAATTGACTCCCCTAAGGACGTGCTACGATATAAATTATTACCATCTCGACATTCAAGTTGATATCGAGAATCGATCCCTCACCGGAAGCAATTTATTCCGATTCACGGCCGTCGAGTCCTTTGACTCGTTGCAATTTGACCTATTCGACAATTTATCAGTCGATCGAATTGATTACAAAGGCCAAGCTTTACCATTTTCTCGTGAATTCAATGCGGTCTTCGTCGAATTCCCTGAGACCATTGAGAAAGGCGAAGTGGATTCGTTTCGTGTGTTCTATTCGGGGCAGCCAATTCAAGCGACCAGAGCCCCGTGGGACGGTGGATTTGACTGGAAAACCGATAGTCAGGGAAATCCCTGGGTTGCCACCGCTTGTCAAGGTTTGGGCGCTAGTGTTTGGTGGCCCAATAAGGATCATCAATCGGACGAGGTGGATAGTATGTTAATTTCTGTCTCCGTTCCCTCACAGGTCATGAATATTTCAAACGGACAATTGGTCAAAACCGAACCGGTTGGGGAAGGTTACACCAAGTATCATTGGAAAGTGCGCAGCCCCATTAACAACTACAATGTCGCTTTAAACATCGGTGACTACGCCCATGTTCGAGAGGTCTACAAGGGTATAGCGGGTCCTCTCTTGTTAGATTACTATGTGCTGCGAGAAAACCAAAACCAAATCGATCATCTGAAAGAGAACACACACCGTATGCTCGAGGCTTTCGAACATTGGTTTGGACCTTATCCGTTTTATGAAGACGGATATAAGCTGATTGAAACCGCACATTTAGGTATGGAACATCAGAGCGGTATTGCCTACGGGAACAAGTATATGAATGGTTACTTGGGCAGAGACGGCTCACAAAGTGGCTGGGGACTAAAATGGGATTTCATCATTATTCATGAATCGGGTCACGAATGGTTTGGCAATAATATTACAGCAAAAGACCTGGCTGACATGTGGATTCACGAAAGCTTTACCAACTATTCGGAAGCTCTTTTTATCGACTATTTTTATGGAAAGAGCGCCAGTGCCGCATATGTCAATGGCAATCGCCGCGGCATCCAAAACAACGCCCCGCTGCAAGGGCCGTACCATGTCAACAAAGAAGGATCGGGAGATATGTACAATAAAGGCGGGGTACTTCACCATATGATTCGGACGATAATTGACGACGATGAAAAATGGCGGCATATTCTACGGGGGTTGAACAAAACGTTTTATCATCAAACGGTCGATTACAACGACATCATTGGTTATATCAACAGCCAGATAGACATCGACTTATCGAAAACATTTCAACAATACGTCCAGCATCAATCGATTCCTACTTTGGAAGTCATCCAAGAACAGCCGGGCGAATTTCTAATTCGTTGGATCGCTGAAGTAGACGGATTTGACATGCCCATACATATTATGGACGGAGAAGGAAAATCAACGCGCATACAACCGACCACGAATTTTCAAACTTTTCAATTCCCGGGATTGGAAAAGAGTAGTTTTAAAGCCGACACCTACAACTATTATATAGGCGTCAGCATACAATAAGTACGTAAAAAAATCATTTATTTCGGCAGGAAATAAGCTTTCAAAATATCCCGCTACAAAAGATGATTTTTATAAAGCCAGGTTTCTGAAAAAACGATTTTTTTTCATTAGGTTTGCAATTAAATTTAAACAAACATCTTCACATCTAAATGGGGCTTTTTAATTGGTTTACGCAAGAAGTTGCTATTGACTTAGGCACAGCTAACACCCTAATCATTCACAATGATAAAGTAGTGGTTGACGAGCCGTCTATCGTTGCTTTCGATCGAACGACAAATAAGGTCATTGCAATTGGCCGTCAGGCCATGCAAATGGAAGGAAAAACACACGATAATATCAAGACCGTGCGACCTTTGCGCGATGGAGTAATAGCAGACTTCTCCGCCGCAGAGCATCTGATCCGAGGCATGGTTAAATTGATTAATAAAGGTAAAAGCTGGTTTTTCCCTTCATTAAGAATGGTGGTCTGTATCCCATCTGGTATTACCGAGGTGGAGAAGCGCGCCGTACGCGATTCGGCAGAGATAGCTGGTGCCAAGGAAGTGTACCTGATCCATGAACCAATGGCTGCTGCTGTGGGAATAGGAATTGATGTAGAAGAGCCTGTTGGCAACATGATTATTGATATCGGTGGTGGAACCACTGAGATCGCCGTTATAGCCCTTTCAGGTATTGTTTGCGATCAGTCCATTCGAGTGGCAGGTGATAATTTTGATTCCGATATTGTTCAATATATTCGGAGACAACATAACATCATGATTGGCGACCGTACCGCTGAGAAAATCAAGATTGAAGTGGGTGCCGCGCTCCCGGAATTACAAGATCCTCCCGGAGATTTCGCCGTACAGGGTCGAGATTTGATGACCGGTATTCCAAAACAGATTACGGTTTCTTATACAGAGATTGCACACTGTTTAGATAAGTCGATATCGAAGATTGAAGAGGCTATTCTAAAAGCACTTGAAATTACACCGCCGGAACTATCCGCAGATATTTATCAAACCGGAATTTATCTCACTGGTGGCGGAGCCTTGCTAAGAGGCTTGGATAAAAGAATACAAGCAAAAACGAAACTCCCTGTACACGTTGCCGAAGATCCGCTACGTGCTGTCGTCCGCGGAACCGGGATTGCTCTTAAAAACACGGGACGCTTTAAATTCTTGATGCAGTAACGGCCGCTATTGGACCGATACTTGAGATTTTGTTCAACACGCGATATCATGTGTCATTCATGGGATATCGCGCGTTACTAAACAAGCGCATATAAAATGAAGAACCTTTGGCTTTTCTTGGTCAGATATAATGCCTTTTTCTGGTTTATTCTGTTTTTTGTTGCCTCTGTGCTTTTAGTGGTTCGACACAATCGCTTTCAACGATCCATATTTATTAACTCCTCTAACGTCCTGGTCGGCTCGATCTACGACCACCTCAATTCTTGGAAAAGCTACCTATCGCTTGAGGAAACCAATAAGAGTCTCGCCTCGGAAAACGCACGACTGCGTCAGCAGCTCCAAACACTTTTGTTACAAGACGGAGTCGATTCCATTGCGATCAGCGATTCCATTGACTTTGATCGCTATCGGTTCACCGTAGCGGAAGTTGTTAATAATAGCGTGCACCAAAAAAGCAACTTCATCACCTTAAACAAAGGTACTAACGATGGAGTAGAAAAGGGATTAGGGGTAATTACCTCGACTGGGGTCGTCGGAATCGTTCTGAATGTTTCGCCGCATTTCAGCACCGTGCAATCGCTTTTGCACCCCGACACCAGAATATCCGTGGCTTTAGATAGTACCAATGTTTTCGGTTCCTTAGTATGGGGCAACAACATCGACCCTCAGTTTGCCACCATCAAGGATATCCCGAATCATGTCGTCACGAAAAAAGGAGACAAAGTGGTCACCTCTGGGTTTTCACTATTTCCAAAAGACATCGAGGTCGGCCGTGTCAGTGAAACCGACATTTCCTCTGGCGGTTCGTTTTTAGACATCCAAATTAAATTGCGAACGGATTTCAGTAATCTGCATCATGTTTATATTGTAAAGGATTTATACGAAGAGGAAAAAAATGAATTGGAAGATATGACGGAGGATAACGATGGGTAGGGTGTTTGTGGTTAACTTGGTTCGATTTATTGTGTTGATTGCGGCACAAGTCGTCTTGTTCAAAAACATGGGCTATTATAATCTAGCTAGTCCGTTCCCTTATATTTTAATTGTCTTTTTATTACCGATCGGAACGCCCAACTTTATACTGTACGTGTTGTCTTTTTTAACGGGACTCACGGTGGACGCTTTTTACGATTCCATCGGACTGCATGCCTCGGCCTGTACAGCATTAGCGCTGTTTCGTATCTTTTTCCATAACATCACCTTGGATGTGGACGTAAAAAATTCGTTTGAGACGCCAGCGCTGGGAAATATGGGAACCAAATGGTACCTCCCGTATATTGCGATTGGGACATTCGTACATCATCTAGTACTATTTCACATGGAGTATTTCAGCCTGAGCAACTACGCAAATACGGCGATGACTATATTATTCAGTAGCATTTTTACTATATTGCTGATCATTTTGATCAGTATATTGATCTATAAACGGAAATCGCGCTTGTTGAGTAATTAAGGCAGGGATTAGGACATGAATAACAGTTACTTCAACCGTAAGTATGTCATACAAGGTATTTTTATAGCAATCGCACTGATTATAGTCGCGAGACTTTTTTACATACAAGTCATCGATGACCGTTACCTCCTTTCAGCGAACAACAACGTCATGCGCAAGAAGATTATCTATCCTGCGCGAGGCATTATATTGGATCGAAACGGACAAGTTCTCGTTCAAAATGAGCCGGTTTACGACATCATGGTAACGCCGCGCGAAGTCCAAGAACTGGACACGCTGCTCTTGTGTGATCTTTTGGGTATCGATACGGTTGATTTTAATGTGCGCTTAAACAAGGCCAAGGCACACTCGCCATATCGAGCGTCCCAGTTCATGAAACAGGTCTCGTCCAATATTTACGCAAAATTTCAAGAACACCTCTACAAATTTCGCGGCTTTTACGCACTTAACCGTACGGTGAGAAGCTATCCTGACAGTATTGCTGCTCAGTTTTTAGGTTATATCCAAGAGGTGAATCAAAAAGACATTGAAAGATCGGACGGTTTTTATCGCCCGGGCGACTATATCGGCGCCACTGGCGTAGAACGGTCTTACGAAGAATTGCTCAGAGGTAAGCGGGGCGTTGAGAACCAAATGGTTGATGCGTTGAATCGACCGCAGGGAAGCTTCATGGACGGCAAATACGACACGTTGGCCGTAACGGGGGAAGGTCTTGTCTCCTCTCTAGACAAGGACCTCCAAATTCTTGCGGAGAAATTAATGAAAAATAAAATGGGCTCGGTGGTCGCGATCGAACCTTCTTCCGGGGAGATTTTAAGTTTCGTTAGTAGCCCAGGATACGATCCTAATCTGATGGTCGGACGTGATTTAGGCAATAACTACATGAAGTTATTGAACGATGAGAACCGGCCGATGTTTATCCGGCCCATCCAAGCATCTTATCCACCCGGATCCATATTTAAAGTCGCTTCTGCTTTAATCGCTCAGCAGGCCGGAGTGATTGATGAAAATACCGTATTCTATTGCGGAGGGGGATATCGTTATGGCCGTGGTGGACGAGCGATCATGCGTTGCACTCACGTAGACGGCCCTACCAGCTTAGTAAAATCCATCCGCACTTCATGCAATACCTATTATGGATATGTTTTTGCCAAAATGATTGACTCCAGGGGCATGAGCAGCACCAGTGCGTATGATCAATGGCGAGAGGCTTTGGGAAAAATGGGGTTAGGTCACACCCTAGGTATCGACCTGCCAGGGGAGAAACCCGGATTGGTACCGACGTCGGACTTTTATACGAAGCGTTATGGGAGCGACAAGTGGCGGTCTGGTTTTAACATTTCTCTTTCAATCGGTCAGGGTGAACTGGGTATTACACCTTTGCAAATGGCCAATCTAATGGCGATTGTCGCCAACCGCGGACATTACTATCGTCCGCACTTGATTAAAGGAATTGGCGATAAAAAAATAGCGAAGCCGGAATTCACTGAGAAAATTTTTGCTGGTGTCGATCCGAAATATTACGAACCTGTAATCGAAGGCATGAGTCAGGCCGTGAACCAAGGTGGTACAGGCGCCGCTTCGAGAATTCAGGGAGTAGAAATGTGTGGAAAGACCGGAACCGTACAAAATCCACATGGGGAAAATCACGCGGTGTTTTTCGCCTTTGCGCCTAGAGAGGATCCCAAAATCGCTATTGCCGTATTTGTAGAAAACGCCGGTTATGGTGGCGTCTGGGCTGCGCCTATTGCCAGTATGATGGTAGAAAGTTATCTAAAAGATACCATTACCCTGCCTAAGTATATCCAAGATCGGATTTATAACGGAAATCTACTCCCCAAACCAAAGGTAAAACCAGAAGAGTCGGAGAAATCGGAAAGCGCTACGAATAATCAATCGGCACAGCGGTCTGCTACTGCTCTCGATCCCAAACGTCTCGCTCAGACCAAAAATGAACTATTGATCCATCACAGCCAGATTGGAGGGATCCGTGAATAGTCTGCAAAAGAAAAGCTTTTTCGGGCGAATCGATTGGATTACCATCACCATTTGGCTTGCGTTATGTCTGATTGGCTGGTTCAATATTCACGCAGCCGTCTACGACCCTGAAAATCCTGGTTTGTTCAATCTAGCGACAAATTACGGGAAACAATCCATTTACATTTTCACTGCACTGATTATCGGAATCTGTATTTTGATCATTGATTCCCGATTTTTCATCTCCTCGGCTCCTATTATCTACATTGTCGTCATTCTACTGCTGGTTGCCGTACTGGTTGTGGGGAGAAATGTAGGCGGGAATCAGGCTTGGATTCCACTGGGAAGCTTTCGACTTCAACCTTCTGAATTTGGAAAACTGGCCACGTGCTTGTTATTGGCCTACTATCTGAGTAACCAGACCAATAAGACGCCCAATTTAAAAACCTTGTTGATCGGTGTAAGTATCGTACTTTTTCCCGTCGCACTGGTGATGTTACAGCCCGATACAGGCTCCGCACTTGCCTTTTTTGCATTGGTGTTCGTATTTTACCGAGAAGGCTACCTTCCAACTGGTTTCCTCATCTTTTCCGGTTTAGCGATATTCCTTTTTGTTCTCGCTTTACTGTTTAATCAATGGATTTTAGTGAGCATCTTAGCCGCCATTTGCGGCTTCTTCGCCTTTTTAATGCGTAAGAAAAGAAAGTATCTAATTAATATGCTGTTGATCTTTGTCGGCTCCAGTATCTACGTGTTATCGGTGGATTTTGCCTACGAGAACCTTTTGCAATCCCACCAGCGGAACCGAATAGACGTCATTCTGGGAAAGATGCACGATCCCCGAGGACAAGGATACAATCTCAACCAATCCATGATTGCGATCGGTTCCGGTCAATTGTTAGGGAAGGGCTACTTACAAGGAACGCAAACTAAATATAATTTTGTCCCTGAACAAAGTACCGATTTTATCTTCTGCACAGTCGGAGAAGAGTGGGGATTTGTGGGTGCAGTGGTATTGATCAGCTTATATATTATCCTATTGGTGCGTCTGGTTAATATCGCTGAACGACAGCGGACCGCTTTTGCACGAATTTATGCGTACGGCGTAGCTTCTATTTTATTTTTCCATTTCTTTATTAATATTGGTATGACCATTGGAATCGTACCCGTTATTGGCATTCCGTTACCATTCATCAGCTATGGAGGTTCATCGCTATGGTCATTTACGATTTTACTCTTTATTTTGCTCCGGTTCGACTCCTCGAGAAAAGGATCGGCAGGCATCGTCAACTAATAGGGCAGATCGTACTACTGTGTGCGCTTATAAGTCGTCTCGACTTCAGGCAGATGCCCCAATTTCCCTAAAACCTCGTCCACTTGCAGTTGCCGAATAGATAAAGTAATCTGACA
Source organism: Candidatus Sphingobacterium stercorigallinarum (assembly GCA_019115805.1). Taxonomy (GTDB): domain Bacteria; phylum Bacteroidota; class Bacteroidia; order Sphingobacteriales; family Sphingobacteriaceae; genus Sphingobacterium; species Sphingobacterium stercorigallinarum. The sequence goes on from DXCW01000131.1 coordinate 26,618, forward strand.
GCGATTATCGAATTCTTGAGACAGTATTTCCAATTCATATTCTTTGATAACGCGCATCACTTCATTCATCTGAAGATAGTCAAAGTCAATCGCGTATATATCGTCTAAGGTTTTCTCCACAACCCGAGCAGCCCCCAAAGCCTCTTGAGTCGCGGACTTATAGGCATGGATCAAGCCGGGAACCCCCAATAAGGTTCCTCCAAAGTACCGGACCACGACAACAATCACATTGGTTAGCTCTAAGGATAACATCACATTCAAAATGGGTCGACCCGCTGTTCCCGATGGTTCCCCATCGTCATTGATGCGATAAACCGCGCGGTCTGGAGTGAGCCTATACGCCCAGCAATGATGACGCGCTTTGGGGTGAAGCGCCTTGACTTCATTTAATATCGTTTTCAATTGTTCCTCCTCGGTGAAAGGAAAAGCGTAGGCGATAAACTTACTACCTTTGTCTCTAAATATTCCTTCCGAAGGCGTTTTGATTGTCCTATATGTATCGACAGAAGTACTCACAGATATGCTATTAATAAAACAGATGCAATCGCCAAAAATACCCCAATTTTATTTGAAAAACTAAGCTTCTCTCTAAATAACAGAACTCCGACTACTGCTCCCAACGCAATAACGCCTAAATTCATTGCTGTAAAAACCAAGGATGGGCTATCCGGAAGTGCTTGGTGAGCCTTCATATAAAACACAATGTTTCCGAAATTAAAAAGACCTAAAACTGCACCCCACCCTATCGCTTTTCGATCCAATCGTTCCTTTTTCAGGACTAGCAAATAAGCAAGAAACAGTAAGGCTACGATCAACGCTAGCGTGAACACAATCCACAAGGACGCCATATAAGTGATCGTTCCATGCTGTGCGACCTGCTTAAACAACACATCAATCACCCCCATCCCCACAAGCACAATTAAGGGATAAAATTGACTTCGGCGGTCCCCTCCTGCCGGGCTGGCTTTCCAGTCTAAGCAGAGGCCCAAGGCAATGACTCCTACTCCAATCCCAATCAACTTCTCGGTTACAAGCGTTTCCCCCATCCAGAAATAGGCAGCTAATAATGGGATAAATAGAGAAAGTCGTTGTGCAATCTCGGTCCGGACTATCCCACTAAATCGTATCGCTAAGGCAGTAACAACAAATATGGCAGGCAACAATAGACCTAATGGGAGATACAAATTCCAGGGTAAATCGGCACGCCAAGGTTCACGATCGGGGCGAAGTATCAGGTAAGTCATCAGTAATGCTATGGGGTAATTCCAAACGATGAGTTGCATATAATTAATCGATCGGCTGCGCGCCAACTTGATGAGCACCGAAACGGTTACTGAGCACAACACGGAAATGAGTACGTAGACCATATGATATAAATTAGGCAATGCCTACCTGATGAATAAAGCTATACTAATCGCTACAAATATATCTTTTTACAGAACAACCGCTGTAATCGTTCACACAAATACCTGAAACACTTCTTTTATCCTACTAAGGACTGTATAAAAACGAAATAATCCACCTACTAAAAACTGAAAATAATCAAATAAAAAGGCACTAAAAACATAAACAAAAACACATTAAAATAAATAAAAAAAACGCATAAAATTTGAACACAAAAACATGCTATAATAAACCATAAAAACGGCTCTATGAAGCAATAAACCATTAAAACACGAGTCGACACCTGAAATTATTGTTAAAATTCAATAAAATACACCTCAAAAAACAAAGAATAAAACGACACATTTATATCAAAAAAAAGGCAATATTTAACAGCTTAAAACCTAACAAAAACAACAAAAAAATCATTTTTTTTATTAAATATTTGTTTGGTAATTTTTCTTACTCTATATTTGGAATGTCAACAAAGGAGAAATGAACAAACTATATAACTATACCGACTTTGGATACTTTTATTTTACCGATAAGAGCGGGGGCTAGTATATAGTTTATCAAATAAGATAATCAGAGTCCCGACAACAATTGCTCGGGACTTTTTTTTGGTATAAACGTACAGATCATCTATTCATGAGTGAAAAAATAAAAATAGCGATTCAAGGTGTGAAGGCATCGTTTCACGAAGAAGCTGCCTATAAGTTTTTCGGGAATGACATAGAAACTATAGAATGTTCTTCGTTCAAGCAAACTTGTGAATTGCTAAAACAAGGAAAGGCCGACAACGTGGTCATGGCTATAGAGAATTCCATCGCTGGAAGTATTCTTCCCAACTACAACCTACTCCGAGACTACAGGTTCCATATTATTGGAGAAGTTCACTTGCATATTCAGCAGCATTTATTAGCGCTCCCAGGCGTGAAACTGGATGATATTCAAGTCGTAGAATCACATCCTATTGCGATCAGACAATGCGATGAATTCCTCAACGAGCATCCAGAATGGACGATCAAGGAAGGCATGGATACTGCTGCCTGCGCAAAAAAGATAAAAGAAGAGAAACTCACTCACAGTGCTGCCATTGCTAGTGAGGCCGCAGCCGCACTCTACGGATTGGAGATTGTAGAAAAACGAATTGAAACGCACAAAAAGAATTCGACTCGTTTTTTAATCTTATCCAACGAGCTGATCGAGCAAAAACAGGCTAACAAAGCATCTCTATCGTTTCAGACTTCCCATGCTATCGGCGCACTATCAGCTGTTCTTCAATGCTTTGCAGACCAGAATGTCAATTTGAGTAAAATCCAATCGATGCCGGTAGTGGGCCGCCGGAATGAATACGACTTTTATGTAGACGTTGAATGGAAAAAACAGTCTGATTACGATGCTGCCATCCGTAAGGTCCTTAAACATACGGTTAATTTCAGCATCATGGGCGAATACGTTAAGAACGAAAAAATATAGTAGAACCAAATACATTTGTAAAATAGAATTAAACAATAAAGATGAAACATTCATTAGACATTCTGCCGCTTAGCTCTTGGGTTGAGACAGACGGCAAACCATTCATTATTGCTGGCCCATGTAGCGCCGAAACAGAAGAGCAGGTCGTATCGACAGCGCACCTTCTGGCCAACACAGGCAAGGTGCACGTTTTGCGTGCAGGCATCTGGAAGCCACGGACTCGTCCCGGGGAATTCGAAGGCATTGGGAGTGTAGGCCTACAATGGCTTAATAGAGCAAAAGAAGAAACAGGGTTATTAACGGCTACCGAAGTGGCAACTGCGAAGCATGTGGAAGAAGCGCTAGCAGCCGGTATTGATATCCTATGGATTGGTGCTCGGTCCACGGCAAATCCGTTCACTGTACAAGAAATTGCTGACGCCCTTCAAGGCGTAGACGTTCCTGTTATTGTGAAAAACCCGGTGAATCCCGACTTATCACTGTGGATCGGCGCCTTGGAACGTATAAACAGAGCTGGTATAAAGAAGCTGGCCGCAATACACCGTGGATTCTCGTCCTTCGAAAAGACCGCATTCCGCAACGAACCGATGTGGGATATTGCTATTCAGCTAAAAACAATTGCTCCGGAACTACCGATCATCAATGACCCAAGCCACATTTGTGGGAACAGAGAGTTGATCCCTTATGTCACACAAAAGGCGATGGACATGGACATGCAGGGCTTAATCGTGGAGTCGCATATTGATCCCTCTGTCGCATGGACCGATGCCAAGCAACAAGTCACTCCCGCTGCGTTAGCCGAATTGTTAGACAACTTATCCATTCGTAAACCGGAATCAAACAACCCTGGCTTCGAGGATAAACTGGCCGAGTTCCGGAATCAAATTGACCAGCTAGATGACCAAATCATTAAACAAATTGGTGACCGCATGAAAATTGCAGAGAAAATCGGTGAATTCAAGCGAGATAATGATGTGACCATCTTACAAGTAAATCGTTGGGACGAAATCGTTCAAAAGCGCGTAAAATTGGGTGCCGCTTTATCTTTAGGAGAAGAGTTTATGAAAAAATACCTCGAACTGCTTCATAACGAATCTATCCGTAAGCAAAATGAAATCATGAACATTAAACCGGTCGCGGAGGCGTAGTGATGATGCAGAACAATGTACGTGTCACGCATCCCAATCAAAAGGTTTCGGGTCGTGTACAACTAACTGGGTCGAAATCCGAGAGTAATCGAGCCTTGATTCTACAGGCGCTGGCTAAAGGTACGGTTGAGGTAGAAAATTTGTCTGCTGCCGACGACACCGTTACCTTATCACGCGCCTTGCAAGCGGTTGCGCAATCAGACGGGACATTGCAAACGGTAGATATCGGCCCCGCCGGCACGGCAATGCGTTTCCTTAGCTCCTATTTAAATTTAGTCGACGGAAAATTTCGACTAACAGGAAGCAAACGCATGCAACAACGCCCCATCGGACTTCTGGTTGATGCGTTAAATGAACTCGGTGCACACATTCAGTATGAAAATCAGGAAGGGTTTCCGCCATTAATTATCCAAGGCGGTATGGTCCAAAAAACCAATCGAATCACGATAAAAGGGGACATCAGTAGTCAATACATTTCCTCACTCCTACTCGTTGCACCAGCGCTCGAGAACGGCTTACATATAGAAATCGAAGGCGAGCTTACGTCCAGACCCTACGTCACGATGACACTTTCTATTTTAAAAGAATGTGGGATCGACAGCAGATTTGAAGGAAACGAGATTAGCATTGCGCCTCAGGAATTTCAACAATCGACTGTCGTAGTAGAACCCGATTGGAGTGCGGCTTCGTATTGGTATGCCATCGTAGCGTTGTCTAAGGAAGGAAACTTGATTTTACCAGGGTTGAAGCCCAACAGTCTTCAGGGAGACATTGCGATCGTCGATATCATGGCGCATTTTGGAGTAGTTTCGTCATTTGAATCGGACGGCCTTCATATTCGAAAGGCAGCATCACCATCCGATCAAGTGCTATTCGACTTCAAACAATGTCCGGATCTTGCGCAAACAGTGGTTGTAGTAGCCGCCGCGTTGAAACGGGATGTCGCATTTACCGGCTTAGAAACACTTAAGATCAAAGAAACTGACCGTATTTTAGCGCTCCAAACGGAAATCGGAAAATTTGGAGCTACATTAAGTGAAAAAGAACCTGGTGTTTATTACTTAGACACAAAACAGGTGGCCGATCCAGGGGATTTGTGCTTTGACACATATGAGGACCATAGAATGGCCATG
>DXCW01000132.1 GCA_019115805.1 Candidatus Sphingobacterium stercorigallinarum
GAAAGAGGCACCCTATCATATCTTAGATATGAGTTACACGGCGCTACTCATGCTCGATTGGTATACCGAGTTGGACGCGGATGACAGATTGTTGCAGTATGCACGCCGATATGCGGAAGGGGTTCTTGCGATACAGCGCAGGGATGGCTTCTTTCCGGCGTGGCTGGATCAGGAGAGTTTAGCGGATTTGGAAGTGCTTAGTCGTTCTCCAGAAACAGCAATGACGGTCACGTTTCTACTGAAGCTTTACGAGATTACCGACGAGGACCGGCATAAAACAGCAGCCTTACGTGCTTTAAGCAGTGTGGAAGCGGAAATCGTTAAGCAAGGGCGGTGGGAAGATTTCGAAACGTATTGGTCTTGCAGCCGATTTGGTCAAGATCACCTAGGTAAGAAATTTCCACGAAACCAAATGCATAAACAAAATACATTGAGTATGTACTATACCGCACAGGCTTATATGCAGGCATACAAGACCACCAATGACGCCCGTTTTCTGAACCAAGGACAGCGGGTACTCGATGAGCTGTTGATGTGGCAAGCAGTTTGGCAACCCTCTTTTATCCATATCCGAGCGTTGGGTGGTTTCGCGGTTATGAATGGCGATGCCGAATGGAGTGACTCTAGACAAAGTTTGTTTGCGGAATTGATTATGGAATATGGTCAAGCACTGGATCGGCCCGATTACGTGCAGCGGGCTGTCGCTGCTATACGCGCCTCTTTTGTCTTGATGTATTGTGAAGAAAATCAAGAAACCAAAACACAATGGGAGTATCGTTGGCCGTTTTTAGGCCCCGAGGATTACGGTTTTATGATGGAGAATTACGGTCACGACGGTCTGACCAGTTCGCAAGGAATTGGGATCGGTGAATTTACGATTTACGATTGGGGGAACGGTGCCGCCGCAGAGGCGGTCAATCGGATGATTGATCATTGGGGAGATATCTTCTGATTTTAAGGTGCATTTGTTGTTGAATTATTAATTATATATTTACACCATGGTGAAAAAGGTGTCATTAAAAGACATAGCTCAGCGTGTAGGCGTATCCACAGCCTTAGTGTCCTACGTGTTGAGCGGCAACGAAGAGAAGGGACGTGTGGGGAAGGCCACCGCTGAAAAAATCCGGCAGGCAGCCGAGGCGTTGAATTATCAACCCAACCATATCGCGAAAAGCTTAAAAACAGGGAAAACCAATACTATTGGCCTCATTGTAGCAGATATTTCAAATCCATTTTTTGCCTCCATAGCTCGAGGCGTAGAAGACGAAGCGAGCCGATTTGGTCTGACTACTATCATTGGAAGTTCAGATGAAAGCGCTGAGAAATTAAAGAAATTAGTCGATGTGTTCGTCAAAAGGCAGGTCGATGGTTTCATCATTTCTCCCGCAGAGCATTCCGAAGAAACTGTTTCTTATATCCTTTCCTTAGGGATCCCTATTTGCTTAATAGACCGTCATTTCAATAGCGTAAAATCGAGCTACGTCGTTACTGATAATTTAGAATCCATGCGAAATGCGGTGACCCATTTAGTGCAACAAGGTTACAAACATATCGCCTATATTTCCTATGAAAGTAATCTGAGACATATGCGTGACCGGGAAGCGGGTTTTAAGGAAGCCAGTCGCGAGATAAAATCGGAGATCTTTAAGATCCATTACGCCAAACAACATATCGAGCTTGGCGATACCATCGGTGAAATATTGGCTCAGGATCGGGTCGACGCGATCGTATTTGCGACCAATACACTGTCCGTTGCGGGACTTAAATACTTACGTCAGCACAACGTGCGTATCCCGAAAGATATGAATGTAAGTTGTTTTGATTCCAGCGAAGTATATGACTTTTTTGAGCATCCCATCACCCATGTTCGCCAACCTATAGATCAATTGGCAAAAGCCAGCGTTAATACGGTGGTAGAACTGATTAAAAATCCCGGTCAACAAGTGGAGAATCGTGTATTGCATTCCGAACTAGTAAGTGGCGGGCAGGATGCGGATCGTGCGGTGCCTAATCGCTGAGGATATCGGCATTCCGCTTTAACCCATCAGTCGGAAGGCAAACAAGCCGGCCCACACTGCAGCGATACCGACTATAACACTTAGAAAAATATAAAACATGGCGGAGATCAACTGTCCCTGCTGGATCAAATCAAGATTTTCGGCAGCGAAGGCGGAAAACGTGGTATAGCCCCCACAGAATCCGGTGATCAAAAACAATCGAGCATGGTGAGCCTGTTGCTGCTCAAGAAAATAGGCCATCAATACACCGATGATAAAACAACCGAAAATGTTGATGCCAAGTGTGGCCAAGGGGAATCGGCCTGGAAAGTATGTGTCGATGAGCTGTCCGGTCCCGTACCGTAGGACGCTTCCTAATGCGCCGCCAGCTCCCACAAAGAGTATTTCTTTTACCATTTGTTTTTTTTCGATGTAAAAAGAGATTCAATGCCGACCTGGACTTCAATCGACATCACTTGAACAAATATAGCTTTAAAACACGGCATTGGATGTCAACTTTATAAAAAAATCGGCGGATAGCATTTATTGCGAGAAGCTTGGGGTTGGCGCAGACTCGCCGTAGGCGTCCCTCTAAAGGCTAATGCGTCATAAAAAGTCGCGAAACGATGCCATAAACAGAGAAGGGGAATGCCATAGCGCAATATTTATGATAGTCTAAAGATTTTTATATATTTACTTAAGCGGAGTGACGCTGGATCAGACTGCGAGATAAAAAAACGATTGCCCAAACCGCCCTTTGAAGAATGGGTTCCAGGATCTGGGATAGGAATACGTCTCCTCATGCAGTCGCGTACTGCGAATCACTTTGGTACAGCGAATATGATAGATAAGCCTGTCGCCGGCATGTGCATTTTTACCGGTGTGGAAAAATGATAGTTTTGCGCTGGCGAATTGTAGCTGATAGCAACGACCAATTTTTACAAATTAATGCAAACGATGGACGTATTAAAAAGTAAGGAAACTCGCTTCCCGATTGAGTTTACCATACCTGCACTGGGGACTGGCTCGTTTTATATTCAAGAGGATACACGTGAGGATTTTTATCGACACTATCATCGACATGAAGAAATTCAAATCACCTATATTCTAAACGGCAGGGGTTCGGTGGTCATCGGAAACTTGATTCAGCCTTTTTTCGAAAACGAGATTTATATACTAAAGGCGAACGACCCTCATATTTTTATCAAAGAAGGCGCGCAACACGAACGGATTCATGTGATTCATATTTTTGTGGCTTTTGAAAAGTTGCAAGCCCTTTTTAAGTTGCAGGAAATTACAGAAATCCGCACCTTTTTTTCGTCTTTAGCGTCGAGTAAAAAACTATCGCCCCTGCGTAGTGAAACGTGTCTCCCTTTTTTTAGAGCATTAATGAAACAAGATGGTCTTATAAAACTGGTGAGTGTATTGGAAATATTCAATTTTCTAGCCCGGAACGAACCACATATGACATCGTTGTACTCGGGTTTGCAAGAGGCGCATTTTAACGATAAGGTGGGCGTGCGGATTAATACGGTGCTACGGCACTCACTTGAACATTACAATCGGGAAATTAGCATTGATGAAGTGGCTCGATTGATCCACATGACACCTTCCGCATTTTGCAAGTATTTTAAAAAACACACGATGAAGACCTATGTGACTTTTTTAAATGAAATACGAATTGAAAAAGCGTGTCAGCTCCTGATTAATCGTTCGACAGAAAACATTTCGGAGGTAGCTTATCAGTGTGGATTCAATACCGTGGTTCATTTCAATAGAGTGTTCAAACATATTTTACACCGGTCTCCCTCAGAATTCATGCATAGACACTCGGCGAATTTGGCTTAGCCTTTTGACGCGAAGTGCCGAAGTCTAGACGGTTTTATTGGGTGTTTTTGAAGGAGTGATGTTTGTGCAGCGTTTGATACTCTGACTGCAATAAACTAAACACCTTGAGATCCCTATAGGTGTTTTCTCCGACCCATTCCCCGTTCCGTTTGACGCCCTCCAAAGTAAACCCCAAGCGCTCGGCCACTGCGATACTTTTTCTGTTTTTTGACGCGCAGCAAATTTCTACACGTTCCAAACGACACTCTTGAAAAAGATGCGATAATAGACTAACCAGCGATCGGGTCATTACGCCCTTTTGCTGATGCGATTGAGAGAGCCAATACCCCAGTTCCGTGTTTTTGTTCAGATAATCGGTTCTCTTGGTACCGATTAACCCAATCAACCTGCCTTCTAGACAAATTTTGTAAACAAAGTCTTTGTTCAGTTCTCTGTCTTCTATAGCGATTTCGACAAATTCTCGGGTATCCTGAACACAATTGGTGAATTGTACGAAAGGCAACCACTCCCCCAAATAGTCCCGCTGTTGGTCGGTTATTTTATAAATGGTCATTGCATCGCTAGGAACCAATGCCTTTAAACTGATTTGCTGATCTACTCGAATCGTTCTTGTCATACGCCGTTATCGATTTAAACGTTCAAGTTACGCAAAACAGGTTTGTTTTCGATAAGCAATCATCGGAAAAATGCAGTTTCCGAATCGTATTACACGGACCAATGATTAGAAGTCGATCTGTTGAAAGTGCCAGTCTTTCAAATCCACTACCGTGAGCTGATTGGTGCGCACAGGCAGACCTACAATAATTTTTAACACCTGCATAGCCATCATGCTTCCGATCACGCCGGGGAGTGGCCCAAATACGCCGAATTGGTCGCAGGTCTGACGCTCGTGTTCCGCTGGTGGAGCAGGGAAGAGGTGGCGTAAGTGCTTGCTGCCTTGATGATTGAATACGGCAAGCTGACCTTGGAAAGCAAAGATGCTTCCATAGACGAGCACCTTGTTGAGCTGTACGCAGGTATCGTTAACCAAATAACGGGTCTCAAAATTATCGGATCCTTCAACGATGATGTCGTACGCTTGAATGATCTGCTTGGCATTGCTAGCGTTTAGCTGCTCCCGGATCGGTCGGAAATCTATGCTCGAGTTTAACCCTCTGACGAAGCCATCTGCGTTATCGACCTTGTATTGGCCCACCTGCTGTTCGTTGTATATCACTTGTCGGTTCAAATTGTGCAATTCCAGTTTGTCGAAATCGACGACTGCGAGATGCCCAACGCCTGCGGCTGCCAGGTATTGGATAACCGGAGAGCCTAATCCTCCCGCGCCAATTACCAGGACGCGCGCCCCCATGATCGCCCGCTGTCCTTGAACCCCGACCTCTTCGATGAAAATTTGTCGACTGTACCTGCTAAACGTCGTTTCCATTTCAAATATGACCTTGTGCAAAGCAACTTTCCCAATCTTTCATAACCGGATCATAGCCTAGATTGCGGATTTGTGTGCGGATCGAATCCATACTACGTTCGTCCGAAATTTCGAACTGCTCAAGTGATTGTGGATCCACTACGTAGCCACCAGGATTTGTTTTTGATGCCGCACTCATCGAAGTAATACCCAGTGGAATCACATGATCACGAAACACCTCGTGTTCGCGGGTCGAAAGCGAGATTTCCAAATCCGGATTCCAAATTCGGTAGGCGCAAATCAACTGCAGCAGGTGACGATCTTTCATCACAAAATTTGGGCCTTCTGTTCCTTCAGCAGGGCGTAGTCGAGGGAAGGAGACGGAATAGCGCGACCGCCAATATTTGCGCTGTAAATAGTCAATATGTACGGCGTTGTAAAAGCTATCGACTCGCCAGTCTTCTAGGCCCAGCAACACACCAAGTCCAATTTTATGGATGTGCGCTTCCCCGATCCGATCGGGTGTTTCGAGTCTGAAATCAAAGTTTGACTTTTTGCCCTTGGGATGGTACCGGCGATATACTTCTCGGTGATATGTTTCCTGATACACCAGTACAGAGTACACGCCTGCTTGATAGAGCTGCTTGTATTCGTTGGTAGACAAGGGCTGGACTTCAATAGAAATATTAACAAAATAAGGCCGCAGCAAGTCGATCGCTGTCAGGAAGTAATCGATACCCACCGTTTTGTTGGCCTCGCCTGCAACCAGTAGTACGTGGTTTACCCCCATCGCTTTAAGCGCCATGGCTTCCAAAAGAAGTTCGGATTTGGAAAGTGTTTTACGTTTGATTCGATTGTCCATACTGAAGCCACAGTAGGTGCAGATGTTTTGACACTCGTTGCTGACGTATAGCGGAGCAAACAGCTGAATGGTGCGTCCGAATCGTTGTTGGGTGATCTGCTGTGAGAGCTGAGCCATTTGCTCTAAATAAGGCTCTGCTGCCGGAGAAACTAACGTAAGGAAATCACGAACGGAGCGTTTTTTCTTTCGTAAAGCCTGCTCGACATCCCGGGCTGTGTGCGCTTCAATCCAGTCCGTCACCTGCTGCCAGGAATAGCGTGTCAAATGATTTTTAATGTTCATAGTCAGTCGATTAAGAATTCGGTTAAAGGGGATGAGGAAGCAGCCGAACTTTTCGGTGCGAGCCCGGATTCATAAGCCAGTCGGCCGCTAATTACCGCTAATCGAAAGGCCTCGGCCATTTCAATAGGGTCGCTAGCCGCAGCAATTGCGGTGTTGACCAATACGGCGTCTGCCCCCAACTCCATGGCCAAGGCGGCATCCGATGGGGCACCAATGCCCGCGTCCACGATCACGGGAACTTGACTCTGTTCAATGATGATTTCTAAAAAATCGCGAGTGCGGAGACCTTTGTTGCTACCAATCGGAGCGCCCAGCGGCATAACGGCGCTACTCCCTGCTTCTTCCAGTCGTTTGCACAGTACCGGATCTGCATGGATATAAGGCAGTACTATAAACCCCATGGCCGCCAATTGCTGGGTCGCTTGGAGCGTTTCGATCGGATCCGGCATTAAATAACGAGGGTCAGGATGAATCTCTAATTTTATCCAGTTGGTTTGTATGGCTTCACGAGCGAGCTGAGCGGCAAGAACCGCTTCGCTGGCATTCCGAGCACCAGAGGTGTTCGGAAGCAAATCGACCTCAGGAATCTGAAGAAACGATAGCAATTCATCGTTCTGGTTTTGAAAGTCAACCCGCTTTAAAGCCATGGTCACCAATTGCGTTTGCGATCGGGTAATGGCCTTATTCATCCCATCGAGGTTTCCGAATTTTCCAGTTCCTAAAAATAAACGGGAACGGAATGTTTTATTGGCTATCTGTAAGGTACTTGTCATAGTTTTTCTTAATAATTTGTATACAATTGGGATCTTCATTAATGATCGAGGAAACCGCTACACCATAGACGCCTGTTTGTAGCAGGGGGATAAGGTCTGATGCGCATATCCCCCCAATGGCGTAGACGGGTGGACTAGAAATGGAGCACTGTTGCAGCCCTTGAAAAATACTGCGGTACCCAATCAGTCCTAAGACGGGACTCAACTGGCGTTTGGTGGAGGTGAACCGAAGCGGGCCCAGCCCAATATAATCGCAGTTTTCGGCGATTCGTTGCTTAACGTGTGCTAAGGTATTGGCCGTACCACCAATGATTTTATGTGCGCCAAGTTTCTTTCGCGCTTCGGCAATCGCACCATCATTTAGACCTAAATGAAGCCCGTCTGCATCCACAAACTCCGCGAGTTCGAGTTTGTCGTTAATGATTAATCGCGCCTTATAATTGCGGGTAAGTATCCGCAGTTCTTCGGCTAACTGGATCAATGCTTTTGGCGTGCCTTCTTTCCAACGGAGTTGGATCCAGTCCGCCCCATAGTCAAGAGCCTGTTGTACCTGCCGAAGCTGATCGGCGTAAGTAACGCCACTGGAAATGTATTGTAGGGGACTAAGCTTAGGCATCGCAACGGGTTAAATGAGTTAATGATGATATACACGAACCGAGATACGCCACCGGATCGGGAGCCTGCCATACGGCGCCTCTAAACGCCACACCGTCTGCTCCGCAACCGACTAGTTTTTCCAGGTTTTCTTTCTTAAGTCCTCCCAAAGCAATACGCTTAATGCCGTTTGCCTGTTCGGCCGGAAATGGCAAATCGATGTGAGAGTCCGTGCCGTAACCGGGCTTTGATATGCTCGGGAAAATAGGGCTGATAAAGGCGTAGCTCCAGCCGGACTCTAGATGCTGATATTCATTCATACTATGGCATGAGGTCGACACGATATAAGGACTCCTCCGAAGCGCATCCCGGGGAGGACGTGCTCGGGCGGGGTAATGCAAGCGTTTGACTCCCGATGGTATCGGATGATTATGGCATTGGTGTACGGCTATTTTGTCGCGGTATGCAGGGGCGATTTGCTGCATAAAGCCGTTTATTTGCTCCGCGCTCGCCTCATGTTTGCGCAAATGATAGATGTCCAGCCCGCACTCGAACATCGCATTGATGAGCAGCGCCTCGTCATTGATGAAGGAACCTAGAGACACGACCACGACTAGAACAGGCTTGGAGGATGTCCGCGGATGTAAGATAGCGCTCATCCTAACCTCCTTGAGTGGCGGTAATGATCAAAATTTGATCTCCACTGGTTAGCCGCGTGCTTTCCCAGCGGGCTTCCGGGATGACTTGATTGTTTAACGCTACTGCAATGCCTGAGGTAGCGCCGTTCAGCTGCGATGCAATCACTTGTTTTAAATGCGCAGGAGCTGTCTGAAAATGTGTTGATTTGTTGTTGATGAAAAGTTCCATTCCTAATAAAGTTTTAGCGTAAAGCTTTTATCAGCTTGTTGCTTTAGGAATGGCTACTATCGATGTTGAATCGTATGGCAGGCCGTTACTTTTCCCTACGCTAGTATGATCTAGATCAGGTTCTAAGGGTAAATCTCAGCCTGCGATCCCGCAGACACCCCTAAAGCACCGCTAATATACGCATTCTTATTGGACTAATGAAACCGGTAAGCCGCTGAGACAATTCTGCTGTTTTTTGATATGAAATCGATAGGTTGGCAAGTTACTTTTTCCTACTTTTAGGTCCTTTAAAAAACCCAATACCTTGAAAATGAAAAGACATACGTATTTATATGTGTTAATCGGACTGCTAATGGGGCTGCAGGGATGGACGAACAGTCAGGCTCAAGAACGGCAGGCAGCAGCCTATCCACTGATCACACACAATCCCAATTTTAGTATTTGGTCCTATACCGATCTTCTGCATCAGTCGAGTACAACGCATTGGACGGATGCAGCACATTCCTTATTGGGCTTCATTCAGGTAGACGATCAAATTTATCGTTTTCTTGGACAAACGCCCCCGGATTATAAGACGATATTGGAAACCAGTCACGATGCCGAATATCAGGTCCATTATACCGAGAGAAAACCGCAGGGCGACTGGACGGCGTTGGACTATTCGACCGCTGACTGGCAGACCGGTGCTGCACCGATTGGCGACCAGGAATTCAGCAATACCAGATGGGAATCGGATCAAATTTGGGTGCGTAGAACCTTTGATCTAGCCAACATAGCAGAAATCAACGAGTTGCTCTTGAAATTGAATCACGATGATAATATTCAGGTGTATTTAAACGGTAAACGGATTTATCAGCAGGAAGGGTGGACCTCAGGATTTGAATACATTGCTGTGGATTCCGGCGCCTTGCGCGAAGGTGCGAATGTGTTGGCTATTGAATTGGCTAATACCGCGGGTGGGCGCTTTTTGGATTTCGGTTTAGTGGATCGGATCGAAACTCAGGGCTCCAGCATCGCCTTAGCCGAGCAAACCGATGTGCAAGTGAACGCCACGCGCACGGTTTATCAATTCACGGCTGGGGGGATTGATTTGGAGGTGACCTTTACCTCGCCACTTTTGATGGACGATTTGGATCTTCTGGCACGTCCGGTATCTTATATCAGTTATCGTGTAATCGCGAATGATCAAAAATCGCACGAAGTGAACGTTTATTTTAGTGCCTCATCCGATATTGCAGTCTACCAGCCTCATCAAGAGGTGCGAGCCGAATCGTATTCATCTGACGGATTATCGATATTAAAAACAGGAACCGTAGCACAACCTATTTTGGAAAAGGGCGCAGATGACATGCGTATAGACTGGGGGTATTTCTATGTCGCTACATCACAGGACGCCGGTGCGGTACAGTCTGTGAGTCACGATCACTTGGCGATCGCAAACGCCCGTACCGGGGCGAAGCCCACTACACTTGAAGGCCGATCACTTTGGTTAAACACCGAAATCCCCTTTGGAAGTGTGGGCGATCAAGCGGTGGAGAAATTTGTGGAATTGGGGTATGATGAGGAGCTTTCGATACAGTATTTTGGTGAAAACCTCCGTCCATGGTGGAACCGGACGGGTAATCGCACCATGGAGGATCAGCTCCGTCAAGCCGCTACAGACTACCAAGAGACGATGAAGAGAAGTCGTGAGTTTGACGATAAAGTCTACCAAGATGCCTT
This sequence comes from Candidatus Sphingobacterium stercorigallinarum, assembly GCA_019115805.1. GTDB lineage: Bacteria > Bacteroidota > Bacteroidia > Sphingobacteriales > Sphingobacteriaceae > Sphingobacterium > Sphingobacterium stercorigallinarum. The sequence continues at coordinate 10,351 of DXCW01000132.1, forward strand.
GCGTTCGGGAGGTGAAGAATATGCCCACCTCTGCATATTGGCGTATCGCCAAAGTATTGCCGCGCATACCTTAGTGGAAAGTCCAAAGGGCGAAGTGCTGTGGTTGTCTAAAGAAAATAACAGTGGTGGTTTCATCAATACGGTGGACGTCACCTATCCCTCCGCGCCTCTATATTTACTGTATAACCCGGAACTATTGGAGGGGATGTTGACCGGAATCTTTTATTTTAGTGAATCGGGGAAATACCCCCATCCTTGGGCAGCACATGATTTGGGAACGTATCCCAAAGCGAATGGACAGACCTATGGAGAGCCCATGCCGATCGAGGAATCGGGTAACATGATTATTTTGACTGCCGCCATCACCAAAGTGAACGGACATGCCGAGTTTGCTAAAAAGCATTGGAAAATGTTGACCACCTGGGCCGATTATTTGGTACAAGAGGGCTTGGACCCTAAGGAGCAATTGTGTACCGATGATTTTGCTGGGCATCTTGCTCGCAACGCCAACCTGTCGGTAAAAGCCATTGTGGGCATTGCCTGCTACGCGTACATCGCGGAGGTATTGGGAGAAAAGGAAACCGCACAAAAATACCGGACGATTGCCAAGGAGATGGTTCCCCAGTGGATGCAACTGGCGGATGCAGGAGACCATTATGCGCTAACATTTGACGACCGAGAAACCTGGAGCCAGAAATATAATTTAATTTGGGATAAAGTGCTGGGGCTTGACCTGTTCCCGCAACACGTTTACGACACCGAAATAAACTATTATCTGACGAAGATCAATCGTTTTGGTATTCCGCTGGACAGTCGGAAAACGTATACGAAGAACGATTGGATTGTATGGACGGCCAGTTTTGCACCCAAAACCGACCAATTTCTGGCCTTGATTCGTCCGTTATATCGGCATGTACTGGAAGGCCCTTCCCGAGTACCGTTAAACGATTTTTATGATTCGGTGACCGGAAAACGAGAAAATTTTAAAGCACGAAGCGTAGTAGGCGGTTTTTACATGAAAATGTTGGCCGACCAATTGCAACAACATTAGCGTCGCGATGCAGGAGATAGGCCGCTGAAAGTTCCAAATTAGGGCTGTAATCTAAAAAAGAAGTCTTAATTTTGCTCAGCCGCGATTTGTGCTCGTAAGTGTGCGGAGTGGGGGTGAATAACTCGGCTAATTAACATGTGTTTTCTCCTATGCACCGTACCCGAAATTTCGCGGTTTCTGCCGCCTTGCTGTCCATGATTTGTGTTCAAGGCGGCGCTTCTATTGCCAAGCAACTTTTTCCGGTCATTGGTCCGGTTTCCACGAGCGCCTTGCGTATTGGTTTAGCGGCACTATTGGTCAATCTTATTGTTCGTCCAAACTATACGCAGTTCAACGCGCAGCAATGGTTGTACTGTCTATTCTATGGTGTTGGCATCGCAGCCATGAATCTCATCTTCTATATAGCGATACAGCGCATCCCCCTGGGCTTGGGGGTAACCGTAGAGTTTATTGGACCGCTTTTTCTAGCCTTTTTATTTTCGAGAAAATGGTTGGATATTTTGTGGTCCAGTCTAGCTTGTGCAGGGATTTTACTCATCGTGCCCTGGGGAGAACAGGATACCGATGTACTGGGACTGATATTGGCCTCAGTGGCGGGAATATTTTGGGCGGTATATATCGTGATGGGGCGTAAGGTGTCTGCGGTACTGGACGGACGGCAGGCGGTTGCTGCGGGTCTTGTTATCGCGAGTGTTCTGGTGATGCCTTTTGCACTAGCCGATGGAGGGCTGCAACAGGTCAATTCTTCTGTTTTTTTCTTAGCGCTTTGCGTAGCCATTCTCTCCTCCGCGCTGCCGTTCTCGCTGGATATGATCGCGATCAGTCGATTACCGACGCAAACCTTCAGCATTCTGACCAGTTTACAACCTGCTTTTGCTGCACTTTCCGGACTGCTTTTGCTATCTGAGCAGCTTAGCCTATTGCAATGGTTATCGGTAGGTTGCGTGGTGCTGGCGAGCTTGGGGACCACATGGTGCGGGCGAAGGAACTTAAAATAAGCGACTGGGGCGCGGACGATAAACAAAACACCCGTCTTGTTGTTTGTCCTTAAAAAAGATGGCTAAAAATCACGGACCCCAAATTAAGAAGCCGGACACCTACGAAGCCTTGTTAGCACAAGGAATGAGCGAAGAGAAAGCAGCGCGCATCTCCAATGCACAAGCCGCAGGTACACTCACACCCCGTTCGGAGAAACTCGAGGAGCGAACGCGTAGAGAACTGCTCGCACAAGCTAAAGATATAGGAATAAACAATCGGCATCGTATGACCAAATTGGAGCTGATTGAACAGATACGAAAGGGGTGAGCAATTCCCCTAGACTAAGGCCTCGGAATGCATCTGTTCACGGGGCGGGCTCTGGGAGATTGATCTCCATGCGGCCATTCAACTGATCTTGACTGGCGATGAGCTGACCGTTTACCCACACTTTTAGCGCGGATTGCATACCTGCCGTTTCCGGATCCCAATCCCGATTCCAAGCAAGATCAAGGGTATGCCCATGGTATTTCAAATTGCCCAGGTAGAAATGGGTCCACTGCGCTTCTGGGAGCAAAGGATCGATAATGAGTTGGTGCTGATGCGTGGCTTTCACACCAATGAGATCATCGATAATAATGTCAGGGTAGGTGGAATGAAAGTAATCCTTTTCGCCACCGAATTCCGTGCCATCGCTCGGGATATACCATTCACCTATGTTGGGTGCATCGAGATTATGCATCCGGGTAAGTTTGTCAACATAGTCATAGAGTACCTGGCGCTCTTCGGCGGTAACGGTCGTTTTATAATCGCGCAGATAATTGGCATACGCTTTATAAACCACCGAATTTTGGAACGGCCAACCTCTTCCGTTCCAGGCATAGGCCTGCTCGTTGTAATACGGATGTTGGCGTTCAGCGGTCGTCATTCCTTGTGTATTAAGGAACCCCTTCTTTGAGGTCAACATCTTCCAGGCCGGCGCATATTTGCTGTGCTCACCTTGCGGAATCATATGAAAATACCAAGGTGTGTAGCCCACCGACTCGCGGACACGAGCTTCGTAGTCTCGAATGCCGTAGGCATTGTCACCAGCACTGTAGGTATGGAAGAATTGATCCTCATTATTCCATAACACGTCCATCACCCGTTTCTGCAAATCGCTCGCTTTGGATCGGTATATTTGACTTTTTTCCGCATAAGGGGCATGAGGACTTTGCTGGTGAAGCAGCGCATAAAGCGAGGCCAATGAACGCAGATTACCATAGGCATACCCGTTCACTGATGGCCGGGCTAAATAGAAATCTGGGTAGCCCTTCTGGAACGCTTCCGGATATTCTTTCGAGGCTTGGCTCTGGGCCACTTGATCGGTGGTGCCCCAACCCAAGTACAGCTCGCGCCAGGTCTCATGCGTGTATAGAGAATACGCCCCTGGACTAGCAATCAATCCGAGTAGCGCCGAGAGACTGAACTCCATACCGTCGTACAGATCCAGTATTTTGTACAGCCCATACGTTTCTGCTTTTGGAGTGTTCACGCGGAATAGACGGTCCCAAACCTCTTGATGTTGCTCCATGTAAGGCAGCATTTCTTCGGTCCATTGAGGATCGGGATGTACTTTTAAGAAGGCCTCGATTCCGTCAATCATCCAACTGGAGAAGTGATGACTCTCGGGACGCGATAAATGGGTCAAAAAATTCTCGTTCTCGCGCTGCATCAGTTTAGCGGCGCTGCCGCTCATGTAGTATTCCGCGTAGGAACGCAAGTAAGCCGGGTCTCCCAGCCATCGTACATCATAAAATTGATGTCCGGCAGGACAGGTAATCGCTCCACTGCGTGTAGCCCAATTTCTCGGTCCAAAAAACTCCGTAATCACCCAATACTGTTTACCATCAGTGGGATCTTTATATTCTTTCAGGTGCTTACTGATCATCCACCACCGATAGTTATATACTTTGTTGATTCCGCTGTCCGAGCTAAAAAACAAAGGAGCGTTCTGCGTTAAAAAATCTTTGTTATTGCCGGCGTGATAGGGACCGTCTGAATCGGGTCGGTCGGGGTAACTGTTAAAGGTGTCGATATCCTGGCTGAAATGGGCTATAGCCTGTCCGCGGAGCTGCTGGAGCTGCGTGCCGGAACGATCTGAACGAGCGGTCTGCACGGCGCAGGAAGACAATAGGTTGACGGCGAAAAAAAGAGTGAACGTGAAGCAGGTGTAAAATGGTCGATTCATAGCGATTAGGTAATGGCTAAAGCCATTTGGCATGTTAAATATAGCGTTTTATGATCGCATTATCAATCTTTTTATAAGTCTGTCCTGCTTCTCAAATAGGGCATCCCGTTTCATGCATGTCGTGCCATCTCGTGTTCTACATTCAAATTAATTTCGGAACGGACGCTCTCGTTTTCCACAGATTCGTTATCTTTAACACCTATCGGAAAACGGAAAACGGGACAGTTTAGAAGGCGAAATACGCGGAAAACGCTTGTTCTTTTACCTGTACAGTGGCCTGAAGTAACCTGTTTTATTTCGAATTGCTTTTTAGCGGGTCGGAATGGGGATGCCAATCGGAACAACTGCCGCTTTTCACCAATCCGTTCGGTACCGATGGTGAGGTCAATCACCTACAAAATGAATTTTTAGAATATGCAAGACCATAAATTAGCAGTGCTGATCGATGCGGATAACGTCCCCTACGCCAGCGTACAAGAGATGTTGGAAGAGATATCCAAAAGTGGGACACCTACCGTAAAACGAATATATGGAGATTGGACGCATTCCAGATTATCGGGATGGAAAGCCGTGTTACTGGAAAACGCCATCTCCCCAATCCAACAATACAGTTATACCAGCGGAAAGAACTCTTCCGATAGTGCGCTGATTATCGATGCCATGGATATTTTATATAGCGGACAGGTGAC
>DXCW01000133.1 GCA_019115805.1 Candidatus Sphingobacterium stercorigallinarum
GACTTCCTGTGAATTTGACGGTTTAGGAATTGACATTCGTAATTTAGTGTCTTTTTCATAAGTTTTCTGTGATTCAATGATTGTAGGCGTGTCGTTTCTCTCACATGATACAAACATGAACAAACAAGCAATGAGAGAAAGAAAAGAGTAGCACAAGCGTAAAGGTCTCATAAATTTAGGTTTTTAATTAGTTAATTTATTGTTAAAGAGAATATGCCATTCCGGGGATATTAAGGCCTCGATCTTGACCGTTCGATAGTTTCATGGTTTAGTCATAAGAAACCCAAACGAAGAAAAAGGATGACAAGGAAGTGAAAAAAAGTCAATTAAAATAAATCGCCAAAAAGATGGGCAACAACTCGGGGTTTAAATGCTGCCGAATGACTTTGAGCGCACGTTGCTTTTGCGTTTTGACGGTCGAAAGAGCCAGCGATAGCTCCGATGCAATTTCTTGATTGCTGAGCCCATCAAAATAGCTCAGGCGAAAAATTTGCTGGCAAGCAGGAGGTAAGTTGGCCACCAGTCGGTGTAGTTCCCTCATCAACTCCGCCATGATGATCTGGTGTTCGTAATCGGTTTCATCAACGTCATGCAACGGGTGCCGCTGCTGGTATTTTTCAGCAACTTTATGGTGGCGAGCTAGATTGTATACCGCGTGACGAATGGACGTGTATAAGAACGATTTGATGCTCGCCTCGTTGGTGCTGATGCGGTGCCGTTGATCCCAATAGGCGAGAAAAGCATCTTGCACTAAATCTTCTGCCAAGGCAGAGTCCTTCACCATATCCTATGCATAATAACATAGTGACTTATAATGGTTGGCAAATAAGTGCTTGGGCGATACCTTTTCCTTCATTATAATAGGGGGTGATCGTTAATCATTGGTTGTTAAGCCAATATTAATGAAAAATAATTAAATTAAAAAACGGCGAGCGCTTCGGTATTGTTAACCGGCTCAAGACGTCGACAGAACGCTACATTACCTGTTGAGATCTGTATTTGGTGGATTTGGGTGAATAATGTATTTTTGAATCCCGCTAGCAAACAGCGGCTTACCACCGAGACATGATTTTATCAGACAAGAGAATTTTAGAAGAGATTGAAAAGGGCACGATTGTCATTGAACCTTTTGACCGAAAATGCTTGGGCACGAACTCCTATGATGTACACTTAGGAAAATACCTGGCGACCTATAAGGATGCCGAGTTGGATGCCAAAAAACACAACGAGATTACCCATTTCGAAATTCCTGAAGAAGGTTTTGTCTTGCTTCCGGGCACCTTGTATTTGGGGGTGACCTTAGAATACACCGAAACACACGGGCATGTACCGTTTCTGGAAGGGAAGTCCAGCACCGGCCGGTTGGGAATTGATATACATGCTACGGCCGGAAAAGGAGACGTGGGATTTTGCAACACCTGGACCCTAGAGATCTCGGTCGCACAGCCCGTGCGTATATACAGTGGAATGCCCATCGGACAATTGATTTATTTTGTTGTCGAAGGAGATATCCAGACCATGTATCGTACCAAAGACAATGCAAAATACAATAAGAAAACCTTGCGTCCGGTGGAAAGTATGATGTGGAAGAATTCTTTCTAATGCGTCGTAAAGGTGCTAACGACCCTCGGTTTGGACACGAGTCATCCAATTATAGTTATTGAGAGATTTGAACGAAGACGGTACGAAAACTCATGCCGAGTTGAGACGAGAGAGAAAATTAGCGCAAATGATACCGTACCACGATCGCTTCCTTAATATCGTATTTCAGAGCGGCAATTTTGCAGGACCCTTCCGGTATTCCATTACCTATCAATAGGGCTTCGAATAGGTCGCGTGCGGGGAGGCTGGAACCTCTATTGATTTCAGGTGCTGTCGTAGAATTCCCCGCGCGAAAGAATAGCATTTTAGACAAGTTGTCCTTAGAGCTGTGGATAATCAGCGATTGCGCTGATACGCTATTTTCAAGACTAACGAAAGCAGTATAACCGTCTGTTTGATAGTGCAAAATAGACATAAACTCGCACGAACTTATTTGTCGTCCCACATTTTTATGGACGAACTTTCGATAGACTTTGTGGTCTAGTTTCAAGCTTAGTGCTGTACATTGGCTCGTCGAGTCTACGCTGGTCGGTTTCTTAGCACAAGAAATCCTCCATGTTCTCAGGGGAAACCTGATCAAACTTGGCTTCTGTATAATTTTTTACAAATGTTGTCGGAAATCGAATTGTTTTCTTTCTTTTCCATTTCAATTCAAAAGCTTGCAAACCGTCCTGCGTTTCCTCAATCAGGTCTATTTCCTGTTGCTGTGTCGTTCGCCAAAAATACATGTCGGCATCGATTTGATGGTACTGTAAATATTTTAGACGTTCTACGATGAAATGATTTTCCCATAGTGCCCCTACATCTGTTCTGGAGGAGAGAGGTTTAAAATTGTTGATCACTGCATTTCTGATTCCGCAATCGTAAAAATAGATTTTCTTCCCTTTCTTTATTTCATTTCGAACGTTTCTATTGAAAGCCGGCAGTCGAAAGACGACGAACGCTTTTTCTAAAAGATCAATGTATTTATCCACCGTCTTATAATCACTGTCAACTAAACGTGCAATCTCCTGATAGGAAACCTCACTGCCAATTTGCAGTGCAAGCGCTTTCAGTAATTTTGAGAGAATAAGGGGCTTGTTGATCTGTTCGAGGGTCAGTAAATCTTTATAGAGATAACTGTTTGCTAATAGTTTTAATAATTCCTTTTCCGCGCCCTTGGATGTCACAATTTCTGGATAATATCCATATATCAAACGATGTTCAAGTAATCGTTTTTCCTCCAAAATCCCATGATGATTCACCATTTCCTCAAAACTGATGGGATACAGCAAGTATTCAAATTTACGCCCAGTCAACGGTTCGTTTACTTTTGAAGATAATTCGAATGCAGATGAGCCGGTCACGATCACTTGGACCTCTTTAATTTGATCTGTAAATAGCTTTAAAGTGAGCCCGATATTTGGAATTCGTTGAGCCTCATCGACGAAAACAATATGATTTCGTCCCAGCAAAGTTTTAAGCCTAGTCGAGGTGGTATTTGCTAGTAGATCTCGAACGTCTGCTTCGTCACCGTTTAAGTACAGGTACTTATTCTCTTTTAATAGGTCTGCTACTAAAGTCGATTTGCCGACTTGGCGGGGCCCAAAAATTAACAAGACTTTTCCTTTGAAGAGCCGACTTTCCACATGTTTTCGGATTTGTCTCTCAATCATAATTCATACGTTTAATGGCTAAATATATGACATTTTTGGATTTGATTCCAAAATAATCATAATATTCTTGGATTTCGTTCCGAAATAACCGTATGCATAGAAAAGGCTTTCTGTCTATCGGAAGCTCATAATAGACAAGGAAAGCGGGGGTTTCATATAGGGAGTGATGATTTATAAGTAGCTGGCTCTTTCTCCGTTGTCGTGATCGACAAAAAGTAGGATCCAGACATATTCGGATGCGCTGCACCTGATGAAGGT
>DXCW01000134.1 GCA_019115805.1 Candidatus Sphingobacterium stercorigallinarum
TTTTTTGCCATTAATTAATTATCTCCTTTTCCCTACATTGTAGGGATGGCAAAGATACGAAAAACTTTTATTTACAATAGTTTAGAGTAAAAAAAAGTGAAAATAATCTTTTCACCTGTCTGGCGCAGTAAAAGGAACTGCCGATTGTTCCTGCTGTTTGCTGCGGTGCCGGACCTTCGGTTCCGCAATATTGGAGGGAACAAAAAATGCTCGCCAATGTCTGTTTTCTTACCTGTATAGCCTGATAGAGCCGTTTTTGTTAGTAAAAAATGCGTGTTCCAGAGCGGAACGATTTTCGGAAAATAGACCTGTTTTACTCCAGCAATTTTAATGAATTTGAACCGGCTGATCAATCGCGTAATTTTCAAGCAGATAACCCACTGGTCAAACTGTAACGAAACAACACGGGAATTAATCTGTATTTTCAAACGTGCTGCCGGAGGATTTGAAGGAGTTGAACACCCTCGGTTTGACAATCTTTATGCTTTGCTTAGAAAGGGCGATGGCGGCATTTAATTCAAAGCCAATAATCAGAATCAACGCATTGATATACATCCAAATCATGACGACGATGAGCGTGCCGATTGAACCGTACAATTTATTATAAGCGCCGAAGTTATTAATGTAGAACGTGAACAATGAAAACGAAAGCATGGCCAGTAGGGTGGCCAGCGTAGCCCCAGGCGTAAACAATCGCCAGTTTTTCGTTGAACTCGGGCCGAATTTATAAATCAAGCTCACCGTGAAAAAGTATACTCCGAAAAGGATCAGCCACTGAGCGGTTTTAATCAGTAGCGGCCAAAACCACTTTAAATCATAATCGATGTGATTTCTCAAGTAGTTGATTAGGAAATTAGACCCGGCATATAAGGTAATCCCGATGGCTAAAGCAAAAACAACCGCTAAGGAAAGCGCAAGTGCTACTGTTCGTCGATGCAACCAATTTCTTGATTCCTTTGCTAAAGAGGATTTATTGAAGGTCATCATCAATGTGGTAAGTCCATTGGTTGCAAAAAAGGTACACAAAATAAAACCGGCGGAAAGTAAACCGCCATTTTGACGTTTTATAATATCCTCAAGGGTTGTCTGTAAAATGCTATACGCGGTATCAGGCAACGCCAACTGGATGAGCTCCATGAGCTGCTCTTGAAAATTATCAACGGGTATATATGGGATCAATGTGAATAGAAAGATGATACCGGGAAATACAGCCAATAGAAAATTATAGGCTAATGAAGACGCCTTGTTTAGTATCGCTTCTCTGGCGATTTCTTGGAAGAAGAATACAAATACCGTATATAAAGGCAGACCGCCAAATCCAGGTAAGCTCGCCGCTTTACTCCATTCAACAATCCGATCATAAGGTTTCAATTTCAGAAGCTGACGGTGAATGTTTTTCATCTTTTATTCGTCGAAATACTTGGCCATCCGCTCGATAAAAAAATGAGGCGGTTTACAAGGTCGGTTTCTTGCCATCTCCACAAAAACCAACTGCGTTGCCCCGGTATTTAAAAGATCCCCATTTTCATGATACACCTCATAGTCGAACCGGATGCGTACCGTTGGCTTTTCTCGAATATAAGTCTTAACCGTAATCAAGTCATCATAGTGTGCCGGTTTATGGAATTGGCTGCTGAGATCGATTACCGGTAACATGATGCCTTGATCTTCCAAATCTTTATAAGAAATACCAGTGCTACGGAGCATTTCAGTCCTAGCTACTTCATAAAACGTCGCATAGTTACCGTAATAAACATAGCCCATTTTATCGGTTTCGGCATACCGCACTCGGATCTTGTGCTCGTAGATAAACATGATTAGCGTTTTATATTGCGTTCATCCAATGCGCGTTGAAATTTCCGTGCGTTAACTAAATGTTCGGAAACGGTTTTGGCGAATAAATGATATCCAGAAAAATCATCTTTAGCGCACATGTATATGTAGTCGTGACGTTCGGGATTTAAAACCGCATCGATTGCTGCAATGCTGGGCATCATAATCGGACCAGGAGGCAGCCCCTTATATCGATACGTGTTATAGGGATTATCCAATGTCAAGTGTCTATTTAGCACCCTTCGAATACTGAAGTCCTGGTGCGCGAAGATGACCGTAGGATCCGCTTGCAACAAAATACCTCTTTCTAAGCGATTGAGGTATAAGCCTGCAATTTTCGGCATCTCATCGGTATGCATGGCTTCTCCTTTTACAATCGACGCTAAAATGCTAACTTCTGATTTAGAAAGCCCGATGGAATCGGCCCGTGCAGCACGGTCTGTCGTCCAGAACGCGGCGTATTCTTTCGCGAAACGATCGATGATTTCTTCTGGTTTCGTGTTCCAGTAGATCTCATAGGTGTTCGGGATGAACATCACAAAAAAGTTATCCGGTGTAAAACCGTGTTTTTCGATTAGATTTTGATCGTTTAATAAATTATTGAACGTCAAAGAATCGGCTTCAAATGCTTTGCCCAAAAGACCTGCTAATTCCGTTTTTAACCGTAAGTTTTGAAAACGGAATTTTACCGCTTCTTGGAATCCTCCACGAAGGTTCCCGATTAACCGGCGGTTGTTCATATCCGGCGTTAATTTGTATCGACCTGCACGGATGCCACTACTTTCCAAATCCATAGCTTTGGCTGCATAGCCGAAAAGCCGGGGGCTTTTTACGATTCCCTCTGTTTCAATGCGTTGGATTACCTGTTCATAAGGTTCATCGGTCATCACGTAAAAGTATTCTTCACTTGTAGCAATACTGGGTGCTTGAAACGTTTGGTAAGCGACCCACGCGCCGATCACAGCGATCATCACGATCAGCAATAAAGCAGTTATCCAACCCCTTTTCCTCATTTTCTGTTTTGTCATGTTCGTCCTATGGCAATTGAAGACTGTCTACCGGCACGCTTGTTGGTTTTCCTAAAGTCACGTGAATGGCACTTCCTATTGAAATAATAGAAGAGCTGGTATCGGGGTTTTGTGCGACAATAATTGACCCTGAAGTATCCCGATCCATGCTGTTAAAGCTTACCGAGCCCATGGCTAATCCCAGTCCAGCAAGAGCGAATTTAGCTTCATTGAGGGGTAAGCCGATCAAATTTGGGATATCCACATCGGTATTCCCACGACCGTTTCCTAAAATCAAGGTAATATTGGAGCCTTTAGGGACCATTCGTCCAGGTTGCACCGGTTGCCCCGCAAATTTAACTTCCAAAACGACATCCCTAGCGATATCGTTAATATAACTGGTGTCTGCAATTTTTAAAGAATGATTCTTCAAGATAGCGGAAGCTTCAATAAAGGTTTTATCAACCACCTCAGGAAAGGCAATCTCTGGAGCGCTTTGCGTAATTTTAGTTAAATAAATCGTCCGCGCACTTTTCACGTGCACTTTCGGATCTGGATCCTGATCGATAACGAGTCCAGGTTGCGAGTCCATTTGATAAACAGAGTCAATCTCGTATTCTAGACCAGCTTTATTCAGCACATTTAGCGCTTGGTTGATATCCAGCCCTTTCAAGGTAGGAACCTCTTGGGTATCACCATGCTTGGTGTAAATCCGTAAGCCAAAGTATACCCCCGCGAAGAGGATCACAATAAAAATAAGGCCACCGATCAACGTTTTTCTGAAAGCACTTGTCCCCAAGTATGAAAAGAACTTAGACATGTATATTTCGTTTTTGAATATCCTATTAACAATATTAATTCCAATTTTCCTTCCTTGAGAATGGATTGTTAATTTAAGAACAAAAATATTCGTTTTTACTGGTATCTCAAATTATATTTGTTTCTCATACAAGAACGATGAGAACAAAAGTAGTTTTGATTACTGGTGGATACACGGGAGAGGCCGCAGTGTCCTATAAAAGTGCTGCGTTTGTGAAAGCAAACATAGATACCGAAAAATTCACCGTTTATACGGTTGATATTACGCCTGAAGGGTGGCGATGCGAAGCGCCGAATGGGGTAGAGTATGAGCTTGATTTGCGTGATTTTTCCATCCAGGTAGACCAACAGAAAATTCAATTCGATGTGGCGCTCATTATTTTACATGGCAGTCCCGGTGAAGATGGGAAATTGCAGGGATATTTGGATATGGTTCATGTACCCTATACGACCTGCGATGCGTTGACTTCAGCGCTCACCATGAATAAGGGATACACCAAGGCGATTTTAAGAGACATTGATAATTTGCACCTCGCCGAGTCGGTTCTTTTATTTGGGGATCAACGTGGAGGGGCGATCGAGCGGATACGTCAAAAGCTCCAGCTACCGCTTTTCGTTAAACCCAACGCTGGTGGAAGCAGTATTGGAATGAGTAAAGTCAGTGGCTGGGAAGATCTGGAT
>DXCW01000135.1 GCA_019115805.1 Candidatus Sphingobacterium stercorigallinarum
CTTATATTTAATTTTCAATGGAAGCCCTGCGAGCAAGATATAGCCCACATTCAAATACAGTAAGGCGACAAGGTCGAATCGTAATCCGCCCCACAGCATGGTCAAAAGCTGAGCGAAAGACACCTGAGGGAAATGGGCGTTATTGAATGCATAAAAACCAACGCGAAGTCCCGCGTATAAAATTAGTAGTGCAAAAAAACGCAAGGTCATTCCCAAATAGGGCGCCACATAGCTCTTCAGCTTTATCATGCTCAACTTGAGTTATAGGGTTTCAACTTGGACGATCGGCTGTCCAGTGCCTTTCCATACTGCTCACGTTTACCGAATAAGGAATAGGTAATCGTCGTATGGTGAAGTTCGTGATGCAAATTTAAATTAAATTAACACAGAAACCAGTTTGTTAACATATTTTTCGTATTGAATTAACACCGCCAAACTTAAATGAAACTGAGCAATGGGAAATGAGTGCATAAATACGTATTTTTGTACTCCTTTAAGATTTGAAAAAATTAACAATGAGCATTGCAAAAACCTACGATCCGAAAGACGCGGAAGAAAAATGGTATTCCTACTGGAAAAACAATGGATTTTTCCGTTCTGTTCCAGACCAGCGTGAGCCGTACACTATTGTTATGCCGCCTCCCAACGTGACTGGCGTGCTTCACATGGGGCATATGCTGAATAACACCATTCAAGATGTGTTGATTCGTCGTGCCCGTATGCAAGGGAAAAACGCATGTTGGGTGCCCGGTACCGACCACGCTTCGATCGCAACCGAAGCGAAAGTTGTCGCTATGCTTAAGGAGCAAGGAATCGAAAAAGACGCCATCAGTCGCGAGGAGTTTTTAACCCATGCATGGGAGTGGAAAAACAAATATGGTGGCATTATTCTTCAGCAATTGGAAAAGCTAGGGGCTTCTTGTGATTGGGAGCGCACAAAGTTCACCATGGACCCCGACCTATCGGACTCGGTTATTGACACGTTCATCCGTTTTTATAATGCTGGATATATTTATCGCGGCGTAAGGATGGTCAATTGGGATCCCGCGGGAAAAACAGCTTTGTCTGATGAGGAAGTTATTCGTAAAGAAGTAAATCAGAAGCTTTACTACGTCCGTTATCAGGTAAAAGACAGCCAGGACCATGTGATCATCGCAACCACTCGGCCAGAAACAATTATGGCGGATACCGCCATCTGTATTCATCCCGATGATGAGCGATATATGCACTTGCATGGCAAAACAATCTTGGTGCCACTGATTAATCGTGAAATACCAATCATCACCGATCCCTACGTTGAAATGGATTTTGGAACAGGTTGTTTAAAAGTGACACCTGCTCATGATCTCAATGACTATGAACTAGGCCAAAAGCACAACCTAGAGGTGATCGACATTTTAAATGATGACGGCACGCTTAATGAAAAAGCGCATATATTAATCGGTGAGGATCGTTTTATTGCACGTAAGAAAGTGGCTGTTCTGCTTGAGGAAGCAGGCCAGATGGTCAAAATAGAAGACTATAAGTCACAAGTCGGATTTTCCGAACGTACCGATGCAGCCATCGAACCAAAGCTGTCTATGCAGTGGTTTCTCAAAATGGAAAATCTGGCTAAGCCCGCTTTGGACTACGTCGAGAACCGCATCATCAATCTGATACCCGACAAATTTTTTGCTTCTTATAAGTATTGGATTGAAAACGTAAAAGACTGGTGTATCTCTCGGCAATTATGGTGGGGACAACGTATACCGGCTTGGTACAATGATAAAAATGAATGGGTGGTAGCGAAAACCGAAGCGGAGGCCATCAGTATTTTCCAGGAAAAAGGCCAATCGGTCGCCAGTATCCGCCAGGAAGATGACGTCTTAGATACGTGGTTCTCCTCCGGTCTTTGGCCGATGTCTGTGTTCGATGGTGTACGTCATCCAGAAAATCCGGAATTTACGTATTATTACCCGACCAATGATCTGGTTACTGCGCCTGAAATTCTCTTTTTCTGGGTTGCCCGTATGATTGTAATGGGGCACGAATACACCCAAAAACCGCCATTCAAAAATGTGTACTTAACAGGAATTGTTCGCGACAAATTGGGTCGCAAAATGTCTAAATCCTTAGGCAACTCACCCGACCCGATTAAGTTGATGGAAGAGTACGGAACGGACGGAGTCCGTGTCGGCATGCTGTTATCTTCGCCTGCCGGGAACGACCTGATGTTTGATGTTTCGTACTGCGCGCAAGGAAGAAATTTCGCTAATAAAATTTGGAACGCCTTTCGTTTACTAAAAGGATGGCCAGTGGTCACTGCTCCCTCTACCCCCACGCAAAAAATGGCCGCAGACTGGTTCCTAAGCCGATTTAATCAAGCGTTAGAGGAGATTAACGAACATTTCGCGAACTACAGGCTATCGGATGCACTGATGTCCACCTACAAACTTATATGGGACGACTTCTGCTCGTGGTATTTGGAGCTGATCAAGCCGGAGTACCAAAGTCCGATTGAAAATGAGACGTTGGAAACGGCTAAACTATTGTTTCAAAAAGTGCTCCGATTAGCGCATCCTTTTATGCCCTTTATTACGGAAGAACTCTGGCATGACGAACTCTTCGGAGAACGTAGTGATGCGGACTGCGTTATTGTCGCTCCTTATCCAGTCGTTGAGGCTTACGATCAACAGATAATTACGGAATTTAGTATCGTTCAGCAGATTATTTCGGAAGTCAGACACCTGCGAAATACGAAAGGGCTTTCGCCGAAAACCACACTTCAATTATCGATCCGACGAGCGGATTTGGATTACCAGCGATACGGACACAGCATACAGAAGTTAGCGAATGTCCAACCTATAGATCTCGTTGAAGAAAAAATAAGTGGATCGGTGAGTTTCTTGGCAGGAAAAGAAGAGTGCTTTATCCTGTTAGACAACGATCATATTGATGTAGCTGCAGAAAAAGAGCGCCTGAACAAAGAAATCATCTACTTGCAAGGTTTCTTAAAGGCGGTGGATAAAAAGCTCTCAAACGAACGCTTTGTTCAAAATGCGAAACCTGAAATCGTCGAAAATGAACGAAACAAAAAAGCAGACGCAGAAGCAAAAATAAAGATCCATCAGGAAAATCTAGATGCGTTAGAAAAATAAATTTCCGCACCTATTACTGATAAAAACGCCAATCGACTTTCCCTGAGGTTTCGATTGGCGTTTTTTTCAAGTTCATTTTCCCATTAACGATCTTCTCGTATAAAATTGCCCTCAAGATCGAATAATAAATCCACGTCGTTAGATAGTTCGATCGCGTAACCATCCAGCTCTTTATCTACAGATTGAAGCGTTACATTTGGATGATTGCTACTTAAATACGTTTGAATAGTTTCGGGCAAAATGGCCGTCGGTAAATGGGTTCCGTCTTCCGCACTCCCTTCGCGCCATTCGCCATCTTTGTCGAAATCCAACTCAGTACCATTAGATAATGTAACCTCAAACACGGTACCATTGGTGATCATGCTATTCTTGGTTTCCACCTGCTGAATGGTCAAGTCGGAAAAATGGCTACTGGTAAAATCTTTGGCAGCTTGCGGCAATACATCCGCAGGATTATTAGGTTTTATCGTCTCGGATTCACCTGCGCCAGCTGTTGCACCTTGAGTTAGGCGATCCTCAGGCGACTCAGCGGGTTGCCGAGGGTTGTTGCATGCTGCCAATGCCATCAGCAAACTAGCGGTAATTATTCTCGTTTTCATCATAACATTTTTCTCTAAAAACACCTAAACGTCTGATTTTGTTTGACGCACCTCATTCCCCTACCTACGGCCTTCTTGCAGCAGAAAAAACAAAGGCAGCATATCTATCCCTAGATATGCTGCCCCTATCAACTAACCACAACTAAATTTACTTCACTTCAATTAATCTTTTTGCGACTATAGCCTCTTCCTTCTTGCCAATGGCAATCGCCAAAACGCCATCCTGATAACTCGCGTCAATATTGGAATAATCCACTGTATCGGGCAAAGTAAACGATCTAGAAAAAGACGTATAGCTAAATTCTTTTTTGCTATAGACGTTGCTTTCATCCGTTTTTTCTTCCGTTTTCTCCACGGATATGGACATCACGTTTTTGTCCACATTAATTTTGAAATCCGATTTTTTTAAACCTGGTGCGGCCAGCTCAATCTTAAAACCTCTATCCGACTCGGTAATGTTAACAGCTGGTACTCGAGTGACCAAACGGTCTGAAATGAACGAGTCGTTGAATAAATTATCGAACACGGTATTCACAAACGGATTGACTGCATCGGTGTTGTACGATTTTCCTGGTAATTTTATTAAAGCCATTTTTATTTCCTCCTTAAATTGTTTTTTATTCTGTTATCAATACGCTTTCATTTATTCAACAAACGTACCATTGAAAAAACAAGCTGTTTTTGCGCCATTATGTCATCTAAACTTGCCCTAAACAGACATTATGTCCTCTTTCCCTACTTACGGTATTCCAATGACACCACCGATGTGGCTAAATCACCGCCAAAGGGTGGATTCATCTTTCGGATCTGCACGTTCACTTCCCTCACGTACGGGTATTTTTTTAACACAGCATTTAAAATTTCCTCTGCAGCAGATTCTAAAAGCCTTCGCTTTGGACTCATCACCTCAACTAAGACTTGGTACAACTCTTCGTAGTTAATCGTATTTTTTAAGTCCTCCGAGTTTGGGTTTTGGAATGGAACCCCTACTTTCAAATCCACAAAAAACTCATTACCTAACACCTGTTCCTCTTCATAAAAACCGATCGGTGCGAAAAAACGTACATTTTCCAATGCGATATACTGTATAATGCTTCCCATCTAAACCTTATAAATCTTTGTAACCCTACTAAAAATAATGTTTTTTGCTAACTTACGGAGAATTAAACGTAAACCATTTTAAGAAATAAAGACATGTTAAAATCTACCCTAACAGTGGCATTGTTGGCCAGCATAAGTATCGCCTCGGCCCAAACCGACTTTAAGCCAGAAGACACGGAATTTTATGAGCCGATCCCACCGGTCGTACAAACCGCTCAACATGCCGCTCCATCTGATGCCCTTGTGTTGTTCGACGGAACGAACCTCAATCAATGGGTCAGCGAAAAAGAAGGCAACGCACAACCGGAATGGACGATTTCCGATGGGGTACTTACGGTAAAACCCGGAACCGGCGGCATTCGAACTAAAGAAGAGTTTGAAGACTTTCAGTTGCACATCGAGTGGAAAAGTCCCGAGGTGATTAAAGGCGAAGGACAAGGCCGTGGCAACTCGGGTGTTTTCTTACAAGGAAAATATGAGCTTCAGGTATTAGATAATGACGATAACAAAACATACGTGAACGGTCAAGCTGGGAGTATATACAAACAAAACCCTCCCCTGGTAGAAGTGCGTAAGCCGGAAGACGGTTGGCATCGCTATGACGTTTTATACACGGCTCCACGTTTCAATAGCGACGGTCATCTCATTAAAAGAGGCCAGGTCACCGTCCTACACAATGGAGTCGTCGTCCAATACAATACGGAGCTGCAAGGAACCACCGAGTATATTGGTTTACCGAAAATGGTTGCGCATGGTCCGGGGCCAATTTCATTACAGGATCACGGCGATCTGGTTTCTTTCAGAAATATTTGGATTCGAAAACTCTAATCG
>DXCW01000136.1 GCA_019115805.1 Candidatus Sphingobacterium stercorigallinarum
GAAATATAAACTCATAAAAGAAGAGCTTGAAAACTATTCAGACAAATTTGAAATTAAAGAACTTCAAGAAGTAAGTTATGATTTAATAACGCAATTTCCTCCTGACCAGTTGGATTTCAACGACAATTATATTTATCAATTTGCGAAACAACATAATGCAACTTTGATAACTGACGATGGAGATTATAGAAACCTAGATCTCAAACTAGCTACATACAATAAAAAGCTGTATACAGCTTATAAAGATAACATTAAACCAACTAGTAAATGACACTTTACATATTTCACCTAATTCTATCGAATTTTTAGTGAACTTGTTTATTAGCTTTTTAAATACCAAATATGTTTAGAACAAAAATTGCGAGACTAGTCACTATCATTTTTCTAAATAAATTTAAACAAGTTATTATCAAGCTACCTCGGTAAAAGATCCTCGTATTCACATTCGAGGATTTCTTTTAATTTGACAAGCATATTTAGGTTATACTTGGCTCTATCCTTGGAGCATTTAATTGCTTTTGTAAAAGCTTAGGATTTTCTTTTGTCTTATTATTTATTTTAGCCATATCACAGGGTGTAAAAAAAGTGTAAAAAATATACAAACATTGTCCAAACATTATGTTTAGAACACATCGCTAAAATAAATAACAAATTGATTAACAAAGAATTGACTTCCTTTGATTAGAGGTTATTTACTAGGTTTTGTTTCCGCCCTAGGTACGCATCAAGCCGCTTCTATCGCTGATAGGAGCGGTTTCTGTTTTTGAGCCCAATCCAACCAAATTTTTTTATTAAACCAATCGACAATCACTTCCTGAATATCCCATGATCCATACAAATGTGTACATGTAACAGGAATTTTGATTCGAATATTTTGTTTGTTTCGTTTATTTCGTTTATATTTATTTACCAAAACGAATGATATGAACATAATGAAAGAGATACAACGGCCTACAAAATCGGAACAGAAAACGGCTAACGCTTCCTATGTGACATTAGCTAATGCGCTGACGCAAATCCACGCCGGCGACACGGAAATCGAAATTGAAGAAACGAATGATAGGATTAAGATTCCCTACAGGGCATTGAAACTTTTAGGCGATGTATTGAAAGCCATGGGCGAAGGAAAGCCGATCTCGATCGTACCGCTCGCAACAGAAGTTACTACGCAAAAAGCGGCTGAAATATTAGGATGCTCTAGACCCCATTTAGTAAGGCTATTGGAGGAAGGACAGATAGAATATGTTAAAGTCGGTAAGCATCGTCGTATCAAATTTGAGGATGTGATCAAATACAAAGAATATAAGAGACAGGAACAAAAACAACATCTTATCGATATGATGAATGCAGACGAGGACTTAGGATTATATGATTCATAGTGTTCGTTTCAGAGCTGTATTGGATACTAATGTGATCTTTCCGATTGTCATTCGTGATTTGCTGTTTTGGCTAGCTCACTATGAGCTTTATACACCAAAATGGAGCGTTCATATTTTTGATGAATGGAAAGACGTTATGCTACGCAGAGAAATACCTATCCGCGAAATAGAAAAAAGAATACAGCGAGCAAACCTCGCATTTCCTGACGCATTAGTTCATAATTATGAGCCCTTGATAGAAACGCTCCAATTACCAGACCCCAAAGACTGTCACGTACTTGCGGCAGCTGTGAAAACAAATGCGAATATCATTGTCACCAACAATCTGAAAGATTTTCCCGAGAGATATCTAGATACCTTTGGTTTGAAAGCTAAGAGCGCCGATGACTTTCTTACAGACATTATCGATCTAAATCCAGATCAGGCCATCGCCGCCTTTAAAGAGATGGTGATTAACAGGCGTAGTCCAGTTATGGATGAATTCGAGGTGTTAGACAGTCTGCGAGCAAATGGTTTATTAGATACCGCTAATTATCTACATGCGTTGCTTTAATAGCAAAATACCGTTCACATTATAACATCAGTGCGGAAGAAGTCCCCCAAAAACTTGGAATCAAGCAACGAAGTTGGGAGTGCAAACTGACTTCTTGGGGCGTATCGTTTTTTAAGCATTCATTCAATCACACGATATCGGAAAATGTTTTATCTCTTACATCCCGAAACACACTTCTAAAAGGCCTTAATTTCGGATTGAATAACTCTGCGGAGGCAGTCGTATTTCTATTATTGAAGTAACGAAAGATTTGGGGTGATGAGCAGCAATCGATCTTGCAACAATCTCGAATGATAGCCCCTAATTTATGAGCTGCGTATGTATAAATTGAGCACCATAACATACTACTGATTCTCATTCAATATGTCATTGATCTTTGTCAACTCGCTCTCATCAAAACTGAAATTATTCAACGCTTTAAGGGAGTCTGTGATCTGCTCCGGCTTACTCGAGCCTATAAGTATAGAAGTAATTCTCGGATCTCTGTATAACCACGCCAACGCCATATGAGCAAGTTTTTGACCTCGCTCTAAGGCAAGGTCATTTAAAAGTCTAATCTTTTTTAATTTATCCTCAGTAATGCTTTGCGCGTTTAGAAAGACACCGCTGGTAGCCACTCGCGAGTCGGCAGGAATACCATTTAAATATTTGTCAGTGAGTAATCCTTGTGCAAGGGGCGAAAACGGTACACATCCCACACTCTGGGCATCTAGTACGTCTAACAATTGGTTTTCAGGCGCACGTTCAAACATAGAGTACTTAGGCTGATTGATAAGACATGGCGTGCCTAATTTTTCTAGTATTTCAATTGCTCGGATCGTCTGTTCTGCATTATAATTGGAGAGACCTATATACAGAGCTTTACCTTGTCTTACGATTAGATCAAGTGCGGCCATAGTTTCCTCTAATGGCGTCTCTGGATCAAAACGGTGATGATAGAATATATCAACGTAATCAAGTTGCATTCTTTTTAAACTCTGATCAAGGCTGGATATTAAATATTTTTTTGATCCCCAATCTCCATATGGGCCTTGCCACATCGTATATCCAGCTTTTGTTGATATGAGTAATTCATCTCTTAGTGAAGAGAGTTCATTTGTAAGAATTCGACCAAAATTTTCTTCAGCAGATCCTGGAGGCGGGCCATAATTATTGGCGAGGTCAAAATGGGTAATGCCGTGGTCAAACGCGGTGAAAATTAGATTTTTACTGTTTTCAAAATTGTTCACATGACCGAAGTTATGCCATAAACCAAGCGATAATGCAGGCAGTTTAAGTCCACTATTACCGCACTTTCTATAATGCATATTATCGTAACGCTCTATTGATGGCTTGTAGTTCATATATAGCTTTGATTTATTATCATTCTGTATCTATTAAACGTCTTTGGAGACGAATTTTGATGACCTTTCAGGACTGCAAAATAGGAATTTGATATAAAATTTACGCACGTTTAAGTACCCTATATAGCCCTTCCCTATTTTCCGTAAGGTGAATTGTTTGCAACAGCAGCCTGAACATCTCAGTTTTACAATTTTACTATCCTTAGATTGGGATGGGGCTCACTCTTCGGTCTTCGAAATTCCTTAAAAATTAGAAATGTCATTTGCAATCCGTTTAACTATTGATCCAGTAACCATTCTGGTTATGAATCTGCCTAGTTCGAGTGCAACGTTCTTTGCAATACCCAATCTAAAATTTTCGTTTGTTGTTCGGCATAGGTCCAATGGCCGGTCTCTTGAATTAAATAGAGGTTTTTGGGTGCGGTGATGTTATTATACGCAGCATAATACGAGGTCGGTGGACATGTTTCATCGTTATAACCCCAGGTGTAGAATCCCGGCACTTCCACTAATCGTGCAAAGTTAACCACGTCGTAGTACGCGGAATTTTGGATTTTTTCCGGAGTAGCCATAAAACGGCTATTTGCCTTGTTAAACATATGCGGCCATCCCCCAGCCCGGCCGTGTAAATAGCCGGTCAGATCGCTGAGTGCGGGATATAAGGCCACTAGGTTTTTAATACGCTTGTCTAATCCTGCCGTTACTATGGATAAAGCGCCACCTTGACTGCCGCCCCAGACTAACAGGTTGTTCGAATCGACATCGTCCAACGCGACGAGGAAGTCAACCGAACGTATACAACCTAAGTAGACCCGCTTGTAATAGTACTGCTGTACATCGTCTAGATTAAAGAAGGGATAGCCTTGTAATGCGCCATTTGCTAGCGATTGGTACAGTTCTAATTCATGAGTCACGGGAATTCCATGGATGCCGATTTGAAGGGTGACGAGTCCTTTTTCAGCTTGAGCGATCGCACCCGCATATGGCCGAATTCCAGCACCAGGTACGAGTAAGACCCCAGGGTATTTGCCTTGCTTTTTCGGTTTGGCAAGTATGCCGTAGACTCTGCTGTTTTGTATATTTCTAAAACTAATATGATAGACGTCAACCGTGGAGGTTGATTTTTCAGGCAACAGGGTCATTTTAGCATCTAACGGAACCTCCGCTAAAGCCTCGATTTGCGTATTCCAAAAATCTTTGAAATCGTCAGGGATTTGTTGTGTGGGTTTGATTTTATCTGGAGTCACCGCTGCGGTAGCAATGCCTCGAAACTCTTCACCGTCCACAGTCACTTTCACTTCACAGCGTATAAATCCCGGGGTATCGGTTCTAATGGGCGATCCAACGATCTCCTGCGCCTTGCGTAATCGCTTGCTTCCGGACTCTAACGGTTCCATTTTCTCCCAACCGATAGCGTACGTGACTTCTACATCATTTAGCGCCACCTGATGTTTAAAAACAGAAACGGAAAACGTTACTTCCTCGTCTGCAGCATAGGTCCAATCGGCTTTATTTGGCGATACCAACACTTGGATTGGTTGATTACTTCTGGATTGAGCAGTTCCAAACTGGAAAGCGGTCAGCAAAAACACTAAGAAAAGTATCGGATGCTTAAAATAAAGTCTTTTCATTTTTGTTTAGGTTACAGTTATGCGTGTTTGTTGTTACAATTTATAAAATAATCGGTTGACTTTGTTACTAAACAGCGTCTTCTTTGTTTTGGACGTTGTGCTGCTTGTTTCATCTAGGAGTCAGCGGCAAATAGTATTGTGCAAGCTAAATACTGAGCAGCATTGTGTGCGCTTCACTTATTTGACGCTCGGAGTACGGAGGGAACTCTACAACTGTCTTCTATCACGTGCGACATCTGGTGGTCCTTCCATTTTTCAGCGCGCTGAGGTTCGTCTGTTCAAAGAAGTCTATAATCGGTCGCTCTGTAGCGAAATATCCGCTTCCGAAGTGAACCTGCACTCTTATCTTGAAGTGTTCGATTTTGCCTGTACAAGGACCTGATCGATTGGATTCCCGTGTCGATCGTACAATGTCAGGGTTAAATGTGTCTTGTCCGCGCTCATGATCAAAGCACCTACCGTGTTATTTCCCTCCGACCACCTGAATTTGATGAGTTCTTTGTTGTGTAGCAATTCATCGTAGGCACGTCCTCTCTCATTATCCGAGGAAGGGGTCTGTATGTAAACGGTTCCTTTAGAGCCGTCAGTTTCTTGGTCAGCGTATAAGGTATTCGTGCGGACGTATATATGATTATTACCACTGATGGCTAGATCAACGCCCTGCGCATCAAAGAATTCTTTCCACCGCTCATATTGGGAGCTGCTTCCGTCATTTCCCATAAACCACTGATAATGTGAGACGACAATCACGTATTTTGCCGGATTGTTTGTGATCACGTCTTTCACCCAATGCTGAGCCGTTGTTAGTTCCTGTTCACTTTTCATCGCCTCATTGTTCAACATGACAAACAACGCATCGCCGTACTTAAAATGATAGGATACACCGACTTCTCCCGAATAGCCATTGATGGGGTTGTTGTTCACGTTTTTGAAAAAGGCGTTGCTTTGTGCGTGTGAGCGGGTCATGTTGTCATGATTTCCATTGACGCCAGCCCATACATACTTACTAAAAACAGGATCTGCGTAGAGGGTCGGCCAAAACGAATAACTACCGCCCCAAGCGGATAGGTCTCCGACGTGAAGCATGAAATCGAATGGTCTTTTATTCTGCTGTTCCAATTGCTGTATCATCTCCATCGCCGCCTTTTGCCGGTTGGGCAAGGGCGCGTAGACGTGCATGTCGGAGATGATACCTGCGTCCCAGGTACCGGAGGATCTAGGCGCGGTTTTGAAATAACGGATTTTCCTTTGTTCGTTTGAAGGACGGTAATTGGAAGAAGGTTTTTCCGATACGAGCACATATTTATATTCGGTGTCTTCTTTCAAATTCTGCAATGCGAGGGTATGGCGTAAAAAACGAGCTTCTTCGAAAAAATCTTCTCCATTAGGTCTTTTTGAATAAATACTGTCAAAGACGGTGCATAGCTCCAGATGCGCTCGCGCCACCTTTGTATTTCTCCAATTTCTATCCGTGACTTTTGTATAGGCAAGGTAGGCACTCGTGTCGTTCAGATCGGTGTGCCAATTAAATCGAATTTCTGTCGACGCATTTTCGCCAGGGTTTGCTATGACGGTATACGGTGCAGTTTGGGCCAGGGTTGTATGCAGCCATAGTGAAGCAATTATCGAAAGGAATAGTGTTAGTCTTTTCATCATTTTTAAAGGGATTACGGACGTGGGTTTAATCAGGTAAATATAACGACTCTAATGGGGTTCTGAAGACTATGATGGCCAGAAGTTTTATTTAGTCGTGTGGGATCCATCCGCCCCTCGGTGTTGTTTATATTCTAATTCAGCAGAAGGTTTTTCTGGGCCCGCGCCTAAATGACAGGTGAACTCCACATTACATATAAAAGCAGCGATAGAAAACCATCCGCCTCAATTGTCGGACAATAGGCAATAGAAATGATTACGCTGTAATTCACGACGCGTCACATTTTTTAGAATATGAACTGATTTTTCATTATCTATGTATTATTAACCAATGAATAGCAAAAGTCTAGTAACGATGGGATAGCCATCACCCTTTGTTTCAATGGCTTATGAAATAGAATTCACCTCTTTATTTTGAAGAACGAACGGATGGCAATTTTCGGAAAGTTAAACGATTCAGACAGCCCAATTAGAGACCGAATGATATCCATTTCTAAAAGAGGTGTTAGACAAAATAGAAACAACCCTTGACAAAAGGTTGAACAAGTAATGACTTGAAAAGAGATTTGCTTTCCAACATCAAAAAAGGAATGGAAATTCGTTTTTATGCATGCTGTTATTACCATGAAATTTTAGTGCTATTATATAAATCATCGCTTATCCAGACTGGCCTGTGCGCTTTAGAATGTCGCATTCCATTAAAACAAAAAATGATGAAGAGATTAGCTGTATTTTTATTTTTAACGGTACTCGGCTTGAGTGGGCATGCTCAAGAGATTATCCGCAATCTTGGATTTGAGCAGATCGATCCTAAAGGGCAGGTACTTATCTGGACGCCCGTAAACACCAAACAGCAATATCAGATTGGCTTGGATACGTCTATTTCTCGCACTGGGAAAGCGTCATTTCTCGTGGAATCGATATCGAATGCTGGAGCGAATTTGGGCGTTGGCGGAGTGGAAAACATCATCTTCTCGCCACTTTTTAAAACAGAGAAAACCGTTAAAGTCGCCGGGTATATTAAAACAGAAAACATTACCGATGGTTTCGCAGGAATCGTCGTTCGTCTCAACGGCAAAAAAATTGCTGTAGCGCAAGCGGATACTGGTCCTAACAGTAAAGCTGGAACTAACGATTGGTCATTAATTGAGGTGGAATTACCACTAAGTCCAGATGTTGCGTCGATAAGCTTCTCCGTTCAAAGCGCAGGTAAAGGAAAGGCCTGGTTCGACGATATTCAGATATCAGTCGACGACAAGATCATTGCAAGCAGTACTTATGAGGATGAAGCCAACCTACATAACTAGCTAGGAGTTTCGGTTACCACTACAATCGATTGAAGTTATAATCGTATTGCTCTCGATGGCCGGATGGCTGTTTTCCAGGCATAGCTGTGCTATTTACTGCTTCGTATGGAACGGTTAAAAAAACGCCTCCGGTTTGATTGAACGCACACCGGAGGCGTTTAGTCCTTTGTGGCTAAAAAGAAGCCGCTAGGATTTTCTTTTTCGGATTTTCGTTGGCTTTATACAGCGGTATATCCACCATCAATCGGTAGTGTGATTCCACTGATAAACGATGCATCATCACTCGCTAAAAACAATACTGCCCGAGCGACTTCAATGGGTTCACCTAAACGACCGATTGGATGAAGATTCACCAGATTGTCGACCACATCCTTCGACAGCGAATCCATAAGCGGTGTCTTGATATACGCTGGAGCGATGGCAACCGCACGAATTCCATCTTTGCTCACTTCGGCGGCCACTTGTTGGGTCAATAGTTTCACTCCTCCTTTGGAAGCAGCGTAAGCCGCTAAGCCTTGACGAGCGACAAAACTATGTATGGATCCGGTATTGACAATCACGCCACCTGTCCCCTGCTTCCTAAACTGTTTAATCGCATATTTGTCCGACAGATAGACACTTTTAAGGTTCACATCGATTACCTTTTGCCAATCACTGAGTTCCAAATCCTCGACGGTAGCTTCAATGTTGATACCGGCATTAGCAAACATGATATCCAGTTTTCCGAATTTATTAACAGCCTGTTCGACAAGGTTAACGATATCCTTTTCCTCAGCTACATTGGCTTTTACAAAAATTGTGGAGTAGCCCTGCTCGTTGAGACGTTGAGAGACCTCCGCCCCTTTGTCCGAAATGTCAGCAAGGATCACGTGTGCTCCTTCTTTTGCAAATTCAACTGCAGTAGCTTCTCCTAAGCCACTGCCCGCGCCGGTAGCAATTACTACTTTATTCTCAAAACATTTCATATCTTATTGTTAATTTTCGTAAGTGTTTTATTGGGTAGATCTGTCGTGACCCCCATGTCATTCTCTTTACCTCTCAGATACCAATGATATCTTTCAAAAGCATTGATATATGGTAAGATCGCCAAAAGATCTGCGTCTCTAGCCCTCCAAAGCGTAAAGGAGGCGCTTACTCACTTCCCTCTATGGCGCTCGGCACAAATAAAATGAGTAGGATATTTTGAATGGTCGCTAATTTTTATATTTTTGTAACGATCGATACAAATAATATGAAAGGCCGACCAAATATTTATCACGAGAATGACCTGATCTTAAGTGCACAATCTGTGTTTTGGGAAAAAGGATACAGTGCAACTTCGTTATCTGACCTTAGGATCGCAACTGGAGCAGGAGCCGGTAGTTTGTACAATACATTTAGGGGAGGCAAAAAAGAGTTATTCAAAAGGGCTCTTCAACAGCGACGAGATGAGCTGATAGACTTTAAAGTTAGTTTAGAGGCTAGTGCTGATCCTATTAGTCTACTGCGGGAGTTCTTCTTAGATCTTGCGAATGCCGACGGCCAGGCGCACAATAGAGGATGTCTTATTGCGAATACCCTTGTAGAGATGTCGTTTGTCGATGATGAGCTAGCAGACGAGGCGAAGACAATTTTAAAAGAGACCGAAGCATTCTATACAACCGTAATTCGGTCCGCTCAACGAAACGGGACGATTAAATCGGAGGTGCCTGCGTCTGTGCTGGGTAAATACCTCATCACCTTGTGGTGCGGAATCAACTCCTTACGGCGAATGTACCCTGAAAAAGAAATTCTCGAACAACAAATAGCCTTGCAATTACAGTTTGTAGAATAATTTTTTTGACTCTATTTGGAACAATCATTACAATAATATCATGGATTTAAAATTAAAAGGAAAGCGCGCATTTATCAGTGGCTCTACTCAGGGAATTGGTTTAGCCATAGCACAGCAATTATTGCGTGAAGGTGCTTCAGTAGTGATCAATGGGCGGCAGCCCGAGAAAACACAGCAAGTGAAACGACAATTAGAAAGCTCGTTTCCAGGTGCGGACATTGGCGTACAGTTTGCAGACTTTACAAAAATGGACGATGTGGAACGGTTACTTTCGGATTTATCTAATATCGATATTCTTATCAATAATGTAGGTGTTTTTGAGCTTAAGGAATTTAAAGATATAACAGACGACGACTGGTATACGTTTTTTGAGATCAACGTAATGAGTGCCATCCGCTTGTCTCGGCATTTATTACCGCATATGTTAGCGAAAAAGTGGGGAAGAATTTTGTTTATAAGTAGCGAGTCCGGTGTCAATGTTCCCGAGCAAATGATTCATTACGGCATGACCAAGGCGGCCATGTCGGCTGTCGCCAACGGCCTGTCTAAGTTAACTAAAGGAACACAAGTGACCGTGAACACTATTCTCGGCGGACCGACATATTCAGATGGTGTTGCGACCGCAATCGAACAGAATGCGACAAATCAGAATCTCGATGTGGAGCTTATGAAAAAAATGGCTTTACAACAGGAAAATGCACACATCCTGCTACAACGTTTTATTTCCCCAGATGAGATTGCTCACTTAGCTACTTATTTATCCAGTCCGTTATCGGTGGCGACAAATGGCGCTGCAGTGAGAGCCGATTCAGGTGTTTTAAAAACAATTTAAATGGAAACTACCGAGGAGTTGAGTTGGGCCTGACGCGCGGACGCGGCTCGTTGAACGTAATCATGCGGCTTCTTCACCGCATGATGAATTTATGGATTTTCGATCGTCTTCCCGCTGTAAATCAGTGCGTTCGTGTTGTTGTTTTACAAACAGTCTTTTATTTTTATCGGCGGTTAACTTGGAGAATAGTATATTTGTTTATACTAATCCCGACCAATGAAAATAAATCTACATCATTTCCTTGTGGTCATTTTGTGTCTAGCAGTACCATTCTGCTCATTTTCCCAAGACGACAGCGTCACCTTCGACGCTAAGTATATTAAAAAACACGATGGAAAGGTGACCATTGAGGTCAATGAGGTGCAAGAACTCACTTACATCATGATGGCCATTTCTGATTTTGCCGTAGGGAATTCCGATATGTTGAATCGCGACACGGACTATTACCAGGCTGTTCAGCATCATTTTAGTCGCTATAAAACGCATCCCGCCATTTCGCTCATCGATAGTATGCTTACCGAGAGCATTATCAATTATATTTTGCTGTCCGCTAATGCGTACGGGTTCAAATTCGACGGTCCGAACTTGGTCGCAACCAATGTATATACGTTTCCAGCAAAGCAAGTAGGCACCTATCGCATCAGTCAGGATCCGATTAAACGTCACCGGCAGGTGTTCGAAGATTTTGCCGAGCAATCCGATTTCAGGAAATTTTACCGATCGCATAAACACGATTACGATAAAATTCACGACGATTTTGTCAATTTCGGTGCCATTCATAAACAAAAGCAATGGTTGGAGGAACGATTTGATTATCGGATCAACAGCTACCTGGTGCTCACCTCTCCACTAATTGGGGGGATCAATGCAACGACCACTTTTGAAGATAATCACTTCAAACAAACGGTACTCTGTTTGCCCACGATCAAATTCAACAACGACTGGACACCAGCTTACGGTGAGGCGATGAACAGTCGTATCATCTTTACAGAAATTGATCATAATTATGTGGGACCGTTAAGCGAACAATTCTTGGGCCGTATTGATCAGATTTTTGATAGAAGAGAAATCTGGGTGAACAAAGCGAATGCATCCACGGCGCATTATCCAACGCCGATTAAAGTATTTGATGAGTATCTGACCTGGGGTTTATTTATTTTATATGCTTACGATGCCTTCCCCGGAAATGTGGAACTTCATCGTAAGGTAATCGATCACGTCAACGAAAAAATGTCAGACAAGGGATTTCCACGTGCGGAATCCTTTAATAAAAAACTAGTGGAATTGTACAGGGGCAGTCCAAGCAAGAAAATAGAAGCGATTTATCCGGATTTATTAGATTGGGCGTCGACGATAGAATAGATCGCGATCAGAACTGTGCACATACATACAGATTGTGTCGCATTCTGGCAAGTGTATGAGGCACAGGCGCTGGATACTTTGTTACAATTGAAGAGAAGCGATCGTGCAGCATCCCCCCTTTTGTATGCGTCCCGGTTCATCGCTTAAAATAATTTAGTAACTTGACGTACCAATACGTAAAACAATTATGAGAATTCTACCGGTACTCAGCCTGGCGCTCCTTATAGTGTCCCATTCTGCGCTGTCGCAAATCACGACCATTAGCGGAACCATCAGCCATCGAGAAGATAGCTTGAAATACATCAGTATGTCGACGAAACCAGCGTTTCTATTTGCTGAACTTCAAGGTGATCAATTCGAATTTATTATTGATGGGGAATTTGATCGCCAAGAATTGAACAGTGCATACTTGGTGCTATCCAAAAACCAATTTACAAACCTCAGTTCCCTACAGGACGCTTTAACGGCTGGAAATGACGTGAAATGGGGACGTGATCCGATTGCTTTTTATATCGATTCTAGTGAAATGATACTGGATGTGGATGCTAAAGAGAAGACAGCCCATGTAGCGGGGAGTAAAATCAACCAACAACAGATCGAGTTGAGCGAGTTCCGAAAGAAAAAACAAGAAATTTTCAATGAGGGCAAGATGTCGATGGAAGAAATTGGTGATTGGGGGGTATCGGAGAATTTAAAGATTGTTCGTAAATATCCTGAATCCTTACTCACCGTATCCTATTTGAACAATATCTTGACCGTTCCTATCATGTTTGCGGGAGTAGCCGAATTATCTCCTGGACACTTGGAAACCATCGATACGCTCATCTCAGAACTGGAGCAGCACGGACATTCCCGAGCGGCTTTAAATGAATTGAAAAACAACTTCGAGGTCGTCAGCAACACCTCTTCATTTAGTGGAGATTATTACATTCCGGATCTTCAGGTCGAACATACCGAAGCTGTCACGCAATCGATGAGCGATGTGCTGCAGCAAGCGGATTATGTGGTCATCGATGTGTGGGCCACCTGGTGCATACCCTGTTTGAATCAACATCCTGAGTTTGAAAGACTTGCTCTGGAGAGTCCAGAAAACATAAAATTTATAGGTCTTTCTATCGATGAGGAAAAGGCAGATTGGACATCTCGGATGGCAAGCCACCCTTTAAAATACGATAATTTTTGGCTTGATGAAAGTGTCGTCAAAACGCTTAAGGACTCCTTGAATATCAATAGTTTTCCAACCTATTTTATTGTTGAGGGTACAACTGGGAAGGTGGTGAATAAAGCGTTCTCGGTTGACAACATTGAAGAGATGGTCAGCGGATTGAATACACCAACGGAGACCTCGTTTTAGTCCACATTGTGTGTGGTGTTAAATTAATAGAACCCCGTTGGAAAACCAGCGGGGTTCTATTTTTTTAGACCAGATTGTGCTTCGATAAGCCGATTACCAACCTGGATTCTGTGTCAATTCTGCTCCGTTGTTTCTATACAACGAAATTTGATCAAGTGGTAAAGGATCTAAGTAGAATTTATCCTCAACGGTACGCTTAACCGAGTTAGAAGGGATGATGTAGCCTTCCTGGTTGCCATCAATGGTAATTCCATTAAGTTGTCCCGAGGTATAGTCGGATTTCACAATATAGGCACCGCGGTTGATCGTCGGATTTTTCTCCGTATCTGCGTATTCTAGTTTTTTCCATCTCCGCAGGTCATCCAATCGAAGGCCTTCAAACATCATCTCCGAGCGGCGTTCCCGTCGAATCTCCCAAAGCATACTTGGAACTGAGGCATCGCGATCCGGGTCATCATAAGTTTGCCCGTTGACAGACGGCATATTGCCAGCGACCTGTAAGGCCGGTAGATTGACCCCTTGACGCTTCCGCAGCACATTGATCGATTTATCCAAATCCGCTTGCGTCAACTCACCTAATTCGGCTGAGGCCTCTGCGTAGTTGAGCAACACCTCACCATAACGAATGATCGGTGCGTCGGTAATGTTTAATGAGCTGGATCCAACCGTTTCGTTTTTAAGTTCTTCGTTCAGGAATTTATGCGCAGCATAACCCGAAAAGGCATAATTTGACATGGTATTCATCATGCGCAAACCTGGTGCTACAGTTTGCCCCATTCTGCCATCGCGATTCTTTAATGCATCGGCTACTGTTTTGTCTCCATTATAAAGCGGCGAAATCCCGGTAGGCAGCCCGTCTGATAACAGATAGCTGTCAATGGCATTCTTTGAGATACCGGCCTGCGGCTCTAAGTTATTATAAGACATAAGACTGTGCTGCATAACACCTTCTACATATTCTTTGAATAGAATCACCTCGGGGTTGCCCTTTAATGATTCGGAGGTGAAGAGCGCCCGATAGTCATCTGAGATAGAAAACGCACCGCTCTTGATGACTTCGTCTGCAGCCCATTTGGCAGCTTGTAGATATTCTTGAGCTTTATCTTGGTTGATATCGTGGTATTTTAGCCAAGTTCCCTCAAAAAGAAAAACTCGTGACATATAGGCCAGAACCACATATTTGTTTACCGATTGCTGCGCAGCACCATCAGATGATCGAACGTGTTCAGCTGCGAATTGAAAATCTTCCAACACCTTATCCATTACCAGAACCCGCGAATCTCTCGGCTTATACAGTTCCGGATCATCCTCTTGCATCACACGATCGATATAAGGGACATCACCAAAAGTGTTCACGAAGTTTGCGTATTCTAAGCCACGGAAAAAGCGACCGATGCCCAACCAGTGATTTTGAACCTCTTCGTCCAATTCGGCAATGGGTACACTTTCAATGAAGTGGTTGGCTTTACGGATGCGCGAATAATACGAGCTAGCGTTTGTCGGCGTCTGACTAGACGGCAGTGCGGGAGACCAACCTCCACCGGAAGTGGGTACGTTAATGAGAAATTGTGTGACGACATTTTCGTTGGGGCTCTGCGGCGAAAAATCGTCGTTGATAAATTGGCCGGCAAAATAATCACCCCATGCCCAGCCACTGCCGTAGCCTTTGAAATAATAATTGTAAAAACCATAGGTATAGGTACGGATATTATTCTCCGAAGACCAAAAAGCCGGATCGGTAAGTTGATCGAGTGGATCTTTGGTTAAGAAGTCGTCACCTAAGAAGTCTTTGGAGCAAGATGAAAGTGACAACACACTCGCTAAAGCGATATATTTAAAAAGTCTCATGTCTAAAAGTTTAATTGAAGTCCTAATGAAAATGTTCTACGGTACGGGTAGGTACGGCCAAAGGTGTTGGGGTCGTTTCCTCCGTTTGCGGTGTAATCCGTCTCCGGATCAATAGGCATATCAAGGTGATCGAATTCTAATAAATTCTCACCGGAGAAAAAGACACGTAGTTTAGCAATCTTAGCTTTCTCGGTCACCGAAGCCGGTAAGGTATAACCGAAGGTGAGGTTTTTTAATCGCAAATAGGCCATATTCATTAAGTAGCGCGTCTGCGGCATATGGTTAAGCGCCGTGTTGCTTTGCGCCTGGTCAGTTGGACGGTAATAAAAAGCGCCGGTATTTTCTGGTGTCCAATAATCCATCTGATGGGAATACCAGGCCTCCGCAGGTCTCCATCCCGGAACCACGAAGTCCCCTCCTACCCAGATGTCGCGTTGTCCTACGCCCTGTAAGAAGAATCCCAAATCGAATCCTTTATAATCGAAGTCGGCACGAAAACCATATTGATAGCGTGGCGTGGAGTTTCCGATGATTTGGCGGTCTCCCGGGTTTTCTACTGTCCCTTCTCCCACATCGATTACCCCATCACCATTCACGTCAACAAATTTCACGTCGCCGGGGCCGTACTTGAACGTTGCCGTTTCGTGATAAGCTTGCGACGCTATGCCTTCTTTGAGGGTATATGATCCATCTGCATTTTCAGTAAAATCGTCATATTGGAACAAACGATCCGTCTGATAGCCCCAGATTTCTCCTACTGTTTTTCCCGCGTAGTTGGACGTCGATCCGTTCGCATTGATTTGCGCCTGCCCATCGAATTGTGTGATTGTTTCCTTGAAATCCGACAATTGGCCTGCTAAACGCATGTTCAGGCCATTAGAGAAACTGTGGTTGTATCCCAGCTCGAACTCCCAGCCGTTGGTTTGCATTTCTCCGAAGTTACGCAACGGGCTCGGCGCACCGTAAATCGAAGGTAAAATTACGCCTCCAGTGATCAAATTGGATATCGTCCGTCTATAGCGGTTGAACGTGACATTCAGTTTGTTTTGAAAGAATGCAGCATCAATTCCGATCTCTTGTGTGGTTACCGTTTCCCAAGTCAAGTCTCTAGAGACGATGGTCGGGGTAGTCATAGTGTTTTGATTGATGCCATCAATTACCCAATTGGTAGGGGCTTGGCTTAAGGTCGATAGGTATAAACCGGTGGGTACCGTTTGATTTCCTACACTACCCCAAGACGCACGAATCTTTAAAAAATCAAGGTACGGGCGGGACCAATCCATAAACTCTTCCTGTGTGACGACATAGCCGGCAGATACGGCTGGGAAAAAGCCCCACACATTGTCTTCATTAAACCGAGAAGAACCGTCGTAACGAGCCAAGACTTCCAAGAGGAATTTGTCTTGATAATCGTAATTAATTCTTCCGAAGAAACCTAAAGTGGACCAGTGAGAAGCACCAGAACTTGCGGTGGTCTCGCCGGTAGCCAAGCCTAACTGTGGATAGCCTTGATCGAGCAATCCCAAACGTTGTCCCCAGATATTGTCCGATTCGAACAACTCCGCATTCGCCCCAGCCATAAATTTAAAGTTATGCTGAGCAAAATTGGTGTCATAGGTCGCGTAAATGTTTCCCACATGACGATTTCGGGTCGTCCGATCTTTTCGTGAACGGTTGTGTGCCGCGCCGGTATAGGTCAAGTATTCGAAATCCGTACGGTTCCAGAAGTCCCATCCCATAACCGACCCACCATTGGTGTCAAACTTATTGATGAACTGAGAATAACTGTAATCGGCATCTAAGGTAAGCCCAGGTATGATCGTGGCTTGTGCCCCGAAGGTGAAGCGGGTCATATTCAAGTCGCGTACATTCATGTTTGCTTGCTGCACATCGGTTATTGCATTACGCATGGGCAGCCCGTCAATGGTACCGTATGGAAAGTTACGAGGCCAGCGATACATATAAAACATCGGCTCGTATACATCGCCATTGAACGAATAGGGCTTGGTGTTCTCTGAAGCGGAATGCAATACTTTTGCATATCCGGTCAACCAATCTGTAAGATCTGCATTAACGCCTAAATTGAAATTATAGCGGCTGTATTTATCCGGGTTTTCTCTCAAAATACCCGATTGAGAAGTTAAGCCAAATCCGGCGTTGTAGTTGATCTTTTCCGATCCACCGGAAATACTGAGATTATGATTCTGTTGAGGTGTGAAGTCACGCATAAACAGATCCTCTGCATCCCACGGGCGGTGAAAGTATAAATATCCGTCTTTTAATTCATAGTCGCGCCCCTCCAGCAATTCTGAACCTAGATCCTGCCCTCCATACAGTTGTTCCCACTCTTCCATTTTCTCAATCGCGTATTCATCGTAACGAATACCCAGGTTGTTGTATCCCGTTAACGAAGGGTTGGTGCGCTGTTGAGCGAGCAAACCCGCTCTTGCCCCTTCCGCACCGCCAGCGATAATCGGCGTGGTGGTGGGCTTTTGAAGTGCGATATTGTTGGAATAGTTGATGGACGTTTCGGTGTTTCTGTGTCCGGATTTTGTTTTGATAAGCACGACCCCCCATGCGGCTCGTGATCCGTAAATCGCCGCGGAAGCGTCTTTCACAACTGACATCGATTCGATATCGTTAGGATTGATCATAGACAGACTCGGTACCTCCACTCCGTCTACTAAAATCAGCGGTGAGGCACCACCATCGGTTTGTAACGATCCGCTAACGCCTCTCAAGCGTATGGTAGGATCACCACCTAAATCACCGCTGGGTGTCGAAACAGATAATCCAGAGACGGCGCCTTGTAGTGCCCTTCCGACATCCGTGATGGGACGTGTTTCAAAGGTCTTTTCGGTATCTACCGTCGAGACTGAACCGGTGATGTTGGATCTTTTTTGTGAGCCGTATCCGACTACGACGACCTCATCTAGGGTTTGATCTTGTTGCTGTAGTTGGACATTCATCGTAGCGCCTGCTACTTCGATTTGACGAGAGTCGTATCCTAAAAAGGTAAATCGTAACTGTGAACCAATAGGAGCTTGTATGGTGAATCGCCCTTCCGAATCGGTGCTGGTGGAACGATCTTCACCAACCACGTTCACCGTTACGCCTAAAAGTGGCCCGCTGCCATCGGAGACCGTGCCTCGCACGGTGTTCTGTTGTGTCTGCTCGAGTGAAACGACTCCACCCATGCTCGGTAACGGCAGTGCGCTTGAGCGGGCAGTAGCCTGCTGCACAGGTAGAGCCATACTCCCTAATAGGGCAGAGAAAAGCAATGTTCTTCTCATAAGGATGTTAAATTAATGGTGTTTATGAATTGCAAAATATGTGAATGTTCTGTGTGTCAAATCGCGAGCTTGTTATACTGTTAAAACAAGCCTATGAAAGCCGCACTCCGTAACGTGTCGTGTCGAATTGTCGAACTTGCTGAAGTTCCAACAGCGGTAAACCGTTAACCGTGTGTTGAC
>DXCW01000137.1 GCA_019115805.1 Candidatus Sphingobacterium stercorigallinarum
GCCCAAATAAACCCCACGAGCAATACCACAATCAACGCCGCCACAGTCACTAAAAACCAGCGCTGTTTTAAAAATGGAAGTTCCGGTAGCCGATTGCGTATATCTTTTAAACTTATATTCTTCAAATCCCGCATATAGAAAGCGATTTCTCTTGTAAAAATAGACAAAATCCGATTAAAAACATGCGCATGACACGATATTGCCACGCATTCTGTAATTTTGCAGTAGGAATTACTGATCATGATTACAGAAGAACAAATACTACATGCACTCGGTCATGTGGAGGAGCCCGACTTGAAGAAAGATCTGGTCACTCTAAAAATGATCGAGAACATCGAAATACTCCCCAATAAAATCAAATTCGATGTCGTTTTAACGACACCTGCCTGTCCTTTAAAGGGGCACATTGAACATGCGTGTCGAAACGCCATCAAGCTTTTTGTCTCCAAAGACGTCGAAGTAGATATCAACATGACGGCCAGAGTGCGTGCCAGTGAGAACACGCCCCTAAACAACATCAAAAACATTATTTTGGTATCCTCTGGAAAAGGAGGGGTAGGAAAATCTACTGTAGCTGCCAATTTAGCTTTAGCTCTTGCCGGCAGTGGTGCGAAAACAGGCCTATTGGACGCCGATATATATGGCCCTTCGGTTCCACTGATGTTTGGTGTAGAGGACGCTAAACCGCAGTCCGTGCGTAATGCCGCCGGACAAAATAAAATTGTACCGATTGAACGATTCGGTCTGAAACTCCTCTCGATCGGGTTTTTCACCGATCCGCGGCAACCCATTCCTTGGCGTGGCCCCATGGCTACATCGGCTATCAAGCAATTATTCGGAGACGCCGACTGGGGCGAATTAGACTATTTGGTAGTGGATATGCCACCCGGAACAGGAGATATACATATAACAGTTGCGCAAGGTTATCCCATTGCAGGAGCCATTGTGGTAACGACCCCCCAACAAGTCGCCTTAGCCGATGCGGTGAAAGGCATGGCCATGTTCCGTATGGAGGGCGTGAATGTGCCAATTATCGGCGTGGTCGAAAACATGGCTTATTTTACCCCTGCTGAACTTCCTGACAACCGGTATTATATTTTCGGGAAAGACGGTGGGAAACGCTTAGCCAATGATAACGAGGTCCCATTCTTAGGAGAGATTCCACTCGTAAAGTCAGTCGCCGATGCCGGCGATAACGGCTTCCCCATCGCCCTAGACGAGGACGAACCGGTTTCTGAAGCCTTCCGCACATTAGCAGGACGGGTAGCACAAGAGGTGAGTATTTTAGCGGCTAACAGTTAAGGCTACCGATCAATGGTTCGCTTAGTCGACCACTGAAAAAGAAGGAAGTGCGAGCTGCTCTCAAACAGATCCTCAATATATCATATATTGGGGATCGTTAGTTTTCCGGTTCCAAGAATAGTTAAAGAATCTATACGGATTTAAACCAAATTTCAAAACAGCTCCAAACGTACTCCTTCTCACTCTACCGGCATTCTCTTCCGATCGAGTGATCTGAACAGTACATGAAGTTGGAGGGGGAAAGAAGATTTCATCCTATCTATCATGTGGCATGCCCTCGCACCGGACAAACTTCCTAGCATAGCAATCGCCCTGTAATTGACGTTATTTAAGCACTAATATGCGTGCGTGACACACTGATTTCCTGCTATTCTATTGACATCCCCTATAACCGTAAGGCTATTGAGCGATTGCCTACCGGAGAAATCGTCAAAAAGAAGAAAGCGCCCGTTCCCATGTTCTTTTCACTAAACCTTAAAAATTGGAGATTCATAAGAGGATAACAAGAGCGTTTCCCACAACGACAAAAAAACCGCTCCAATGTTTCACAAAAGGAGCGGTGATATTTTGCAGAAATTTACGTTACCTATTCGGAGCGTTAAGGTAGGGTTATAACCTCTTTCCCGCCGCCGAACGATCCAGCGGACACGCTATAGCCACCCACATTTAGAGTGACTACATTACCCTCAATGGATCCCGTCACTCCTCCCATCGTAACCGGTCCATAATCCGGATGGTTGTCAATAATCTGGTTAGGGCAAACAATCGTCTCACCGTCTGATTTTATCATAAATGCAAAACTGTTCGCGCCAAAAGGGCTAACCACTTTATAGACATTTGCTCCCTCAGCTTTCTGCACCTCAACGACATGAGGTGTTTCACTTTCAGACCACCCCTCTTCAGAGTTCAGTTCTGCTGTTTGGCTATCCCCAAATGTTAGCGTATTAGAGGCCAGCACATTTATCGACGTCAAATTACTTAATGACGCATTAGCACTATCAATGGCAACCGTAAAAGGAAAAGCTAATCCCACGCTGATATCGTTCCCAGTAGCTGTCACTGACAACGCACTCGGGTCGATAGTTGAAATATCGCCTACCGATATATTCGCGAGGGCACTAGCCTGACCATCGGCGAACGTAACGGGTCCCGCTAAACTAAATACGTCTTCATATCCCTCTCCTGCTGCAGACAAGCTCAAAGGCACAGACAACTCACCGCTGGTAAATGAACGACTAACCGGTAAAGCAACATTTCCTTGCTCAATGGTTAAATTAGTCGACACAGCCGAGAAACTGATTTTATCATCTTGAGGTGTATAAATCGTTCCTTCCGTTTTATCGCAAGAAACAAGCCCCGCCATTAGCGCAAACAGGCTTAAACACGTTAAAATATTCTTTTTCATTTCGCTACAACTTAGTTATGTTATAATGGGTTCTGATCGGTGTTAACATCTAATGCTTCATTCCCGTCAAATTCCTTCTGAGGGATTGTTAATATAAACTCCTTATTACCCGCTTGCATTGTGTTCCAATTCAACTGTGCAGTATGGTTAGAGTTGGAGGCTCTACGATCAAAACCTGTCTTCAAACGTTGTATATCATAGATACGTTCCGCCTCACCCCATAACTCTATTCGCCGTTGAAGAATAATTTGATCCATCAAGGTCTTTGGTGTACCGATAGAAGCCATCGTATAAATGTTGGAAAGCTCCAT
The DNA here is from genome assembly GCA_019115805.1 of Candidatus Sphingobacterium stercorigallinarum. GTDB lineage: Bacteria > Bacteroidota > Bacteroidia > Sphingobacteriales > Sphingobacteriaceae > Sphingobacterium > Sphingobacterium stercorigallinarum. The sequence goes on from DXCW01000137.1 coordinate 3,019, forward strand.
GGAATTAAGAATCACTTCGTACCCACCCGGGTTTCTTAATTTCATCAGTGCACCCAATTCAGACTTTGCTTCCTCCAAACGATTGGCATGAGCAAGTGCCTCGACCTTCACGAGCTGCATTTCCTCGGCACGCATAAAAATATAGTCACCTAGGTCAGCCGATAAGTCCGCGTAGCGGAATTTGACTTGATTATACGGCTTTGTGTCATTGGTCCCCCCGTCGGTCGGGCCATTCCACCAATTTCTACGCACATCACTCGAAGGAATCTGATCATATAACCAGTTATAAATCACCTTACGAGATGAACGAGCATAACGATCCGCTGAGGCGTCCATATGGGAGAAGTACGAAGCATAAATTGTCGATTGATCTGCGATAATCTGCGCTCCCCACATGACACTTTTCAATCCGGTATTGTTAAAACCTGAAAACAAATCGTCGCCGTCTAACAATCCAAGTCCTGGTTTGCTCAAGGCCTCTGTCGAGTGTTCAATCGCGGCGTCCCATTTGTTTTGCACTAAGGCAACGTTGGCTTTAATAGCATTGGCCATATAATAATCGAGGTGGGAAATATGAGTTTGCAACGCCTTATCGTTACCAAACAGCTCAATTGCCCTATCTAAATCACTATTGATTTGCGTATAAACTTCTTCCACAGTGCCCCTTCCTTTTCCTTCAGATGTAGACGAGGTAGGCTCTGTATAAATGGGCACACCTGGTGCGGTTTGATTTCCAACATACGTCTGTTGGAACAACTGAATTAACTGATGATATGCATAGCCTCTTATGGTGTACGCTTGCGCCATAATATTATCGATGACAGCTTGATCGCCTTGCAGGGTTTCTTCCGCAGACAGGATGTAGTTGGCATTACTAATTAATGTATAATAAAAATTCCATGTGGCATACGATCTCCACGTGGTGGCCGTATAGCGGCTCCTTACATCAAACCGGTAATCAAAGTAAAACCAACCATTTCCCTGCGCATCTTGAAGAAAGTCCTCTCCCATCAGCGAAGTAAATATTTTAGTTGACATGATGCCAAAATTTTGGTCGGTGTTTCCCGTACTCCAACCCGAAGTATACAACATACGGTAAATGCCGTCCATGGCCACCTGGGCTCCGTCAGTGGTCTCGAGCATGGTCGGTGCGTCGATCATATCAGTGGGTGAGGTTTCTAGAAAATCCTTACTACACGAAGTCACACTAAGTGCCAACGCGATTACTGAACCATATATAATTTTTTTCATGATGTGTGTCTCGTTAAAATATTAAAATCTCAAGTTTACGCCCGCAGAAATCGTTCTATTTGGCGAGTAAACATAATCAGTCGTTCCAGTAAAGTTGTTTTGCGGATTCAGACCTTTTCGTGCGGAGAATACCGCAAGATTATCCGCCTGACCAAACACTCTAATAGACTGCAAACCAAGTCTTTCTACATCAAAGGTGTAGCCAATCGCGATATTCTTAATCGCAAAATAGGACGCGTCCACTAACGCGCGGTCGGTGAGTGTATGCGTCTCTTCCTTTTGCATCCGTGGAATATCCGTGATATCACCGGGTTTTTGCCAAGCTCTCGACACTTCCCTAGAGAAGTTATTGCCGATATATAATGGATTATAATAACTGTAACCAACGACATCATATATCTTACCGCCGATTGAATAGGTGGTCATTGCAGCAAAATCGAATCCTTTAAATGTCACCGATGTAGATAACGATCCGTAAAGTTTTGGAATACGGTCACCTAACAACACACGACTTGCGGCAGCCTTATTTTTATCACTTGAAATGTAGTGCTTACTTTGATCCAACTCGTCCTCCGCATTATCGTACACCCAATAGAGCTGACTACCAGTAGCTGGGTCTACTCCTGCACTTCTTGCCATATAAAAAGAGTTTATTGCCTCACCCTCTCTAATAATGGTCGAGCCCGAGATAATCTCATTGGCCTCATCGGTCAATTTCAAAACTTCGTTTTTCACCTTCGAGCCCATGGCCGTCACGTTCCAAACAAGCTCCTCGTTACGGATGAAATCATAACCTACTGTCAGGTCAAAGCCGGTGTTTTTCATATCACCAACATTATCATTGAAGCCATCAAAGCCCAACGAAAAGGCTAAAGGCCTATTCAGCAACATATCGGTCGTCTTTTTGGACCACCAATCAAACCCGAGTGATAAGCGATTATCCAAAAAGCGCCCATCGAATCCAACGTTAAAGTTTTGGTTTTTCTCCCAAGAAATATTCTTGTTTTCAACAGAAGTCACCGCACCGCCATTGTTGTTCGCGTTGCTATATGTCAAATCATAAAATGCTTGCCATGCGTAGTATAGTGGATTATTTGTAGAGTTTTGCAACCCATTATTCCCTTGCTCCCCATAACTCGATTTAATGGTCAAACTATTGATCCATGGCTGATTTTTGAAAAATTGTTCTTCCGAAATTCTCCACGCACCGCCAATCGACCAGAACGTTCCCCAACGATTGTCCTTATGGAAACGGGACGAACCGTCAGTACGGATACTTCCTGATAGAAAGTAACGACCGTCGTAGTCATACTGCAAACGTGAAAAATACGATTCAATCGTCTCATTATGCTCCCACGAATCCGCGTTAGCGATGGATGATCCAGGGGCCAATTCGTAAATCCCACCGAATGGAAAGCCTGTTTTCTGTGCAGTCAAATGGTTATACTTGTAACTATACGATTCATGACCAAACAATCCATCGATATTGTGAATGCCGAATTGTCTGTTATACGTCAACAATTGGTTGAATGTATAAGAGAAAGTTTTGGTCCACTCCTTATTAAGCCGGCCGGTCCCAGCAGCGTTCCCAAAGTATGGATTATAATAATAGGTATACCCATTTGAAATATAATCCGCTCCCAAGTTAAAGGCTAACGCAAAACCTTGGAAGGCACCGTATTTTTCATCGCGCGTATTGAATTCTACATTAGCTCTCGCTCCTGCATTATCCCGTAAATCGAAATATCTGTCATCATATAAAGTGGCAATGGAGTTAAAGTTCTGTTGGGCACCAGAAGCTCTATTCAGTCCATAGTCAAAAAGCCGCTGACCGTTTTCATCGAGAATAAAGTCACCATTGCCATCACGTTCCCAAATCGGGTAAATTGGCGCCATTTGCTCAGCTGAATACCAAACGTTTGAGGTGGATGATCCCGTCGAACGCAACATATTTGATTCCGATTTAGCGAAGTTAGCAGAGAGGCCAGTCTTAAACCAATCAACAGGGGTAAATTCGTTGTTAATCCGCCCGGTATAACGATCAAAGCCGGTCGTCTTCAACAAGCCCTTCTCTTGAAGCGCATTTAATGAGGCCATTGCTTTGTATTTATCGGATCCTCCCGATGCATCAAACTGATATTCTTGACGAATCGGATTTTTAGCCATCACTTCATCCAACCAGTTATCGTTCCATTTCAGTTGCGCATTCGGATTAATTTTTCCTGTAGCGACATCAAACAGTTCATTTACCGGCATATTATACGGATTGTACTGTTCGTCCACACCGAATATGGGATCAACGGTACCCTTCATCTTGTCCAGCGCTACCTGCCCGGCTTCGGATTCAGTTATCCCGTTGGCATAAATTTCACGATTTTTGTAAGATTGAAAAACAGTCTCTAGGTATTCCTGCGTATTCATCACATCATACCTTTGAACTGCTCTGGAATTCACTCCGACATTAGCTTTGAAGTTGATGTTGATTTTCCCGTTGGTATTGCGACCGGATTTAGTTGTTATCATAATCACGCCATTGGCCGCTCTTGACCCGTAAAGCGTAGACGATGCGGCGTCTTTTAAAACCGTCAAACTCTCAATATCGTTTGGGTTAATGGCATTCAAATCGCCATCAAACGGTACACCGTCAACCACATAAAGTGGCTCTGCATTGGCATTGATAGATCCATAACCTCGAACGCGTATGGTCGCATCTGATCCAGGTTGTCCTGATCCTAAAGTGGATACCACCCCGGGAGCAGCCCCATCGAGCGCTTTAGTGATACTGGAAATGGATCTGTTTTCAATGTCTTCAGATTTAACCGAGGAAGCAGATCCCGTAAACGTCGATCTTCTCGCTGTACCGTAAGCCACAACGACTACTTCATCCAACGCCATTTCGTCGGATACAAGCTCGACGTTGAGTACATCACGTCCATCAACAGAAACACGCTGTGAAGCAAAGCCCACGAATGAAAAATTCAACACCGCGTCCTCTGTAACCGAAATACTAAAACTTCCCGAACCATCTGTTTGGGTTGCGCGAGAGGTCCCCACGACTAAAACGGAAACACCTCCAATTGGAGTCTTGTCTACCGCTGAGGTCACCGTCCCCGTCACCTGACGCTCCTGTGCATACGTCACCCCTATTAGGCATGCGAAAACACATAACAAGCAAAGTAATTTTTGTTTCATAAAATATGCGTTAATTAAAAGTTTTAAAAACAATAGTTGTTAAAAATTGTTAAACGATCGGCAAATATATAGGTTAGTTAAATATATTACAACATACTAAAGCTGCACCCCGATATTAAGGAAATCGCCAAAGAATGGCTGGTTTATTGTTTTTGTCAAAAAAAATAATTTATAAAATTAAAAAAACGATAAAATCATCAGCCTGTTTTATTATGATTCAATAATTCGGACCCGTTTCGCTCGAAAGTTAAAAAATAGTTAGTGTTTTAATATATTACGATTTTATCAAAATACATAATATTTATAGGTTAATAATTAACAAATTCGCAACGCACCCATGTTAAGTAACTTCCCGAGCACCGAGACACAATTAGCACTTAGCCAAATATACGTACGCACAAGGCGCGCAACACAGCGATTATCAACCAACACACAATGGTAGGCAAAATAATATTTCGAAATTAAAATCCATCCTCGTTAAACGAAAATCCACCAACCATAAATTGTAACATTTTAATTACATCGCAACATATTGGTGGACTACATGTTTTTCTGAGAACGAAATAGATACAGACTGATGAACCAAAACATTTCTTACAGTTAAGGCACTCCGTCTCACTCGAATAATTTCGTATAGTATCGAAGCGCTAAGCAGTAAAGGGCGCCATAAGAATTGGTTTTATAACAAGAAAGGACGTCATCCGGGGTCAAGAGAAAGACCTTAGACCATAAAAACTCAAACAAATCGACCGGAATCCTAAGTGAATGGCTATTTTTGTGCATGCGTTTCGACATCTTAACTGTATTACCGGGACTTTTAGAGGGACCTTTTTCTCATTCCATATTACATCGAGCTCAAAAGAAAGGATTGGTATCGGTGCACGTACACAACCTCCGCGATTATGCAGACAACAAACACCGTTCGGTCGATGACTACCCCTACGGGGGCGGCTCGGGCATGGTGATGCAAATCGGCCCCTTTGCCCGTTGCATTGAGAAACTAAAAGCAGAGCGGGACTACGACGAAGTAGTCTATATGACGCCGGATGGCAGCACATTTAATCAGCAAATTGCCAACGAGATGACCGCGTCGAAGAATTTCATTGTACTGTGCGGGCATTACAAAGGAATCGACCAGCGTATACGAGATATCTATGTGACCAAAGAAATTTCTGTCGGTGATTATGTATTATCTGGAGGCGAATTGCCCGCAGCTTTATTCGTGGATGCCATTGTTCGGCTTATACCCGGTGTTTTGTCGGATGAAACCTCTGCTCTTTCGGACTCTTTTCAAGACGGCCTATTGGATGCTCCCATCTATACCCGTCCCGAAGACTGGAATGGCCACAAAGTCCCGTCTATTCTCTTAAGCGGACATCAGGAAAACATTGCGAAATGGCAACACGAGCAGCAATTAAAACGGACGCAGGAAAGACGACCTGATTTATTAAACGATTAATCATCTAAGCAAATCTTTGCTTTTTTAACAAAAAAAATTTGAATATTCAATTTTTCTACTAATTTTGTCATAGCAATGATACGCACAATCAAATATACACACAGTTGGTGGCACCTGACATAACTAGTCGGGTCAGTGGTATATTTTACAATATTTTTTTTCATAATCAACCAAAACCACTGAAAGGTAGCCCGACATTTTTGTCGGGCTTTTTTTATTTTTGGCATGTTATTTCGAAACAATGAAATTCAAATTTAAGACAACACACAGACGTATTTTAGCCGACACCACAACACCGGTCAGTATCTATTTGCGTCTTAGAGACACCTTTCCCAACAGTATTTTGTTGGAAAGCTCTGAATACAACAGTCGTGATAATAACATCAGCTACATCTGTTGTCAATCCATCGCGAGTATTCTATTAAACGAGGGACAATTGACGACCAGCTTCCCCGACGGGAGCAGTCAGCAAACCGATGCGAAAGATCTCGATTTACGGCAAGAAGTTTCTAAATTTCGAGAAAGCTTCCAGACGGAACCCGTCTCTGGTGTCAACGTCATCAGCAATGGGCTATTTGGTTACTTCTCGTTTAGGGCCATCGAACACTTTGAAGACATCCAGCTCACGGCCACTCCCCAAACTGAACGCGACATCCCCATATTACAATACCATGTTTACCGCTTTGTCATTGCCATCGACCATTTCCGAAACCAGCTACATGTGTTTGAAAATCTACTCGAAGGCGAATCAAGTGAGCAGGAACGTCTTGCCTATTTAATTCAAAACAAAAACTTTCCGGAGTACAATTTCCACATTCAAGGCGAAGAACAATCCAACATGACGGATGAAGATTTCAAAAAGTTGGTCGTGAAAATGAAAGAACACATCAAGCGGGGGGACGTCTTTCAAATTGTCCCTTCACGAGCTTTCAAAATGCCATTCTCAGGTGACGAATTCAACGTATATCGGGCATTACGATCCATCAATCCTTCACCTTACCTCTTCTACTTTGATTACGGTGACTTCAAATTATTCGGTTCTTCACCTGAAGCGCAACTCACCATTAAAGAGCAACAGGCGGCTATTTATCCTATAGCGGGCACTTTCAAACGCACTGGAGAAATCGAACAGGATCAAGAGCTGGCCGAACGTCTGAAAAGCGACCCCAAAGAAAATGCAGAGCATGTCATGTTGGTCGACCTGGCACGCAACGACCTCAGTAAGCATTGTGCAAACGTGCAGGTTACCTCATACAAAGAGGCCCAATATTATTCGCATGTCATTCATCTGGTATCTAAAGTCACCGGCAAACTGCGTGCATCGGTGAACCCATTTGATGTCGTAGGAGACACCTTCCCTGCCGGCACCTTATCGGGAGCCCCCAAACATATGGCGCTGACACTGATTGATCGATATGAAGGTCTCGATCGGTCTTTCTATTCGGGTGCTATTGGTTTTATGGGGTTCAATGGTGATTTCAATCACGCCATTATGATTCGATCGTTCCTCAGTCAGACGAACACACTCCACTATCAAGCCGGAGCCGGCATCGTTTTGGATTCGGATCCTGAAAAGGAACTACAAGAAGTTAACAATAAAATTTCCGCTCTTCGCAGAGCTTTAGAACTCGCAGCCACCATTTAACATGAGCAAACCCATATTAGTTATCGACAACTACGATTCGTTCACCTACAATTTAGTTCACCTGCTACAGGAACTTGATCAGTCCTATGTCGTCGTACGTAACGACAAGTTCCACTTACAGGACGTGGCCCAATACGATAAAATCTTATTATCACCGGGGCCGGGCATCCCTGCAGAAGCAGGCTTGCTAATGGAACTGATCGGGCAGTATGCCCCCAGCAAAAGCATTCTGGGCATTTGCCTGGGTCAACAAGCTATCGCAGAAGCCTTTGGCGGCACTTTATACAACATGACCAAACCGTTACATGGCGTGTCGACAAGCATCCAGATCGTGGATAATACCGAAAGTCTATTCAAAGACTTCCCGCGTGACTCACAGATCGGACGGTATCATTCTTGGGCCGTCGAGCCCACGAATCTGCCAGCATGTTTAAAAATAACTGCGGTAGATCCGGACGGTGTCATCATGGGGCTTAGCCACACGAAGTACGATGTAAAAGGCATGCAATTCCACCCAGAGTCCGTTTTAACAGATAATGGACGTGTTTTATTAGCCAATTGGCTAACCCCTTAAATTCCTATCATTTAAAGCATACTAAGATGACTATACTCGATAAAATCATTGCACGGAAACGCGAAGAGGTACGTACAGCCAAAACCACCTCTTCCTTGGAGACGCTATCCGACTCCCCTCTTTTCCACCGCACTTGCTATTCGTTGAAAGATCACCTGTTAGATCCCAAAAAGTCAGGCATCATAGCCGAATATAAACGTGCATCTCCATCTAAAGGCTTGATCAATGGAACAGCGAGCGTGAAGGACACCGTATCGGCCTATCAACATGCGGGTGCTTCAGCAGTTTCGGTACTCACGGATGCCGATTTTTTTCAAGGAAGTCTTCAGGACCTCTTAGCCGCGCGCGAAGTTTTGAACATTCCCCTATTGCGAAAAGAGTTCATCGTAGACCCCTTTCAAATCGCTGAAGCGAAAGCCTACGGTGCAGATATCATTTTACTTATTGCGGCTTGTTTGGAAAGTGCCGCCATTGATGAGCTTGCTGCTTACGCGCATCAATTGGGACTCAATGTGCTGCTCGAGATCCACAACCAGGAAGAGCTTGAACGAAGCCCCTTGCAACACATTGACGCCATCGGTGTCAACAACCGCAACTTGAAAGATTTCTCGGTTTCCTTAGATCATTCACGCGATTTGGTCGACCAGATCCCCCAAAGCCATCTCAAAATATCCGAAAGCGGCCTTTCTGATCCCGGCACGATTCGGGACCTAAAATCAATCGGCTATCAAGGCTTTCTAATTGGCGAGAACTTTATGAAAACCAACGCACCGGGGCAAGCCATCGAGCAATTCATCAGCGAAATACATCCAGGCTGATACGCTGCTTCTTGAAAATCAGTTAAATTCCGTACTTTTGTGAAAATTTACGGTTGATGTCAGTTAAGATAGGTGAACATATCGATTTAGGCGAATTCCCACTTTTACTCGCCCCTATGGAAGACGTGAGTGATCCTCCTTTCCGTTACGTATGTAAAAAGAATGGGGTGGACATGATGTATACGGAATTCGTTTCCTCGGAAGGATTGATTCGCGATGCCGCAAAATCTCGACAGAAACTGGACATTTTCGAATACGAACGCCCGATTGGCATACAGATTTTTGGCTCGGATATTAAACATATGCAACAATCCGCTGAAATTTGCGCAGCGGTATCTCCAGATCTGATCGACATCAATTACGGTTGTCCGGTTAAAAATGTAGCCTGCCGAGGTGCTGGAGCGAGTCTACTACAAGACATCGACAAAATGGTCGCCATGACCAAGGCGGTAGTGGATGCAACCGACTTGCCCGTTACCGTGAAAACCCGTTTAGGTTGGGACGACAGTACCAAGAATGTGTACGAGGTCGCAGAGCGCCTTCAAGATATCGGAATTAAAGCCTTATCGATTCATGGGAGAACCCGCTCCCAGATGTACAAAGGACAAGCCGACTGGACACTAATTAGAGAAGTAAAGCGAAACCCGAGAGTAAAAATCCCGATTTTTGGGAATGGGGACGTTGACTCGGTGGAAAAAGCAGCAGCATGGCGGACAGAATACGAAGTGGATGGCATCATGATTGGACGTGCATCCATTGGCTATCCCTGGATTTTCCGAGAGATTAAACATTATTTTCAGACTGGTGAACACTTGCCCGGTCCTACCATTGCAGAGCGCGTCGATGTCTGTCGCACGCACCTGATTAAGTCCATTGAATGGAAGGGTGAAAAAACAGGAATATTTGAAATGAGGCGCCATTATGCCAATTATTTCAAAGGCATCCCTAACTTTAAAGAATATAGGATGAAACTGGTCAACTTGCAACAAGTAGACGAGATCTTGGAGGTTTTAGAAGAGATCGAGCATCAATTTGTGGCCGAGCTCGTCTAAACCTATTGACCTTCTGCGTCAAGGAAGTGGGCTATCCCCTGCCTAAAAGCTTTTTCAACGTCGTTCTTTCTAGATAGCATACCCCTACCAATAAGGCTAAGAGGATGGCATTACCCAAAAGGAAATGCATGTTAAAGAGCAGCCAAGAGCCCGCCCAGCCCACGATGAGATAGCCACCAATCTTCATCACATTATACGGTATCTTATAGTTACGCTGCCCCCAGAAATACGATAGCGAAACCATAATCACATAGACGATTGTCGTCGACACCGCCGCACCCCAATAAGAGAAACGCGGAATCAGGACCAGATTTAACACAACAGTCGCTACCGCCCCAATACCAGATATATATAAACCGTAACGCGTTTGATCCGATAATTTGTACCAAACCGACAGGTTCATATACACGCCCAAAAGCACATAGTTCAACAGTAAAATGGGCACCACGCCTAAACCCGTCCAATAGGTTTCGACGTCTTCTCCCGATCCACGTATGAACCCTTTTAACCAATCCATATTCGCACACAAGCCCATCATCACGATGACCATCGCCAATACGAAGTACTCCATAATTTGCGCATACGTTTCCTTGGCGTTTTTATTCTTGGAATAAGAGAAAAAGAACGGCTCAGCGCCAAGACGAAATGCGGTCACAAATAAATTTAGAAAAACAGCCATTTTACTGACCGCTCCATAAATACCTAAATCTCCT
>DXCW01000138.1 GCA_019115805.1 Candidatus Sphingobacterium stercorigallinarum
TATACGGTACGGTCAAATGTCGATGTGAACTTAACGTCAACAACACTCATGCGCGTCAGTATCGGTGGGTTTTTGCAGAGTAAAAATGCGCCTCCAGGGAATGAGGAGTCTGATTTTGGTATTTTTTATCAAGCCATGCGCATTCCACCTTATTTACATCCCCCCGCGTATAGCGATGGCAAGATTCCACGCGTATTCGCGAAGCAAAATCCCTGGGCCTGGTCCACACAGCGGGGATACGAGAAGATGAATCATTCGAAAGTCGAGGCGCTAACGTCTGTGGAACAGGATTTCGGGTTCGTGACTCCGGGCTTGAAGGCCAAACTGACTTTTGCATTCGATAAATTTTCTGGCAACTCCGTGACCCGGTCTAAAGAACCCGACTATTATAATGTGGCTAGTGGTCGCGATGCACAGGGGAATTTGATTACCTCGATTTCCTCGCATGGGCAACAGTTCCTAGGGCATACGCGTGGTGCCGATTGGGGCGATCAAAGTTTGTATGTAGAAGGCCAATTGACCTATAGCCGAACTTTTGGCGCGGGGCATGATATCAATTCCATGTTGCTATACAACCAGAAAGATTACGATCGAGGCGATGCGCTCCCTTACCGTAACCAAGGGCTGGCTGGACGATTTTCCTACAGCTATAAGGGGCGCTATGTTGGGGAATTTAATTTCGGTTACAACGGGTCTGAGAATTTTGCGAAGGGAAAGCGTTTTGGGTTTTTCCCAGCAGCGGCACTGGGCTGGATTATCTCGGAAGAACCGTTTATGGAGCGACACCGGTCTTGGTTGGATCTGCTGAAAATCCGCGGCTCGGTCGGCAAGGCTGGAAACAGTATACTCGGCCCGGATATCGGTACTCACCGTTTTGCTTACCTGTCCACCATCGTGAATACTGGTGCCTACAATTGGGGAACGGAACCTCCCTTTGTCTATAGATTGGGACGTGCCGAAGGCGATGTGGGTGTGCCGAATCTCACTTGGGAAACCGTGACCAAGCAAAATCTAGGTCTGGAGTTTGCACTTTGGGGCAATCAATTGAACTACACGGTCGACTTTTTTAAAGAAAGCCGTAAAGATATTTTTATGGAGCGTCGGAATGTACCGGGCAATGCCGGTTTCAACCGGGCGATCTGGGCGAATTTCGGTAAAGTGGATAACCGCGGGGTGGACATGTCGCTCAACCTGAACAAACCACTGGGAGAAAATTGGTTCATCAATCTGATCGCGAATTATACGTATGCTAAAAATAAAATTGTGGAGATCGATGAGCCAGCATCTATCATTGGTACGTATCGCTCGGCAACCGGGAAGCCGGTCGGGCAGCTGTTTGGTTTAGTAGCCGAGGGTTTATTTAGCGAGGATGATTTCGATGCCGATGGGGTATTGAAGGAATCGCTTCCGCAGCAGAATTTTAGCGATTCGCGTAATCTGCGCCCAGGCGATATTAAATACCGCGATCAAAACGGAGATGGGGTCATTAACGCGCTAGACGAAACGGCCATAGGAGGCACCCGTGTTCCTGAGGTGATTTACGGTTTTGGAGCGACCATTCAGTATAAAAGTTTAGATGTGGGCTTCTTTCTGCAAGGAGCAGATAACACCTATCAAATCTTAGGTGGAGAAAGTTGGTTGCCCGGCTCGGTCTTGGGCGCCGGTAATATTTTCTCCAACGTGGATGACCGCTGGACGGTCGACAACCCCAGCGAGGATGTGTTTTGGCCCAGAATGGGCAATACAGCGGTAGCCAATAACGAGCGTCGATCGACCTGGTGGCTGCGTGACATGAGCTTTTTGAGGCTCAAGAACGTGGAAATCGGTTACACCTTGCCTAAAGCGTGGTTACAGAAAGCGGGAATTCGGGACTGCCGCGTGTTTGCGCGGGGTTCGAATTTGTTTACGTTTTCCAAATTCGACCTCTGGGATCCGGAATTGGAAACCACAGACGGTATCAAATATCCGCAGATGCAATCCATCTCGGTCGGACTGAACTTGAACTTTAATAATTAACAGGTATGAAATCAATATATAAATCGATCCTTATCGCCGGTTTGCTGTCCGGTACGGCGCTGTCAGGCTGCAGTGATTTTCTAGATAAGATGCCGGACGATCAACTGACTATGGAAATGGTCTTTACCGATAAAATCCGTACCGAGGACTGGCTGGCCAGTGTGTATTCCTCGGTGCCGAGTCCGTTTTGGGGATATTATAAAGAAGAGGGGTTTAATATCATGGGCGATGATATTACCATTCCGCAGGAATGGCAGCCCTTTGGTTGGGCGAGTTCTTATGCCTATATCATGGCCAATTGGAGTCCGAGTTCTTCCTGGAGTCCGAACTACTGGGTGGAGTTGCCCAAGCGTATTCGGACCGGGCTGATCTTTCTACAGGAGGTGCGTGAAATTCCAGAAGCCGGGCTAACCCCGGAGTATGTTAGCCGAATGAAGCATGAGGTGCGGTTTCTGATCGCTTATTATTACTCCCTAATGTTGGAAGTTTATGGCCCCATTCCCTTTACACCCGGAAAAATATTTCCTGTAGATGCGCCGAATGAAGAGTTGATGGTGCCCCAAACGCCGTATGACGAGATTGTGGATTGGATTGATGCCGAGCTTTTAGACGTGTCGGCGAATCTGCCACTAGCGTATTCGGATAAAAATGACTGGGGACGGGCGACGGGGGTGATGGCCTTGGCGGTTCGGGCGAAGATGTTGTTGTTTGCGGCGAGTCCACTGTTTAACGGTAATCCTGATTTTAGCGATTGGAAAAATATAGAAGGCGTGCCTCTGTTTTCCCCAAGTGCGGATCCCGAGAAATGGAACCGTGCGGCAAAAGCGCATAAAGAATTGATTGATGCGGCCCATCAGGCGGGGCATCAGCTTTATATTGAGCGGAACTCAGATGGGACCATTGATCCGTTTATGTCGTATTATAATCTCTCGTTAAAGACGTATAGTGCGGGGAATCGCGAGATATTATTTGGTCGACCTGAGAGTCCGGAGTTGAATTGGTGGCAGTCACATCATTTGCCCAAAGGGATCGGTGGGAATGCGGGAATGGGGGTGACTCAGGAATTGGTGGATGCGTTTTTTATGGCCAATGGGGAGGTGCCGATCACCGGATATCAAGCCGATGGGATGCCGATTATTAATGCGGAATCGGGCTACTCGGAGCGGGGCTTTTCCACTGAGGTAGAAAAACGGAAGACGGCTTGGCCCGGAGGTGGTCCCAGCAGTTTGAGGGAACCTGGCGAGGGCTTGCACCCGGTAACGATGGAGGGCACTTACCAGATGTATTGCAATCGCGAAGCACGCTTTTACGTGTCGGTTATTTTCAATGAGGCCTGGTTGGGTGTGGACAATCGGCGCGTGGAATTTCTACAAGGTAGCGGTCGGGATACGGGGCCTACCTTTGATGCACCGCAGAATGGGTATAATGTCCGCAAACGCATCAGTCTGGATGTGCTGCCGCGAGAAACGAAGCATGTGTACCAGCCGGGTATTCTGTACCGTTTGGCGGAAGCGTATTTGGGATACGCAGAGGCATTGAACGAATACGGTGGTCCGAGTGATGACGTGTACCATTATGTTAATTTGGTGAGGCAACGTGCCGGTATTCCCGATTTGAAAGCGGGGTTAAGTAAAGAAGAGATGCGGGAGGCCATTCAGCGAGAGCGTCGTGTGGAGTTCAATGGGGAGGGCGTTCGTTTTCACGATGTACGCCGCTGGAAATTAGGCGAGAAGTACTTTGACACCCGTTTGTACGGAATGAATTTCGACGGGAGCAAGAAAAGCGATGACCGGAACGATCCGCAGGCATTTTATAAACGCACGTTTTATAAGAATCGGTACTTTAATAAACGGATGTACCTTTTTCCTGTTCCTCAATCGCAGATGGATATTAACCCGAATTTAGTACAAGCGCCCGGTTATTGATGAAACGGGATGAATAACCAAATATGAAAATTATGAAATCTATATTTTCTTTATATACGCTGATTGTATTGACCTTGTCGTTGGTTGCGTGTAAAGACGACTTTTCGGTCGATTTATCCGACCGGGAATTTATCCGGTTAACCGATAAAGAGATAAACATCACCATCGGTGAGCGGTACAGCATTCGAGCCGCTACCGATAGTTTGGGCTCAGCGAGTAAATCACTCGTATGGACGGTGCACGATACAGATATCGCCACCATCGAAGGTCAGGAAGACCGCCGGGCTATTGTTACCGGTGTGTCTGCAGGTACTACGGTCATCGAAGTGGCTACCAGCGACGGGTCTGCCCGCTATTTTATGGATTTGCGTGTTGCCGGCGATAGGGTGATTAAAATATTGGCCATCGGGAATAGCTTTTCCGAGGACGCCATTGAAACCTATCTGAGCGATATGGTGCAAGCTTCCGGACGGAAAGCATTGTTGGGCAATATGTATATTGGCGGTTGGTCTCTAGAAGGGCATTGGTTGCACGCAGAGGCCGATAGCGCGGCCTATCAGTTGCGGACGATTGATCCCACGGGCGTCTTGTCACGTACCAATGGCAGCCGGATCGGCGAGGTGATCGCATCGGAAAACTGGGACTACATCAGCTTTCAAGAGGTGAGCCAGAACTCCGGACTTGCCGCGGGTTATCAAGAATTTTTACCTCAGCTGATCGCTTATGCCCGGCCGCTGGCTACGAACCCGGATCTGAAGTTTATTCTACACCAAACATGGGCATACGCGGAGGATTCAAATCATGAGGGATTTTTAAATTACGATCGGGATCAAAAGAAGATGTTTGATCATATCGTTAAAGCCGTTTGGGAAAATAAAGACGATGCGGGGGTGGATTTGGTCATCCCAGCAGGGACAGCGATTCAAAACGCTCGGACCAGTTACATCGGCGATAAGTTCACGCGCGACGGCTATCACTTGTCTTTGGGATTAGGACGATTAGCAGCGGCGAGTACCTGGTATGAGGCGATTTTTGGTGGAATTTTAGAAAACACTTTTGTGCCCGAGGGCCAATCGGCCTACGACGTCGCTTTGGTACGGCAGGCTGCTTTTCAGGCGGTCGAAAATCCGAAGGAGATAACGGTATTGACGGACTATTTGGAGCCTGAACCGAATGATTTTCAGATGTCAGCACCCGTGTACATAGACTTTGGTGGCGTGGAGACTGACGGGTTCAACAATTTCACGCATCCCAATGCCGTCAAGTTAAGCGATCTGTTAGATGCCAGTGGTACCAATACCCATTTTGCTGTAGAGGTGTCCCAGCCATTTACCGGAACACTGGACCGGGGGTTACAGAATGTGTTAGGCTGGCCGCAGTCCGTATCGCAAGATATGTTTTTTACCGACGGGATACATATTGCGCAAAGTGGATTAAAGCTTTCCAACTTGAACGCCGATAAAACCTATACCCTGGTGTTTTATGGATCGATCAATGACGACAA
>DXCW01000139.1 GCA_019115805.1 Candidatus Sphingobacterium stercorigallinarum
AATGTCTCTTGGGAATTCCGACTGGCTTTACCCCCAACTCATTCATGGTTTCCAGCGCGCCGATATCTAAGGTAACCACTCGCTCGGGATGTTCATCAACTAGACTCTCACCCAACTTATGAACGATACGCGTTTTATTTACAGCAGTGGATATTTCGTTGTTATCGGATCGGTGCTGACACCCCGTCAAACCGATCACGCAGAGTAGCGCTAATGCGATGATTGGTTGCACTTTACCACCTATAGGTATTTTCATGTATGAAATCGATAATATATTTTTGATAGCCCGTTGCCAATTTAGAGACTAATATAAGAGGAATAGCTGACAATTTTGTCATCCTAAAGCCAAGTCGATATCGACCAGAAAGCCGCCTGCCGGCAACGAGTCGGTCGGAACAACGCCCGACTTAGAAATACACCTTATTTCTTTGCCAACTTAGGCTGGCAGGGAAATTTCAAGGACATGTTGAATAGCGGCGATAAACTACAGGCCTACCTGCATTACAATTTCACCAGAGAGTTTTATTTAGAGACCATCCCGCAGTCCCTTGAACCGGGGGGAATTCTAAGTTTAACCGGTAGCGCCAACATCAATTCGAACCTACTGATACCCAATCAACACCTGCTGAGCGCAGGATTCGATTATGGGTTCACTGGCGAGCGCCTACATATTGGCGCAGAGTGTCGGAACTTAATCGATGCAGACACGTATGATTATTATCGCATCCAACGGCCTGGCCGAAGTTTCCACCTCAAACTGAGTTACAAACTTTAAATCTATAAAACACATACAATATGAATATGTTTACGTATACCAAGGGGATATTAGCCGCGAGCTTACTCACCCTTACAATGGCTTGTAGCGACAGCGACAATCCTAGTCCTCATTTACCTGAATCGGAAAAATACGTACTGATCACGATGAGCGAAAACAGTCTCGAAAAACCAGGTTATGCAACGGCGTTCAATGCACTGCCTAGTGGAAACATCAGCAATGCAACGGATTCCAGTTTACAAGGCATGGGATTTGGTGGTTGGCGACCTGAAGGCAACCGCATGTTCAAGATGTTCAGTACCTCTAGCAATTCTCTGGGTATCGAAGAACTGGTTATCGATGCCAACGGTCGAATACAAACTGGAAAATTTTTGGCAGCGGCTAACAAACCCAATGGATCTGGAAACTTTGCGATAGTCGATGAAACCCATGGGTTTTATTGGGACGGTGATCGCCCACTAGCCGTTCAGACTTTTGATCCCTCAAGCCTATCACGCACTGGGGAAATTGATTTGTCCGAGGTAGTGAATGAACGGGGAAGCGATGAAGCAGGCATCACGTTCCGCTCAATTGGCCAAAAATTCTTGGCCGTAAAGGAAGGAAAACTATATGCCAACATCACTTACGCCAATTCGGAAGGCCCACAGCAGGGCTTCTTTGATGATTTCTATTCCGATGTGTATCTGGCGGTAATTGATATCGAATCGGGCGCGTACGAAAAAACCATCCGCATCGAAAATACCGGCTCAATTGCTTATGTCAACGACAATAAAATGTATGACTTTGACAGCAATGGCGATCTCTACCTCATCACCCAAGGCGTTTCGGCTGTTGGCGGACAATCAAAGATCAGTCGCATTAAGGCGGGAGAAACAGAGATCGACGGCCAGTGGAGCCTAGAGATGGACGAGATCAATCCGCATGGCGGAAAATTCGTAGGGTTATTTGTTAAAGACGGTAAAATCATCACCCTTATTCCTAATGCCCCTCTGACTGGAGGTCCTAACGGAAACATCAATTTCAGCGACGTCTGGGTCTATCACATCATCGATCCGAGCACTAACGAGCTCACTAAAATACAAGGAGTCCCCCCCGTCACCAACCCCGGCGCAGCCTATTGCGCGATCGAAGTCGACGGGAAAGTGTTGCTTCGGGTAAACACGCAAGACGGTAAGACCAACGGCTATTATGAATTACAAGGCGATCAGGCTCGTCCCCTGTTCCATGTCACAGCAGGTGGTTCGGTTTCCGGTTTATATAAAGTAAATGCTGATTTTTAACCCCCGGCATAACGAGCAATAAAAGCCAGGTGCTAGTGTCGTGATTTTGCCCTCTCTAACCCATCATATCGATTTCGGGGGAGGCAAAGTTTCGGTTCCAAGCACCTGGCTTTTGTCTTTATCGTAAAGGCGACAGCAGAAAAGCAGACAGAAAAAAGGTAGTTTTTTCACAGGTATTGTGGAATTAAAATAAAATATGCAGAGTACCTTTGCTTTTAACAAGATAAAACTTATTTTTGCATTCCGAAATAAAGCAGGGAAACAACCTGTATTTTAAATGATTAATTATTTTTAGTCTCTATAATATGCCCAATATTGGTAAAATAGCGCAGATTATCGGCCCAGTAGTTGACGTCAACTTTGCCGACAATGAAAATCTCCCAAAGATTTATGATGCCTTGTACATCGAGAAAGAGAACGGCCAACGCATCGTACTAGAGGTTCAACAACACCTTGGCGAAGAGCGGGTTCGTACCATTGCGATGGACGCTACTGAAGGATTGGTCCGCGGCATGAAAGTGGTCGACACCGGCGCACCTATTAAAATGCCTGTCGGTGAAGCCATCAAAGGCCGTGTATTCAACGTTGTTGGCGATCCAATTGACGGCATTCCAGCCGTTGGCAAAGAAAATGGCCGACCTATCCACAACGTACCTCCTAAATTCGAGGACTTGTCAACCGAGTCGGAAGTACTCTTTACAGGTATTAAAGTAATTGACTTGTTAGAGCCTTATGCCAAAGGTGGTAAAATCGGATTGTTCGGCGGTGCCGGTGTGGGTAAGACGGTATTGATTCAGGAATTGATCAACAACATTGCAAAAGGTCACGGGGGATTATCGGTATTTGCCGGTGTAGGTGAGCGTACACGTGAAGGGAACGATTTGTTGCGTGAGATGTTGGAATCCGGTATTATCAAATATGGAGATGCATTTACCGAAGGAATGGAAAAAGGCGACTGGCCTTTGGACACTGTAGATGTGGAATTGATGAAAGAATCCAAGTGTACGTTCGTATTCGGGCAAATGAACGAGCCTCCTGGTGCTCGTGCTCGCGTAGCGCTATCGGGATTAACCATTGCTGAATATTTTCGGGATGGAGAAGGCGACGGTCAAGGAAGAGATGTGCTTTTCTTTATCGACAACATTTTCCGCTTCACCCAAGCTGGATCTGAGGTATCGGCCTTACTTGGACGTATGCCGTCAGCGGTAGGTTACCAGCCGACATTAGCCACAGAAATGGGGTTGATGCAAGAGCGTATCACCTCTACTAAAAATGGCTCGATCACTTCTGTACAAGCAGTTTACGTGCCTGCGGATGACTTAACTGACCCGGCTCCTGCCACCACATTTGCGCACTTGGATGCAACGACTGTACTGTCTCGTAAAATTGCTGAGTTGGGGATCTATCCGGCCGTTGACCCCTTAGACTCCACTTCACGTATCCTTTCTCCCACTGTATTGGGCGACGAGCACTACGACACCGCACAGCGGGTGAAGGAGATCTTACAACGTTATAAAGAGCTGCAAGATATCATCGCGATTCTGGGCATGGATGAATTATCAGAAGAGGATAAATTGACGGTTCACCGCGCACGTCGTGTACAGCGGTTCTTATCACAACCTTTCCACGTTGCTGAACAATTCACCGGTCTTAAAGGTGTATTAGTAGACATCAAAGACACCATAAAAGGGTTCAACATGATTATTGAAGGTGAAGTAGACGAGTATCCTGAAGCGGCGTTTAACTTGGTGGGAACCATCGAGGATGCGATCGAGAAAGGAAAGAAATTATTGGCTGAAGCGGTCTAATTTCTGACCCAGTATATGACACTTGAGCATAAGGAATCTTGTCTATAGGGACCAGATTCCTTATTTGCTATCAAACAACATAACGAATGAAACTTACGATCATAACTCCAGATAAATTGGCTTTTGAAGGTGAGGTCACCGCAGTCACCGTTCCAGGTTCAGCAGGATCGTTTCAAATACTGAAGGATCACGCCGCTATTGTTTCCACTTTAGATGACGGAAAAGTCATTATCCAGAACAGCCAAAATGCGGACGACCAGGTCATTCCCATTAAAGGTGGTGTAGTTGAGGTAAAGGAAAACAACATCATCGTTTTAGCTGAAGGCATCGCTGAGGAATAAGTAGATTTTATCCCAAAAAAAAGGCCCTTAGACCCGAACGTTCTAAGGGCCTTTTTTGATCAGTTTTTTTCGACTTGACGGTATTTTAGGAAGAATTTCGGCGAATTTTCATTTTTCGTAAAAAAAATGGATTATACCGATTTTAATTTTAGTCTACCTGCAACGAAATTTAATTTTAATAACAAACCTATTTATCCTATAATTATTTTAAAAAAACGCGTTTTATAGAAGATAAAACTTTATCAAAATAATTTTGTGAGCTATTGTAAAGAATTTAATTTCGAACTAACTTAACAAAAGAAGATTTACAGCACGCTGTTCACGTGTTTTTTGAACCCGTCGTCACACCCATTAGGCAGCACTTATGCAATACTATAAAGAAAATACGCTAATTTACTTGAACGCCGAGTTCGTCAACGCTGGACAGGCCGGTGTCGATATGTTCGGACAGTCATTGCATTACGGATTCGGTGCATTTGAGGGACTTCGTTCTTACAGCACACACAATGGTACCAGGATCTTCAAAGCGGAAAGGCATTTTGATCGCCTGCAGCACTCGTGCGAATCCATTGGGCTACCCTACACGTGGGACAATCGGGAATTAATAGAAAAGACATACGAGCTCCTTGAATTAAACAACCTGCGGGCCGCTTATATACGGCCTTTAGTGTACTCGGGTTCCAATATGCACTTGACCACGTCTAG
>DXCW01000018.1 GCA_019115805.1 Candidatus Sphingobacterium stercorigallinarum
TGTGCGATGCGATAGACCACGACTTGCTTGTTTTGCGTCAACTCCTTTTGAAAATTAAAACTTTGAAAAGTAATGTTTATTCCCGACCGCTTAAGCGACTGACTGTATTCTTTAAGCGCCTCCGTCAGACCGAACTTAAGCAATATTTCAGGCATCATATTTCGGGCAATGCGACGCAACTCGTCTACAGCCTGATCGATTCGTTGTATCAGTTCCGAGGTTACACACCTGGGGAGTGTTTCCCGATTAGTGCTCGATGGACTTGACAACATGATTTTAAGCCCTGACAGCAAGCCGCCTAGGCCATCGTGCAGATCCCGCGCGATACGGGCTCGTTCGTTCTCTTGTCCGTCAATCATTGCCGACAGGAGGGATATCTTATGCTCTTGTTGTATGCGTTCTAACTCGATTTCATGCAGTCGTTGCTGCTGCGCATACGCCTTGGAGCGCTGTCGATAGGCGACCCAAAGAAAGCAAAGCGCTAAAATAGTGGCAATGGAAAAAGCGATATAGATGAGGCTCAGCTTCTTTCGGTGGGCAACCTGCTCTTCTAATCGTTGTAATTGCTGCTCTTTGAGCTCCGATTGATACTTCACCTCCAGCTCCTTCCCCGTTGTCATTTTCTGGTTATCAAAGCGCGCTTCATAAAGCTCAAGAAACTCTTTGTAATATTTCAATGCGGCGCGATCATCGCCTTTTCTTTCGTAGATTTCAGATAAGGAACGCTTGATCCGTGCTAGGGTTTCTATATTGGGCATTTCCTCTTTTTGCACATACAACTCGGCACGCAATAAATGCTCCTCGGCATCATCCCACTTGCCTTCGACTTGCGCATATTCACTGATAATACCATACGCACTGGCCACTGCAGAATATTGCTTGGTGCGAAGCCCCTCCTCTAAGGCGATGTCCAAATAGATTTGAGCGGAATCCTTATACGAAATGGGGAAAAACTCCGCATATAGATTGGCCAGCCCGATCGCATTGAAGGGCAGTTGATTGCGTGAGCTGATTTGCTCGTCATATTTAAGAAAAGTCGAAATCGAGGTTTTATAGTAAAGGGCCGCCGAATCCAACAGATCTCGTTGTGTGGGGGCATTTCTATAACGCTGCTCAAACGAGTAGCCAAAAGCATACAACGCGCTGCATAGCGCGTCTATATTTCCAGATTCACGGGCATCCTCCAGGCCGGCACGCGCATATTTCTCCATTTGTGGTCCATCTTCCCAAATGGCATAAATCCCATATAGCTCTCCGTAGATCGACGATTTTATCGCTTTATCCGAGGGGCTTAGAGCGAAAGAATCCTCGTAATGCTTCAGTGCCGACATAAAGCTCTCTACCGCTTTGTCTTCTTGACCATTCCTTGCTTCTAGCCAACCTTTAGCATAATACACATACGCTTTTACTGGCGCACTATCACTCGCATTTGCCGCAGTCAACGCTCTGGTTATGGCGCGCTCTGCATCAGCGGCGTCTCCTTTTAAGCGGAGTTGCATGGCCTGTATAGCCAAGGTACGCGCGAGATACTGCTTATCCGGGATTTCCGTCGCCAGCGCTAAAGCCTCCTGAAGGGTGCGATCACCAGCCAGCGGCTGGTCGTCAAAGTAATAATGGGCCGCGAGTCGCCCCAGAGTGAATACCCGGTCCCCCGGCTGAAGGTCTGGTTGATTCAAAACCTGTTTCAAGGAATCCAACTTGGAAAGCTGGGCAAAGAGGCTTGGGGTAGATCCTAGAACCAGGAGGACTACCATGGCGAGTTGCCGAATCCTTGACCAACTAGGTAAAAGCCGTTTCGTATAGCGAATCATTTCGATTTAAATGGTTTTCTGCCCAAATATAGGCAATACCGTAGGGTTCTTTTTCTCAATTAGAAAAACGGATCCGAACCGGGAGGGCGTACCGCACCTTACCACGCTCATCATCCATAGAAAGCCCCGTCACTGCGGGAACGGTTTTTATGATACGCAAAAGCTCCCGTTCACAGGATTTACAATCGAATGACCTCCTGCTGATCTTCGGTTCTTCAATGCTCCCCTGACGATTCACCTGAAACTCTACCACATAGTCGATCCGATCTATCGTATCTTTCAACAACTCTGGCGGAATGCGGTACTGCTGAGCGATATGCTGAGAAATCTTCTGATATTCCCGATTGATCACCTCGTCGTGGGGCTGCTCCTGAGCGTGAGCCCATGCTATTGAGAATAAGCTTATTGTCAGTAAGACTAAATTTTTCATATTTCTCCTTATGGTATTTCAATTTAAGCACTACGATTCAAAGGAAGACATGTGCAATCAACCGTCCCCGTAATTTCGCCAACTTTCGCGTGAGCGCAGTGATCTTGCTTTTCGGAATAGACGATCTAGAATAGCTTTTGATCCATCCGCTCGGATGCCTCCCGTAGAACGCCACCGAAGATGGGCCGAAGAGCACAGCATAACGGCCCCTTAACCAACGCGGTGCACGATCAAGCCCAAGAGCCCGCTAGCTGATCATCCCGTAATGGTTCAAAGATAACCGCTTGATCTAGCGCAAGAAATACCCGTTTTCCGGTATTTCTTACGGAGCACAACGTGACTAAGGACTAGGGTTAGTGGCGATGAAATCAGCTAAATAGGTACACTCCGCACTGGCAGTATCAAAGAATTCGGTGTCTTTATATGCCGATTGAAGCTCAAAAAAATAGGGATTCTGCTGACTGAAGCTCCGGAACGAATCCACCTGCTGACTGGCTGGTGTGAAGCTGAATTGGTAGGCGCTACTTATCGTGTCAAATCGATACAATTGCTGATGACATTTGGCCAGCATAAAGGTACATTTGGCTTGAAACTCCCGATCATCACTTAACGCGCGCGCGCGTTCATACCATACCGCCGCTTGATCGGCTCGATGAAAGTCACCAGAGTAATAAAATCGTCCGGCCAGCCAATTGTCGTTACTGCTCCAGGTATAACTGATGAACTGCCAGGCGTTGCCAAAAGCCCCTGTTTGATAAACTCCTGAGGCCAGCTGAAAATAATATTCAGCAGCGTGCTCAGGATCGGCATCGATGTTCTTTTCCAGCTCATACATTTTTCGGGCAAAATCGAGCTTCGAAAATGGAACAGAGCCGAAGTGCTTCGGGTAATCTCGAATGGGTGCGGTGAATGGGTCAGCAAATAGCGGTTCGGGTTCGCTCGTGTACCAATCCTGTGGCGTCTCTGGTGAGAAGCTCTCGGAACATTTTTCGAACGCCTGAATTGCTGATGCATAGTCGTGTACCCGCAAATAGGCTGTACCGAGTAGATCGTTGAACGCATCGCTTGTCAGCAGTGTTTCACTACCCTGAAATAAGGATGTCCAACTTCGGGGAATGCCCTCTTCGCCCCATTGCGCTAATACTTGTAATGCCCCGGGCGTTAGCTGCTCTCTCCAAAAGCCAAGTGCAGAAGGTCCTAGATCAATGGCTGTCTGATCCGACTCGGCCTGGGCGCCTAAGGCCTCCCCCTTCCACATCAATAGCGCGGCCATTGCCGTATCTTTTCGGCTCATAAAATGTGGCGCAAGTACCGATTGATAAAGATTGGTTGCCGTACGGTTAAAACGCATTTTCGCACGCATTTCGTCATCATAATAGTCCCGGTTTGCGGCGTTCCACATAGCCCATTCTTGAGCACACTTTTGGTCTAACCATTGCAAGGCGGGTAATAACGCTTGCTCGTCTTGCCTGTCCGAAACGCGCAGTTGATGCACCTGTATCAACAGCTCCGTCACTCGATATTGATCGGCCAAACGATTCGGCAGACCTGGTATACCCACTTGGCTGAGCGTCATCTCCGCTGACTCTACATCTCCCAGCAGCCACTCCAAATAGGCTTTGCCGATGTGTCCCAAGGCGGGCTCGGGGTACCGGTTTTCAGCCACTAGCGTATCCAGAAAGCCGATCACGCGCCGTGCATGCTCCTGGGCGAGCTGTTGAGCGGACTCGTTATGGTAGCTATGGCTCCACCAGCCACCGCCGTAATAATTAGATGCTTTCACCAGCTGAGCCTCCAGCTTATTAATCTCTCTGGTGATGATCGTCCCGACGAGCTGGTTCTCGGGATCCAATTCATACACACGGTATAACGTTTCTAGATCAAAATCGGGATGATTAAACCCCTGCATCGCCCACAACCAAGCCCGATCACCGTCCGATTGACTATGCGCCAGCACCTCCTGAAAATCTACGTCGATATAATGGTAGTTTTTGTAGGCCTGTACACGCCGCTCAGGACTCGACTGAAATACCTTCGAAAACAAATAGGCCGCCTCGGCGGGATACCCTAACCTGCGAGTAGCACCCGCATACAAAGAGAGCGCCCAACCAGACACTGCCGTAGCTGCCCGGTTGGACGCGAAGTATTTCCTATAGGTGTCGACGCAAGCTTGATATGCCCCCGAATAATGAAACATCCGGGCCGCTTGATAGGCATACCTCAAGTGGAGAAAATCATCTTCCGCAACAACTGCCGTTTTTTTCAACGCTTCATTCCCCAACTCCTCCATCCGCCCCATATCCATCGTGTCTCGGGGATTCGGGTCCCAATAGTAGGTATAACTCACCGCAGCATAAGGTTCCAAGCTTTTAGAAAAGAGAAAATAATCTCCGGCAGCTTTGTTTTTCTTCAGCGCACTCACATACTTATTTTCCGCTAAACTGTCTGGCAAGATAACGCTGTCTCCGCTTAAGTAATCGACAACAATCTCATCAGTGGCTTGATCGCTGCGATACATGATCTGGTGTACCTCATTTGGCTCGACTCCATTCCCTAAATAAACCGCCCATTCGCGCGCGTTGATGTCGGGTTCCGATTCGAATTCCGCTTCATAATACATAAAAGTCATGTCGGTAAAGGAGAAGGCTACAAACTCGTCCCCCGATACATTATTGTGAAAATACGACACGTAATAATCGAAAGGGTCGGGTTCCGGTCCACAGGCAATATTTACGGCGATTTCGCCCAAATAAATCAACGTGAAGCTAATTAAACCGATGCTGAATCGCTTGAAGTTTTTCATGAGGAAATTCGTTTAGTACCTGGCTATCCAGGTGGTAAAACAAGAGGGCAAAATCGCCTGGCTTTCGATGGGTATTTAAAAAATCTGCTGCCGCCAACAAATCGCTATAATGGGTTTCTTCTCGGCGGATCACGTCGTTCTTTCTCAGCCCTGCAGCCGGAAGCGCCTTCTTTAATCGAAACAGCGTCGGGTGCCCGTCGGTTTGGAATAATGCGGTATCTTTCAGTAAATCTGGATCCAGTCTTTTACTGATTCCGGCATAAGCGCCGTCTCGAAAAACCACCGACCAACTAAATAAAGGCAGTGCGATATCTACCGCTAGTGGATAGCGATGAAGAAAATCTTTCAAGTACAGCTCCATTTCGTTAAGGTCCATGATCGAGTTGTGCGGGCCAGGCTTTCTTAAATTTCCCATATTGTAACACATCAACAGTACACGGTCGACCGGGGGAATACCGCTGCTCTGTATGTTTCGCACCTGATGTAAACGAAGTGTCGCCGTCAAACGCACGGATTCACCTATTTCCGATCTCAGTTTTTCCAATAAACTAAAATAAGCCGATTTAGTCGAAACTGTCCAGTCACAATCAATCTGCAGCTCCTCAAAAGCACTTTTTCCCGCTTGCTTGATTTTGCCGTTAACAAATTGACGAATGTTTTTTGCTAGGTCTTCTAATTGGTCCTCGGACATATCCCTGAGCACCGCATTCACAATGAACACCACAGGCACAATAGCGATGGAGTCGGCAAGCGGCTCTGGGAAGGATACCGGGGAAATTGGAATCGCTTCACCCTGTGGCCCCTGCGTGTCCACATCCATCACTCGGATAAATAAGCGATCGGTTTGAGTGGCTCGCAATGCCTCGCGCTCGATCGGATCCAATTTAAAGTTCGTCTTCCAATAATAAAAAGACGTGCTTACCGTATCAGAGGGGCGCATGCAACCGATCTGGAGCAATGCCCAAAGCAGGATCGGTAATTGAAAATGGGATTTCACTTTCTGCATAGCTTAAAATTAAGTCTTTATGCCGAATCCGGACGAGATATTTCAAAAAACAGTTGCCTGCCCCTCACGTCCCGTACGTCCATTAAACCGGGGCGTCAAGTCACACGTCTGCCCGGAATTACGCTCCAAAGGAGACAATAACCCAAAATTACCACTCGAGGAGCAGAACCCAAATGGTGGTTTTCTGGTATTTCTTCGAACACTCTTTTTGCTCACTTTTGTATATAAACCAACTGTGAACGCTATGAAATCTCCAGAACATGCCCGACCAGGCACTGACGAACCGTTTAACCAGCGCCTTCAAACAGCCATGAAAAACGATCGCTTTAAGAGTTGGCCCGCTACCATTGCCCTTGGGGGACTGATTGCTATTGCACTTCGTCTTGCGTTCGGAGAATTCGATGCGTACATAGACGTCGGTTCAAAGAGCATTTATCTCTGGGAACTGGGCCTGTTCTTCCTGAGCTTAACGATCGCCTTTCTCCCCGCGTCACTCCGCGATGCCGTATTGGCTGCGGAAGGCAAACCCCTGCCTAGCACATCACGATACATTCGTGGAATCCTCATCCGCTTTGTGGCCACAATTCTGCTGATCGTGCTGGGTTTTCAATTCTTTTGATATGAAACGCGCCAAACAACTCCTGTGTGTCCTGCTCTGTTTACTCTGTGTTTCATGCAGTTGCCTACGCGTATTTTCCGGGATGCTCTTGAATCCCTATACTCGGCAACCCATTGAAGGCGCACAGGTAGAAGTCATTAATCAGGGATATGAGCGAATATTCCAGTCCGATAGCACCGGATATTTCGAAGCCTTTATTCAGGGCGGTAGCCGTTGCCCTCGTATACAAGTGCACATACGGGCTAGAGGGTACCTGGACGTTTATGCCACAGAGCCTCAGCAACGCGACACGGTCACGCTACTGTTGACCCCAATCAGCAAATAGATAGGATTCCCTTCGCTTTATTGGAAGGCAATTACGCTGATCCTTCTCCGACCTGGGGACGTATGCTGCTCACCAGTCTGTCCCAGATGACGAGTAAATCTTCTTGGCCTAGCGGTTCCCTTGGAGCCAACGATGGGTTAGGGTCTTCAGGCGGCCTGCTATCGCTGTGAAGGGACAAACTGACAAACGGCTGTTCCGCGGTGTGTGCTTTGCTTGACGCTCGCCATTCAAACTCGTAGTGCCAGACGCCATCCACCTTGTACTTGATCAGCAGCTCATGAGCAGGACTCCCCTGCCAGTTTTTCTTCCGGTTCCTAATGATTTGGACCCCATGCCGCTTTAGTTTGTCGACTTTTTCGAATGCCCTCGCCTCCATATCGTAGGCCGTCACAAAGCTGTTTAAAGCGACCGATACCTTCGGGTATCCGGGGATGACAAACCCCACGGTCATTTCTTCTTGATGAACCGCATCGGTCGCCACAAAACCACAAGTGATACAGAATCCCGGTGTACTGGGAATCTCCAAGCTATCCCTATACTGTAGCCGATTTGACCACCGCCTCTGCGCCTCTCTTGCGCTTTCAAGCGAAGCGGCATTGGCCGTACCCTGGCCGAGCCAAACGTATAGGATCTGCTGTTCGGGTAGATATTGATATTCTCGGTAATCATATATCCGGCGAGATGCAGCGCTTGCCCAGGAAATCAATGTGACGTGATTGGCCGAAATATCATCTCGATCGACGAATAAAGTTTCGCCTTGCGTATGAGGCGTTTCTAGTAGCTTCGTTTGTTGACTCCTCACCCTCTGCTCATACTGGCTTCTATTTACGCCAGAAATGGTCTGGACCGTTGACCCCATCAGCTTGTAATCGCACACCGTTTGCGCTCCCTTTGGCACATCAATCAGCAAACGTCCAAAGCAACGGGTTTCGGTCTCTATCGGCTCACCCAGCGTGCCTCGGGGTATCCCGATAGCAAAACCCGACCATGCCATAACAGCGACCAACACAGTTGCCGCGAGCAGGATGCCGATTGTTTCCCACTTTCTTAATATCGATAGCATTTCCATATCAAAGTCCGATGGAGAAGTTATGAAACGCCGCGATATTCAACTCGAGTGACACCCGATGCTTGCCCAGGTCAGCGAAACCAGGAGGTGGGTCGAAAATGGAGCGCCCATAATATAAACGCAGCATACTGCCCAAACTCACCCCCACTTTTGGGGTCCACATCCAAACAGCCTGTTGAAAATCCGTTAGCAGCGCCACATCCACGCCCCCACCGAAACTGATAATTTCCCCCATCCCAAAGTCAAAGCTTAATTTTGGCGCCATCATAAAGGGTTTACTGAAAAAAGCTTCGCTGCCGAGTGATACATCATAAAACACCAGCGTTGAGCCTTGGTCGTTCCAGTGATTGAACGCGACGAAGCCCACATCAACACCCATTTTTTTCTGATAGAGGAGCCCGAATCGATTGGGGAACATCACACCGGATTCTCCTTGACCGAATGCGGACATAAGCGAAAACAAAGCCACAACAACCCACAACGCGCGGAGCTTGATGGGTGACAGTCCATAACACCGAGAGGATCGGGCTTTCTTTTTCGACGGGACTGCAGCCTGTAGATGATGTACCATATCGGGTGTGCTATTGGTATACTACAAATGAAGGGGTTTTAGGTCTCCGATAAAATAGCCGTTTTCGGGGGTTTAGAACATCGAGCGAATCAAACACGTTGGCTTACCTGTCCTATATATCAGCCGGATCTCGTCAATTTCCCTGAAAACAGGGGTTGGGAGCCACTGATCCATCTTTTAGTTTTGTAAGGTCATTTAGTTAAAAACAAATGAAAGAGCAACGCCGAACATTAGCGCATACCTCACGACTCGTATACACACCAGTAAGAATCCGAACATTCCTTTTCGTGCTGCTCACCGCTATCCTGGAGATCGCTTTCGCCACACCGCCCACCACGGGGTCTGAACGCGCATACATCTGGCACCTGGAAGGGCTTACGGTTTACGCACAACCCTCCGCAGTAAGCCCAGCGTTGTTTCATATTCCCTATGCCGAGCCGATCAGCATAATGGACGGTGAAAAACATACGCTAAATGCATTTCTGTTAGACACCAGTCAGACTTCGAAGCGCACCGTAGCCGCATATGAGCAGTCCTCTACCTGGTTAAAAATCAGCTACAAAAATAAAGTCGGTTACTTACCCAATACGCACCTCGTCCGTTTTCCTCCACCAGGCCCTGCACATGACTTGGGCTTTATTATGGAAGACTATCTGCGGGAGTTATCCCCAGTGTTATGGGAAACCAATGAGGGCAAAACGGACAGCACCTGTGCCCGGTACGAAAGCCACTTTCTGAACGGCATGCGTTACAGAGCGACCGATTACGGACCTTGCGAGCAATGCGGGCATTACCAGCAACAACTCGTGTTGCCGGAGATCAGTCTCCAAGAAGGGTTTGCGATCGCCTTACATCTTTTCCACCGTAGTTCGCTATTGAAGCCGGGTGCTGAGGTGGTCATCTCATCGGACGGTACGGTATGGGAGCTGAACGGGATTTCTCCTTATGGCCATATCCATCAGATACGCATCACGCCACAACCCGGTGCCATTCGCTTCACCTACGACACGTATTTATAATCAAGCACCGCACTTCCGGCACGCTGTTTCTCAGCACACCACACATAAATCACGTAAGCTATAAATCAACAATGCAATCAACCCTAGGGATATCGACGTCATCAGCAATGCAGCTCGCGCCTTACTGCTCTTCCTCTTTATCAAGCTCCATATACTCAAAACAAGTCCGCTGATCTGTGTGCCTAAAAACGCATAAAGCAATACGTCTTCGGGAAGAATCGTCCCTAAAATCAATATAAAAAATAAGATGAGCCCTAGCAATGCCAGGAACAAAGCCGCATTAGCCAGTCTGTTATCGGAGTAGGGTACCATACATTATTTTCCTTAATTGTATTTCTAATTTGCACCAAAAAACAATAGCGGGAATAAGGGATCCGCTAAACCTGGATCTCTAAGCGGCATCGCTCTGCTGCTAAGAGGGTGATGTAGTCCTCTTTGTTATACGTCCCCTGAACGTGCCTACTCTCTTTTTGGTAATACTCATTCAGTTTCTTACGGTGCATGGCGGCGATGAACAGTCCCACTTCACCGGATGTTTGCAGAATCAAACCGGGAACTTTGACCGGTTTCCCGTCTTCCTCATCGACCGCGACCATGGTAAAATAACTTGAATTGGTGTGTTTCGTTGTTTTTTTGCGAATATTCTCCGCCGTCACTTCAATGCCAATGACCATCGAGCTGTTCCCTACGTGATGCACGGATGCCACTAAGTCAACGATTTCACCTACATCAACCGATACCAAGAAATCTACCTTATCAATCGATGCGGTTACGCAATACGCGCTGGAGTGTTTCGCAGCACAGGCATAAGCCACCTTGTCCATTAACGACAGGAGCGTGCCGCCATGAATCTTGCCTCCGAAATTCGAGTACGCCGGTATCATAAGCTCCGTCATGGTTGTCCGTGAAGCATCTACTGTTTTAAAATCGTCCATAGGGGAGTTCGTCATTATCTTTTAGGAAGGTGAAATAAGCCTCAATATGAATGTGTTGACCAATCACCATCCCCCCACGTTCCAACAAGGGATGGTAAGTCAAGTTGAACGAGTCTCGATCGACCGCAAAGAGACTCTCAAAGCCGATCCGTTCTTTGCCGTTTATCTCGTTCCACCCGAGGTATTTTACGGGAATATCTATTTCTCGGCTAGATTCCTTGATGGTCAACAGCCCCCTTACCGTAAAATGGTCTTTATGCAATCGGTTAAAGGAAGATGCTACAAAATCGATTTCTGGATGGTGCATCACATCCAACAGTGCGTCGGACTTGATGTGTTGGTCCCTATACGCGTCTCCTGTAGTGACACTATCTGTGTCAATCCTGCAATGAACCGATCCACTATTCACGCGTTGATCATCGGCAAGTATGTCGATCTGCATCTGCTTAAACTGTCCAGTGACGGTGGAAATCGCCATGTGATTCACCTTAAATGCCAGACTAGAATGCTCCGTATCTAAAATCCAATTTGTTTTTCTCATGAGTTCTGCACAAGGAGTGGTGTATTACGGGTTCAACAGCGATCTCTTGGTTTTGTTTGTTCCTGAGGAAGATCCGGAAAATGATAACATGAGAACGAATCCTTGCTCCGATCGTTCTGTTTGGCAAGCATCAGGTAATAATAATGTGCCATTTCGCCGAGATCGGAGTATTTCAAATCGTATAGGCACATGGTGAACGAATTTGCCAGCATTGACGGATAGTCGGCGTAATAATCGCAAACGATTTTACACTGCCCAGCACTCTGCAAACCAAACAGGCCCTAAGACGATAAAAAATATAATCCGCTATTTCCCTACGATTTTCAAGATATAATCTTCACCTTCTTCAAAGGCGTTACTTTAGTGATTTTATTGTCCTCAATTAAAAACCTGAGTTCATCTACATGGTAGGAAAGGTTTGATGGGTTGGTAAACGACACGTCAAGGGAAAGTGGGCCGTTATTCTTTAGGAGACTCAGGCTTAACGATGATTCGCAATGCCTGATCCTTGGTAAAAAAAGCTATAGCCCAATTGTAAAAGGTAAAAAATTTGTTCCGAGAATGAATGAGCGAGAAAAGATGAACGAACAGCCAGGCAAGCCAAGCAAAGAAACCTTGGAAACGAATGTTAGGTGATTGTAAGTCAGCTACTGCTTTGTTCCGACCGATTATCGCTAAACTCCCCTTATCCGTATATACGAAGGGTTCCGCGGGTCGATTCGTTAAAGCTGCTTTAAGATTCCTCGCCACGTTTCTACCTTGTTGAATCGCCACCTGTGCGAGCTGAGGGTGCCCCTCTGGAAAACCAGGATCACTAACCTGTAAACAGGTATCACCAATCGCATATATATCCTCACAACCCTCGAGCTGATTATAAGGGTTCACGAGAAGTCTCCTGCCTCGTCCATAGCTTTCCTTAGGAATACCTGCAAACACGCTGGAGGTAACGCCCGCAGTCCAAATCAACAACTCCGTTTCGATGCGTTCTCCGTCCGCGAATACAACTGCGCCGTCTTGGTAATCCTTGACCATCTTATCGAGTTTCACGATGACCCCCATTTCCGTCAGCGTTTTTAAGGTGTATTGTTGTGCCGCTTTGCTCATTGGACCTAACAGACTCGGTGCGCCATCTACGAGATAAATTTCTACCGGTTGATCGGCTAATTCTGGGTAGTCTTTCTTAAAGATATTGGCTCTCATTTCCGCAAGCATGCCACAGACCTCCACTCCTGACGGCCCCCCGCCGGTGACAACGATCCGCGTCAATTGCGCTCGTTGTCGCGGATCTTCAGTCCGTGTGGCTTGTTCCATTTTCATGAGGATGGCGTTACGCATGTTGATCGCATCGTCGACCGTCTTCATAGGAATGGCCGCACGCTTGATGTTTTCTATACCGAAATAGTTGCTCTCGGTACCTGTGGCCAATATGAGGATATCATAAGACAATTCGCCCGTCGTTAAGCGCACGGTCTTGGATTGCGGCATCACCTCTTGCAATTCACCTAATCTAAACCGCGTGTTTTTCTTGCGATGGAAGAGCTTTCTAAACGGATAACTAATATTGGAAACATCTAGAAAGCCGGTGCTGACTTGATACAATAAAGGGGGGAAGAAATTATAGTTGTTTTTATCGACGAGTGTGACGGTAATCCCCGAAACATTTGTTAAATGCTGAATCAAATTGACCCCTGCGAAGCCGCCACCGATCACGACTACATGTTTTGTTTTTTCCATAGGTCTACTTGCTTGTCCACAATACGTCCTAAAGGAGCAACAACGCTAACGCTACTTTGTTTTCTTAACGGCGTCGAGTTGATCGAATTCCGCTTCGGTTTGCTATCCGCTCGCGGCCCCGGGGTCACCGCGTTTTATCCGCTATTTACAAGCGCATCAAGGCGGAGCCGCTCAGATTGGGCTCCTATTGAGGGGGAGCTCCTTCTCTTGAGACCAGCACAGGCGGTTCCCTCCACTTTAAAAGAGGATAATAAGGCAATCCTGTGATCCGGCAGACCGAAGGAAGCTCATCGCTACTGATCCGTCACAATAATCCCGTTTCGGATCCGGCGCTGGCCGAAATGATCGTATTGTTTATTGTCTGTTGGATAATTCACCACCCCGTTGGGGCTAGAGGAACCCTTGATCCACATGGTCGTGGACCCTCCGCCATCAATATTTAGTGCGTGTTTCGGTTTAAAATAACGGGCTATGAATTGGGTCAGTTCTTTAGCACTCATGCCAGCCGTTTCCCGACGTCGCCCGTCAACCGTGATGAGGAGCAAGTGGTTGTCGTCGGTGATGGCCAGTGCGGTACGTGGATGACGCACCCCTTGGTGTCTATCCGGGTGTTCGTAGTCTAAACTATCCAACGGCCCGTCCTGCGTTTTGGCGAATGTTTCTCCTACCGGATCGTGGTCATAGATCAACATCGGCGAGCCAGATAGGGCGTTAGCAGCGGGCAGCTGGTTATAACGCTCCGCATCGCCATAAACGATGTTCCACTCGCCTTGGGCTTGATCATAGTAGAACGCGCCTTCATGCTTCCAAAATAGGCGGTGGTCTTCCGGCACAGTAACCGACGTGCTGATTTGTCCACCTTGCTTAAAAAAGGAAGAGAATAAAGAATCTCCTTCCGCGGTTTTTACAATTTCGTAATAGGTGCCGTTCACAGCAGCAAGCGCACCTTCATAACGCCCAGCCCGTGCAGACAGGGAGTCATTGGGCAGGCTATCATCAAAAATCAACGCGTTTTTCCCCAAATCAATGAGCAAGACATCCACACGCTGTGACGATTGAAATGGTACATATTCCCCCTCATACGTATAATGGATGAGACCGTCTTTAAGTACGTCCCGATCCCAGCCCACGGTGTCTTTCAACACATGCTGATAACCTTTTAAACGCGAAGCAGGTTGGTTGATGCTGCAAGCGCTGACCATAAAAGCAGCAATCAGGAAAGAAAAGAAAGGTATTTTGCTCATAGGAAAAACATTAAAAGGTGGTGAGGAGTTCGCCACCTTTTCTGATTTCGACATCGTATTAATAACTTGGATTTTGCTCCAATACGCCACCCGACAAACTCACTTGTGCACCCGGTATTGGCAGTAGGTATTTATCTTTACTACTGATGTTTGGCAACTGAATGGCCCGATCGGTTCTGACCAGATCTTGAAACAAGAAGCCTTCGCTAAACAGTTCTCTTCTCCGTTCTTCCAGTACTTCCGTCAAATACGCTTCATCGCTAGCCACATCACTTGCTGTCAAAGCCGGTAATCCTCTTTTGGTCCGCACCGCATTCAAAAAAGGTAACCCTTGCGTGCGCCCGTACCCCTCGGCTGCAATCAAGTATAGCTCAGAAACACGACTCACAATCAGGGGCTGCACATCCCAGTATTTACTCACAATGGTATTCGAAGAACCGTCGCTGTTCACTATTGTTTGGATATTGACCTCCGCACGCATGTCCCCTTCCTCATAAAGCTCGTCAACCACATAATCAGAAGGCTGAACAAAATAAGAGCCTGCCCAGGTCGTTCCATAGGGCCAATATAAACTGGACATCCGCAGGTTACTTTCCGTTTTCAAATTGCCAAATGCAAAGATAATTTCAGTCGAAGCGTCGGTGTCTCGGAAAATGCGGCCGTAATCGGCGTCAATAGACAGGCCAGCGGCATCGATAACGGACTCCGCTAAGGTAGCGGCTTGCTGTTTTTTACCTTGAGCCAATAGCACTCTTGCTTTCAGCGCATTGGCGGCTTCTTTTGACGCTTTTTTCGCGCCTGTACTGCCCAATGGTCGGCCATTGGCCGCTGCGTAATCGATATCGGCAAGAATCTGTGTCCAGATTTCATCTGCCCCATTTCTAGGAACATTATCCGTCGTATTGCTCAAAATTAATGGTACGCCACCAAAATTGGTCACCAATTGATAATACAACCATGCTCTCAAATAACTTGCTTCGGCCTTTACAGCACTTAAATCGGCTTCTGCAGACAAACGATCCGCAGCATCTAAGATAATGTTCGCATTATAAATATTCGAATACGCATGGTTCCAAATACTGGAGGAATAGGACAAGCGATCATCCACATTATTTCCAGTAATGACCATGCCGTATGCGCTGTTACTTCCGGAGAGCGCCGTCCAGGTATAGTTACCTCCCCGCGTATCGTTCAATACATAATTATCACGCGCCGGGAGTGACTCTCGGTACAATCCGTTCAAAAAGAACTCTATATTCGATGCGCTAATCTGGTCGGGCGACACCGCACTTTCTGGCAGCTGATCGAGTTCTTTCGAGCAACCGAACAAGCCGATAAGAAGTGTAAACGCTAATACTTGTTTTATTTTCAATTTATATAACATCTGTCTTGACCTTAAAAATTAACATTCAAACCCACCATAAAGCTTCTTGGCTGTGGCGTAACCAAATTGTCTACACCATAGCTTCTTGCGTCCGTATTCATGGATGCTTCCGGATCGTAACCGCTGTAATTGGTGAACGTCAATAAGTTCACGCCGGTTGCAAATACGCGGACGTTGTTCAAACCAATCTGCTGCATCCACGGCTGAGGCAAGCGGTAGCCAACCGTCAGGCTTTTCACACGGAAGTAGGACGCATCTTCTACATAGTAGCTGCTGTTTTTCAAATTGTATCCACTTTTGGTTACACGAGGGACCGTTTGGCTAGTGCCCGGTCCGGTCCAGCGGTCGTGGTAGGTGGTAGCTAAAGCATTGTAATCACGTGCACCCATATGGTCTAATCCATTTCTCCAAGCCGAGGCAATATCGTTACCCACAGAAAACGTAGTAAATAAAGCAACGTCAAAATTGCCGTAGTTAAAGGTGTTGGTCAAACCTCCACTAAATTTCGGGAGCGCACTTCCAATCACTTCTCTGTCTTCCGAATTGATAATCCCATTGTCATCCAGATCAGCGAAAATCATATCCCCGGGTCGAACGCCTTCTGCCTGCAACGATTCTGGAATGTCCTCCAGCGACTGATAGATCCCCAGTTGCCTATAACCATACATCACACCCAAAGGCTGCCCCACAATAATGGCATTCCATCCCCCGACGGTGATCGGCTCATCACCAATCAGGCTCGTCACTTTGTTACGGATAAAAGAGATGTTGAAATTTGTATTCCAGCTGAAACGCTCCCGGTTGATATTTGTACTGTTCACCGAGAATTCATGTCCGGTATTCTGCATGGACCCAATATTGGATGTACGGGTCGTGAAACCGCTTGTCGCCAGTACAGGCACGTTATAGAGCAAATTGTCAGACACCTTATCGAAATAATCATAAGTAAAGGATAACCGCCCACCTAAGAACGTCAGGTCAATACCCAAATTCTTCTGTTCCGAGGTTTCCCACATTAAATGTTCATTTCCAATATTCGTGACACTCAAGCCCGTTAACGCATTGTAGTTATACCCCCCGGCAGCCAAAGGCATATAGGCGTAGTTGCCAATACCATCTTGGTTTCCGGTTTTACCCCAACTTGCTCTCAGCTTACCAAAGTTTAACCATTCTGGATACTCCACAAAGTCTTCTTCGGAGAAAACCCATCCCAAGGATACCGCTGGGAAGGTTGCGTAACGATTGTCTTTTGCAAACTTCGATGAGCCGTCATAACGGGCAGTCGCCGTTAATAAATATCGGTTTTTATATCCTAAGCTTAACCGACTGATGTACGATTCCATGGAATACCTCGTAGCATCTTCATCTCCCAACTGAATGGTGGCCGAGGTAATGTGCTTGAAATCATCTGAAGGGAATTCCCTACCGGTTGCTTGATTGTAGTTGTAGCTGTCCTCATAATACGAATGCCCCGCCATCACTTCGACATCCAACTCGTTCCAGTTTTTTTTGAACGTCAGTGTGTTATCAAAGGTGCCAGAGTATCGATAGTTCCGGATATCGTTTACATATCCCTTCGGATTGTAGGGGTGTTCAAAACCTTGCCTCCGATGTCCGTTTCCTAAACGCAATTCCGTATTGTAGCTGCTTCGGTAGGTGAAATATTTTAGAAAATTGATGTTCGCATAGACATTCACAAGACCCTGGAAGTTTTTATCTTCGGTATGGTCCTGATCCAAAATAATCAACGCATTGTGTCTCAATATATCCTTACCTCCTACTGCGTAAGAGCCATCCGCTAAAAGCGGGCGATCATACGGTCTTTGCTCTAAGGAACGCTGGAAAAGAGCCGTTCCTTGATCACCATTCGGAATGGATGTACTCTTGGTATAGTTACCGTTTAAGTTAACACCAAAGTTGAAGACCTGATTGGGTTTATAGTCCAAATTATTTCTTACCGAATACCGGCGAAGTGAGCTTTGCTTGATCATTCCTTCCTGGTACTGATAACCTCCGGAGGTATAATAGGTTACATGATCATTACCGCCACTAATGGCAATATCCGTTTGTGTGGTCGTCGCCCGATCCCGGATGATCATATCTTGCCAATTCACAGGATAAGGATCTTCCGGCACCACACCCAATACGTTGTCAATATCGATAAAACCGCTGGCCCCCGGTGTGTACCCCATATCGGTGTTGAAGTTGTTGGTCGCCTCTGTCTGCATCGCAATGTATTCCGAAGGGCTCAATAGATCTAACACCTTTGGCATCACACTGACCCCGGTGTTCTGGTTGAAGGAGACTTTCGGCGCGCCTTGCTTCCCTTGCTTCGTGGTGATCATAATGACCCCATTGGTACCACGCGATCCGTAAATCGCCGTAGCCGCTGCATCTTTTAATACATCAATGGTTTCGATATCCGAAGGATTGATCATCGACAAAGGATCCTGACGATACTCACCAGAAAAATTGTAACTCGCCGTAGCCTTTGAAAGCGGAATACCATCGACAACATATAAAGGTTCATTATCTCCGTTGATGGAGCTCACACCTCGGATACTTACTCTGGAGTTTCCGCCCGGTGTCCCATTTGACGTCGTTAGGTTGACGCCGGCAACCTGTCCCTGCAGCAGTTGGTTCGCACTGGAAACGTTTCGGCTTGGGACGTCATCCGGCTTCACACTGGAAACTGCGGTTGTTAAGTTTCTACGCACATTCTGTCCATAACCCACCACTACTACCTCTGCCAATTCACCGATACCACCCTCGAGAACAAAATCTGCGGTGATGGATTCATTTTCAGAAACAACAAGGCCTGAACGTTGTTGCGTCTGAAAAGAAACGTAACTCACCTCAATTGCATAGTTCCCCGGTGCCAACTGTAGCCGATACCGTCCATCATTGTCGGTTGCTACCGTTTGGTCGCTTCCGATGATCTTTACGCTAGCTCCACTTAACGGCGTTCCCCCTTCGTCCGTTACGGTACCGGACAAAACTCCTGTTTGTTGACTATGAGCGAGCGCACTCGCGTGAATTTTGGAACCATGAGTCGGCCATATACTGGCACTCGACACCTGTGACCAGGAAATCGCCATCCCGCACAGCACGGTGGCCGCATACGTTGATCGGCGCGTAAAACGCAAGTTTTTTCTCATTTCTTAAACCGATTTAGCTTGTTCAAACTTCTGGCAAAGCTAGGTTTCAGCCGCTAACTTAAGATGTCTTTAATGCTAAGTAATTGTAAACAAAACCGATGTTGCGCAAGGATCCGTTAACAGTATCTTAACATGAAGTAGGAGTGAAAATAAATCGATAGACAACGGCGGTCGGACAAGCCGTCCAATCACTAGGTGGTGGGCGAGTACGTAAAGTACAATCGCTATTCATTACAAGGGGCGAGCAATCAAATCTTGACGAGACGAAAAAGGTGGTCCCGAGTAGCCCCGCCTAACTGCGGCGACAACAAGCTGGGAAATGACAAGTGTGCTATTGGCATTCGGCAGATACGAAATCCTATTCTGTTCGCAAAGTGGGGTGATCGGCCAGATCAATGCTTTTTGACGTATCGCTTTTACAGTACAATTTAATTTTAGCTCTAAGTTGACCATCGTCATCTTTCTCTCCCATTCTGATCGCAAAAGAGGTTTCTGATGAATGATCCCAATATTCTACACTCAAATACGCCACACCAGTGATATCGTCCACATCCGTTTCTGCCCCGAAAAAGAATAGGGAACCCAAAATGGCGTCGCCAGATTGACGGTACGTTTCTTCGCTGTCTCCATATAAGATTTGAAAATCATAATGCAAACGGGTCAGGTTCGGTCTTGTCACATGCAGTAAAAACACTTTTTCCCCATCCGTTGCGCTGAACGTCGTTTTTGTACGGAGGGGTATATCTTCCGGGAAATATACCGTGTCTCGATCGACTAAAATATAGTCGTCAATCAGCGCGATTGGTCCGCTATATTCGGAAAGTCCATCAATGAACGACTGATCATGTAGCGGAGTGTCCTTCACCAACTCGTCTAGTTGCTCTTCTTCGGTAGAAACGACATTCAACGTATCCATCGCAGCTTCGATTGTCGTTCCGTTTGTGCTGCCCTGGTTACAACTTCCAAACCCAAGGCCCCCTATCAATAGAAAGATGATCTGCTTCATTGCTGCGTGAGTGACGGTTAACGTATTCAAATATATACAATTATGCCCGATTAGGAGCGTACAAGGCTTTTGGGGCCCCTCACA
Source organism: Candidatus Sphingobacterium stercorigallinarum (assembly GCA_019115805.1). Taxonomy (GTDB): domain Bacteria; phylum Bacteroidota; class Bacteroidia; order Sphingobacteriales; family Sphingobacteriaceae; genus Sphingobacterium; species Sphingobacterium stercorigallinarum. Next base: position 19,740 of record DXCW01000018.1, read on the forward strand.
AGCAGTTGTTTAAACCGTGATCGAAATTTTTATACAAATCTGAGCGCGTTTTCCGGTCAATACATAATAGAACACTCGTGCTTGATTTGAAGTATAGACTGATCCACTACCTTACCTTCGTAAGGGATATTCCCACCATCCTACGGTCACCTACGGGAGCTTCGTTCGAGCGCGATGATATTTTAGAGCGATCGTATGAATTGGTTATCGTTTCTGCTAACCGCTATGCGGATTAATTGCCCTCGACACTTGAAAATCAGCGTTTTTTGTTATTTTTATGAGAATTCATGCGTATAAACTTTAATGAGAGCCTATGTACTTACTCCAAGGAAAGATGAATGCCCAAACAGGCAAATCGAATGAACTATCTCAAATCTTATTGGAAGCTTCAAAGCTAGTCTCAACAGCGAAAGGTTGCAAGCTGTATCTGATCGCAAAGGATGAGCACGACACCGATGCCGTATATGTCACCGAAATCTGGGAGAGCAAGGAAGATCATGATCATTCGTTGAACATGCCGGGTGTGCGAGAGCTGATTATGCGAGCGATGCCGCTTTTAAACGGTCAGCCGACCAAAGGGCAAGAGTTGGAGGTTTTGGGTGGGTTTTGTCCATAATCGGCGTTATCTATCCGATCGACGCCAGATCTACAGCTTCGATAAAGTACGTGAGAGGATAAGTTATGTCCTTTCCAGCTATTTTCTCCTTCCCTGACCGGGTTGCCGATAATTTCGCTTGATCACATTGCCCAACAACAATACAAACATCATGTTCCGGCGAGCCCATTTGACAACATCTTTCTTACTATTTTATCAAAAACAGCTTTCGTGATCCCGACCGTATCCGCAGGGCTGCAATCTGTTGCCAAATATTTCGTGCTTCACTGTAGCCTTGTCGAGAATGCCGAGTGTATAGAGGAAATACATGCCCAGTTCCTTTTCTCGAGTCTGGACCGCGACAAATCCTGTAAAACGCAAAAAGCACTTTAAATACGGTTTCGGGATCTTCTTAGCTCGCTGGGGAGCCTATCAGTAGCCGGTAGGAGAATTAAAATGTGGCGTTATCATGCAATAAAGATGATTTCTAAAATTCGGAGGGTCTTTTTAGGCCATCACGAATGGGGCTTAAAATAAGTCGCTGTGTGTGCCTGTTCTTGTTAGCGTAATGAGCCTTATGGTGTCGTCCTGCTCCCAAACCAACCGCCAATCGGGTTGGATATGGCACTCCCAAAACCCTTTGTAATTACCCGTTAACTTGTGTGGTTTGTTCTTTGGTGCGAGTGAGCCTTTTTCAACCAATTGGGTAACGACTTCATCGAGAAGTCGCATATCTAAACCTCGCTTTTTTTGCGAGTTTAATATCTTTCTTAAACTTTCCTGTCTGTTCAAGTTGATACATTACGAGTAAAGTTCCTTTCTGAAATCCTCAAGAGTGGTTTTAGTCGCCTTGCCTGATTTAGCTTCTTTTATTGCCTTTTCAGTATCTTTATTGTAACGAGGATCTTCAAGTTCTACAAAAGGAAGTGTTTTAAGGTATTCATAGAATACTTTTGCCTGCTTGCTTCGCTTATCTATTTTTATTGTGATTTCCATATCCGCACATTTTAATGATACTACCCAAAAGTTACTAAAAAATAAAATTGTTCGCTATCGGCTGGCGAAAGAAAAGAAAGCCTGCATGACATGAAAGAAATTCACCGTAAATGCACAAAGCGAGAACAGCCATGGCCAAGAGCGGTAGGGTTTCGCAGGCCACAAATGCGCAGAGGAAATTGAGATAGTTGCTTTTTAGTGGAAGTTTTTCCAGTGGCTACCTTTTCCCTTAGACAGAAACTGATGCCACATACGATCTTTACCACTCTGCTCATAATCCCCTGATTTTAAACCGTTAAACAATAATGCACGATAACAAATAAAGGGCGGACACACAAGGCATCGGGGGTTCTTTTGGAGGCTGTTTTGTCGAATTTGGGTGAATTTCGGCGAACCCTACAAAACGAAAAAACCGTCTTTAAATATATTTAAAGACGGTTTTGAATCTTGTCGACTCTCTTTGAAGCCTCTCGGTAGCCCGTAGGGGAATCGAACCCCTGTTTCAAGAATGAAAATCTTGCGTCCTAACCCCTAGACGAACGGGCCATTTCTGCTTTGGTGATGCAAATATAGAAGCTTTATTGATACGGCCAAAATATTTTTCAAAGCAAAAAGGTAACTTATTGAGATTGAAACCGATATTTTTAGATTAAATCAAATCCAATATCGGTTCTGAAGTATTTCCCTTCGAAAAAGATACGTCCCGCATCAGCAGTAGCCTGCTGTAATGCATCGAACAGATTATCTTCAAGTGCGGTGACAGCAAGCACTCTTCCTCCAGCCGTCAAGACCTGCCCGGCTTCCTCTTTGGTACCAGCATGAAATACATACGATTTTTCTACGTTTTCTATATTCGCAATCGGTTTGGACGATTGGTATTTCCCTGGATAACCGCCCGACACCAATACCACCGTTGCTGCTGTCTTCTCTGAAACGGTATAGGAACGTCTATCCAAATCTCCCTTGGCAACGCCCTCTAATAGGTCGACCAAGTCGGACTGGATTCGGGTCAATACAGACTGTGTTTCTGGATCTCCCATTCTTACGTTATACTCAATGACGTAGGGATTTCCATCGACGTTCATCAGTCCGATGAAGACAAATCCCTTATACGGGATTTGATCAAGCTTTAGCCCGGATATAGTCGGTTTAATGACGCGCTCTTCTACTTTGTCTAAAAATTCCTTAGTCGCAAACGGCACCGGTGATACCGATCCCATTCCACCGGTATTCAAGCCAGTATCTCGTTCGCCAATCCGTTTATAATCCTTTGCAGAAGGAAGTATTTTATAATGTTCTCCGTCGGTCAACACAAAGACGGATAATTCAATCCCTCTAAGAAACTCTTCCACTACCACCACCTGGCTGGCTGCTCCAAATTTCGCTTCGCTAATCATCGCTGTCAGTTCCGCCTTCGCCTGGTCCAGCGTCTCGCAGATCAAAACGCCTTTTCCTTGCGCTAGCCCATCTGCTTTCAGCACGATCGGTAGAGATTGTGTTTCTAAATAGGCCAAGCCTTCTTGCAATGTGGCTTGATCAAAGGAGCGAAACGCTGCTGTAGGGATTTGGTGCTTTACCATAAATTCCTTGGAGAAATCCTTCGACCCTTCCAATTGAGCGCCTGCCTGCTGTGGGCCGATTACCGAAATCTGCTTCAGGTCTTCGCGATCCAAAAAATAATCGTGTATACCCTTCACCAACGGCTCTTCGGGTCCGACCACAATCATGTCAACCTGATTTGCTAGTGCAAAATCGGCAATACCGTCAAAATCATTGACATTCAGCGGTACGTTTTCACCATATTGTTTCGTTCCCGCATTTCCCGGGGCGATATAGAGCTTGTCTAGTTTTTGGCTTTGAGAAATCTTATATGCGAAGGCAGATTCCCTACCCCCAGAGCCGATAATCAGTATGTTCATAACACAAAGATATTGAAGCGAATCAAAAATCCACTCTTTTCGGAATTTTTAGCTAATTTTTCGTATCATTAACTATCAATTACCTGGATTATGAAGACGAAGTTCGCCCTTGTGGTGCTTTTCTGCCTCAAGCTATTTTACGTGCCTTGTGACGGCCAATCATTGGAAGCGTTTCAAAACCAAATGGCGGAAATTGCCGAGCATCACCTCCAAGAAAAAATACACGTGCATACCGATCGGGAACTATACGCCGCTGGGGAAACCATATGGTATAAAATCTATGCTACAATTGGTCTGGAGAATCGCCTATCTGCATTATCTCATATCGGATACGTCGAACTTGTCGATCCGCTTGGTAAAATCGTTGAACGGAAGACACATGGCCTATTCAACGGCGTGGCACTAGGAGAAGTCGAGCTGGCCGATACCTTGACCGAGGGATCGTATCGGCTTCGTAGTTATACAAACTGGATGCGTAATGACAGCGCTGATTACTTTTTTGAAAAAATACTGCCGATCGGCAATCTGCGCACTGATGATGTAGCCAGCACCACGCGGCTTGTTGAAGAGGACGGCTCGCAGTTTTACGAGATCTTGCTCCAAGAGAAGGCAGGCGAGCCTGCACCAAAAGCTCGGGTTCAATACCACGTAATGACCAACAACGAGGTGGTGGACAAAGGTCGTGAATCACTTAGCCCAGAAGGTGTCGTGCGCATCAAAGTGACCGATAAAAATCGCGGAAAACCCCTGGTTCTCCAATTTGAAATGGAAAACAAATCCTCCGTAAAAAAGATACTCCGTACGGACCAGTTCTTCAATAAGAATGATTTACAATATTTTCCAGAAGGCGGGGCCATCGTTGGGGACGAAATGAATCGCTTAGCGTTCAAATCCGTCAACCCGGAAGGTTTGGGGATATCCGCAGACGTCACGATTTTCACGTCTTCCAGAGACACTGCCGCTCGTTTTCAAACCAATACGTTGGGCATGGGGTCGGTCCCCTGTTACATCGCGATGGGCGAACAATACACTGCAGAGGCTACGTTTGCCGACGGAACGACTTCAAGTTTGCCTATTCAGTCCGCGGATGCTCGGGCGATCTCCCTTTCAGTCAACGCGGCACAGACTGGAAAACTATTCGCCCAAGCGAATCTCTCTCCCTCTCGGATTGACAACAGTGACATCTACCTCAGCTTACAGCACCTCGGCACGATCTACTACATGGCTAAGCAGAAGGCCAATCAAAAAAACGTCCTATTCAGCATACCTAAAGAAAACTTGCCTACCGGTATCATGACACTAACTTTGATGAACGAGCAGCTCATCCCATTATCGGAACGTGCAGTTTTCAACTATAACCCGAAGTACATTTTGGAAGGGTCAGTGTCTTTAAACCAGAACAACTATCAACCTCGAGACCAAGTGGTCGCCTCCCTGTCGGTAGGCGGACCGCAAGACAGTGTGCGTATGGCCGCTTTGTCGGCTTCAGTCGTAAACACAGCCCATTTTCCCACTCGCGCCCATCCAAGTATTAACATACTCACGTCCTTGCTTCTCAGCTCCGATCTGCAGGGTTTTGTCGAACAACCGTCCTTTTACTTTGATACGGAAACGGGCTATAAAGCGCAAGAAATAGACGATCTGCTGCTTACCCAAGGCTGGCGAAGAATCCAGCTCCACCAACTCGATACGATCGCAAACGAAACACCGACTTTCATCCCGGAAAAAGGACTATCCATTAAGGGATATACGCGAAAAATTGGCCGGAAAGCGCCTGTTCCGGGCGCTACGGTACAACTGATCTCTACCCATAACTTCATGGATTTTATCGATACCCTGTCCAATGAAGACGGACGATTTGTTTTTGATGAACTTTTGTTCCCAGACAGTATCAAATTCCTGTTATCAGCTAAAGATCAAAAAGGCAAAAACAACATCGATATCACCACAGACCCATTCATTGCTCCCCCGGCGAACCTTTCCCGCCATGCCCCGCTTGTAAAAAACGACATCAATCGGGTATACCACCAGCCTTTTGAAGCAGCAAAAGCCTTTTATAAAGAACTGGAAAGCAAGGGACTCATGGAAAATGTCTTGAAAATTGAAGCCGTCACGGTCACGGCGAGAAAACCAAAAGCTGCTGAGCATTCATCCAATCTAAACGGCCCAGGAAACGCAGACCAGGTACTTAGTGCAGATGATCTCTCTACCTGTGCGACATTGGAAATGTGCTTAACAGGGCGCTTAGTCGGCGTTTATTTCCAAGGGGGGCAACCCTACAACACGCGCGGAAATGTCCCCATGCAGGTGGTGCTAGACGGCATGTATATGGATGGCGATGCACTGAGTATGATTAACCCGATGGACGTTCAAAGTGTAGAGGTCCTTCGAAACACGAATTACACGGCCATTTATGGATCACATGGTGGGGGCGGTTTGCTGGTCATCACCTCTAAGACGGGGAGAGATGCCCGAGAATCTGGATTTCAACCTCGCGGTTTGCTCACTGTTCAACCCCAAGGCGTCGCCATCAGCAAAGATTTCTATAAACCGGTCTATGAACCGGACTCCTCTGCTCAATTTCAAAATGATCTACGAACCACGATCCACTGGGAGCCATCCATTGTTACAGATGAAAAAGGAGAAGCCCGATTTGACTTTTACACCTCGGATGAGCCTGGAATCTACCGCATAACTATAGAAGGAGTTGACCTAAACGGGCGACTGCTACACCGAATTGAGGAATTCGAAGTAAAATAGCCCTCGGAAAGCCGAATTGACTTCGATTCGGCTTTCTTTATCCTGTTTTCATTGAAACGCTAAAAATTTATGCTTAAATTCAGGCACATAAACGACCAACCGATATGAGTGCATTCGTTAAAAGAAATCTCGAGGACCATATCATCTCCTTACAGCTCGATCGTGGTAAATCGAACGCGATGCATACGGAGATGATTGAGGAACTTACCGTTGCTTTTCAAGAAATAGAAAACGATCCCAATATACGCGCCGCTATCCTTACCGGTAAGGAAGACTTTTTCAGCTCTGGCCTGGATCTCATCGAGCTCTTCGGCTACAATCAGCAAGAGATGCGAACGTTCTGGACCAAATTCATCGAGCTGGTCTATCATCTGGTGAATTGCTCTAAACCGGTCGTTTGCAGCATCACTGGGCACAGCCCAGCAGGGGGGTGCGTGTTGGCACTTTCTGCGGATTACCGACTTATGGCCGAAGGCGACTACGTCATAGGGCTCAATGAGGTGCCTGTTGGCATTATTGTCCCGCATAGCATTGCCAGCCTCTACGCATTTTGGATCGGAACGGCCAACGCCTCTCGTTTTCTGTTGGAAGGCACTTTGATGAAGCCTAAAGAGGCACAATCGGTTGGCCTAGTCGATCAAGTCGTCCCCTTTCAACAAATACACACCGCAGCGACACGACAACTCAAATCGTATCTACAATTTGATCAACATGCTTGGCGCGCATCAAAACGCTATATACGTCAAGACGTGCTAAAAGCGATCGGAGAGACAACCGACACCGTCATCGAGGAAGTGCTCGAACAATGGTGGCGACCGTCCACCCGAAATCGACTGCAAAGTATCATCGAGACATTGTCCACTAAAAGATAAATGATGAAGGTAAAAGGAGCACTTAACGCCAATGCCCTGAGGGGGCAGACCGTAGTCGTTACCGGAGGCGGGACCGGACTCGGCAAGGCGATGTCCACCTATTTTTCAAGTCTGGGCGCAAACTTGGTGATCTCCAGCAGAAAGATGGAGGTTTTGGAGGACGCGGCCCGTAAAATAACCGAGCAGACGGGGAATCCCGTTTTGCCTATTTCCTGTGATATTCGTAGTCCTGAAGACGTGGAGCTATTGCATCAGCAAGCGGTATCACACTTCGGCAAAGTCGACACCTTGGTCAATAATGCCGCAGGAAATTTCATTTCGCCCACCGAGCGGTTATCAAGCAATGCCTTTTCTACGATTATCGACATTGTATTAAAGGGCACAGTGAACTGTACCTTAGCCTTTGGTAAACACTGGATCCACACCAAACAGTCGGCAAACGTGTTAAATATAGTCACCACCTACGCCTTCACGGGATCGGGATATGTCGTTCCTTCCGCAGTGGCAAAGGGCGGCGTGTTGACCTTAACCCGGTCGCTTGCCGCTGAGTGGGGACGCTACGGAATTCGGCACAATGCCATCGCCCCCGGCCCCTTTCCAACTAAAGGAGCTTGGGACCGCCTTTTACCGGATAACTTAGCGACTCAATTCGATTTCAAAACCCGCGTTCCATTGAAACGTGTCGGTGACCATCAGGAATTGGCAAATTTGGCAGCTTTCTTGATATCGGACTACGCAGAATATATAAACGGTGAGGTCATTACTATTGATGGCGGCGAATGGATACAGGGAGCCGGCCAGCTCAATGCGCTGGAAGCGCTTCCCGATGAACTATGGGACACCATCGAAGAGACCATCCGGAAAAACAGCAAAAAATGAATAGGAGTTACTTTGGATACACCCTTTTACTGTGCACATTATGGTTCATAAGTTGCAATCCGTCCAGTAAAAAGGATCAAAACACGTCGCTTACTGAAAAGCGACTGGCCTTAGACCAGCCGGAAGAAATTCAACAGATTTCAGA
>DXCW01000019.1 GCA_019115805.1 Candidatus Sphingobacterium stercorigallinarum
GTTGAAATTCTAGATTCAAACGGCGATCCGAATTTGAAAGTCCGGATACCAACGATTTTGCTTAAACATTGGAAATATGTGCTGGGCGGAGGCGTTTTTGCGATTTGCCTCATCTGCGCAACCATCATTTATGTGGCCACTAAAAGCGCGAACAACAAGTACGAGGAGCAATTGACTCGCAAAATGGAAGCGCTTGAAGAAGCTCGCCAATCGCTTGCGCTTGAAGAAGCGACCAGTCAACTCAGTTTAGCGCAGCTTCAACGATCATTCGATTCCATTGATAGTGCATTAAGCCAAATTAATGCCAAAATGCGAAAAAGAGGTCTAAAAGAATTCGTTCCGCAATTAAAAAATGCGGGAGGACCGGTAGAGGAAGAAGTGAACTACGGTGAGCTGAGCAAATATTATACAACCAAATTAAAAAACTTGGACAAAAAGCTGGAAGGTCTTCCTTTAGGCACTCCACACCACGGGCGGATCACCTCTCGATTTGGCTATCGGCGCAACCCCTTTACCAATCGCGGACTGGAGATGCACTCCGGCATTGACATCAAAGGCAGAACGGGCGAATCGATAAAAGCTACCGCAGGGGGAACCGTAACACACGCGGGATACAAAGGCCAATATGGTAAAGTGGTGATTATCAAACACACCAACGGCTGGGAAACGCGTTACGCGCACCTATCGCGCACCCAAGTGCGTAAAGGACAAAAGGTAGCAGCGGGACAAGTTATCGGTAGACTGGGCAGCACAGGAAGATCAACAGGCCCACATCTTCATTACGAGTTACTGAGCTATGGACGAAAGATCAATCCAGAAAAAACAATGGTTTTTTAAAAAGAAAAATTCAAGGCACCCATCACGGGCGCCTTATTTTTTATCCCTGAAATGCCGATCGGCAAAATTCAAGAAACAAAACCAATCGTAACTGTTTAAATCGTGGATACCCGCGCGCAGGTGATACCCTATATCGTGATAGATGGGATCATGTACAGCTGGCAGGCACGGCTCTTTCAACCCGACCTTTCCATAAAGCTGATAGACCGGGCTGGCGTGATAGGCCGCCAAATATTCTCCCTTTGGATCGGCCCAAAGATCCTTTTCTGCACTCCCTAGATAAACCGGCCTGGGTGCCATTAAGGCGATCAACATATGCTGATCAAAAGGCATATCCTGCTCTTTGTCGTGATACGCGTCCAGGTTTTTGGCGAACCAATGGGGCTTGATACTCGAAACGATGGCGATGCGCTCACCAAACTCTCGCTTTGACAAAGCAGCTCCCCCACTTCCGGAATTATTGGCGATAACCATGCTAAAACGAGGATCTTGTGCGCCCGCCCACAGTGCGGCTTTTCCCTGACGCGAATGGCCTACAAGAATAAAGGCATTTTTATCCAATTCACTGCAGGTCTCCAAATAATCAACAATCCGACTCGAGCCCCAGGCCCAAACTCCGATAGCTTGCCAATAATCGCCAGCATCTTCAGCCGATCGAAAATCGGAAAATAAAGCCGCAGCACTGTGCTCCTTGAACCCTTCTTTATCCGGAAACATATCGTGGTAACACATCGTCGCCACGCCGTATCCCCGATCAATAATCCGATGATAATCCCAGCGACTGGCCTGCACCCCCGGTTGCCAATCCGGATGGTCCGGTGCGCGCACCAACTTAAAATTCTCACTATACACAATCGACGTATCGTTGATCGTGCTGTGATTTCCTTTGAAATTGTACCCGATAAACATCGGTATATCCTTTTTCACCGCATTCGGAAGCATCAGAAGGAGCAGTGCGCGCAGGGTCTTTCCATTTTTTTCAAAGCGCATTTCAATTTGCCGCATGGTGGCTTTGCCTTCCAATGCGTTTTTGTTCTCCTTTATCATGCGATAGCTCACCGGTATGTGTTCTCCGGGCGTGCGGCCATACATGGTCTCGCTAAATACGTCCACTAGTTCAGGGCGCCGCATCCGCTCCCAATCGGCTACACTGCGCACTTGGCGCCCCGATTCCGTCGTGAGCACATCGGGCAATTCATAGGAAGGAACTTGAGACTCCTCATAGTTGACCTCCTGTCCCCAACACAGCATCGGGAATACGACGAGAAAAGAAATATAAAATCGGAATAGGTTCATGGTTATCGCGGTTCGTTGCTATCAGCATGTATTTAAATACGGTTTGGTAACCAAAGGAGCAATACGTCGAAGGCCTTCGTTTCGCCAGAAAGCCTTCGACGTCGCATTTCACCACTCATCGCCTGGCCGCGACTTTCGTGGCTAAGATTCTTTTGGCATCCTGATCATCCAGTTTCTTGATTTCCTTGTGAAGTAGTTTCTCCATTCTTTTTTGAACCTTCTTATAAGCCGGTTGCCCATATATATTGTGCATCTCGTTGGGGTCGGTTTCCAAATCAAACAATTCCCATCCCTCCACTCTCTTGTAGAAACGAATGAGTTTATAACGGCCATCACTTACACCAAAATGTGGAGAAACGGCGTGTTCACCATTCTCATAGTAGTGGTAGTAAATTTGGTCTCTACCGACTTTACTGGTTCCATCCAACAAATCTAGAAACGACTCTCCTTGCATATCTTGCGGCACGTCCAATCCAGCGAGATCGAGTACGGTAGGTCCGATATCTAAATTCAGCACCATACCGTCAATCACCGATCCGGGCTCGACGACCCCGGGCAATTTTGCCAACAAGGGGGTGCGGAATGATTCTTCATACATAAAGCGCTTATCAAACCAGCCGTGCTCACCCATATAAAACCCCTGATCCGACAGATAAATCACCAGCGTATTATCTTCTAAATCATTCGTCTGCAGATAATCCAGCACGCGGCCAATGTTACGATCCATCGATTCGGCGGTGTTTAAGTAATCCACCATATAGCGGTGGTACTTCCAACGCGC
>DXCW01000140.1 GCA_019115805.1 Candidatus Sphingobacterium stercorigallinarum
CAGATGAAGTCCAATTGGTCCGGGCTATTGTTGGTGTATGCAATTGTTACCTTTCCTGTAATCGTATGGGTTTGTGGATCCAAGCGCGCTTGAATGTCGTAATCCGCTGCATTTTGCCAGTAGGCGTGGCCTGGTTTTCCCGAAGCAGAACGGTAGGCGTTGCCGTTTTCGGTATAAAAGCCGGGTGCAAATGCTTCAGTGTGATCGTATATGCTCTCTTTAGCGTCCTGTGCGAAAACACTGTGCCCGAAGGCTAAATGCGCTGCGATGAAGGCTGCGCCTACTTTTAAGATCGTTCGTTGCATGGTTCTTGGTTATAATTTAGATTGATATTCCTGATCGTCGAATCCCAAAAGAATGCCGTTAGGGGATTCAATGAGGGGGCGCTTGATCATGCTGTTGTTTTCTTGTAGTACCGCGATGGCGGATTCTTTATCCACAACGGATTCTTGCTGTTCGGGAGATAAACGACGCCAAGTCGTGCCTCTCTTATTTAAAAGGCGTTCCCACGACACTTCCTGTGCCCAGCGCTGTAATTGCTCTTGAGTGGCAGGCGTCTTCTTGTAATCATGAAAGCGATAAGCTTTGTTATGCTGGTCTAGCCAATTCAAAGCCTTTTTGACCGTGCTGCAATTTTTTATTCCGTATACGTCTAACATAATGAATTCGTTGAAAACATGTAAGGTTTAAAGATAAAAAAAACTATTGAAATCAGGCGCAGCATTCCGGTGCAGGGGTTGATAGTGTATTTTTTACACTATATTTTTAGAGCTCATGAAAAAACTGTATCTTTAGTGAGAATTAAAATAATAATTTAGAATTATATACTATGAGCCTAAAAGATTTCAAAGGTGTACTGACTGGAGATCAGGTACAAGAATTATTTGAAATAGCAAAGAAGAACCAGTTTGCGCTTCCCGCAGTTAATGTCACCGGCACAAACTCGATTAATGCGGTCATGGAAACAGCGAAAGCTGTCAACTCGCCAGTGATCATTCAATTGTCTAATGGAGGTGCGCAGTTCTACGCAGGCAAGTCTCTGAATAACGATGGCTTGAAAGCCTGTGTTTTAGGCGCGGTTTCCGCTGCTCAACATGTACACTTATTGGCCGAGCATTACGGTGTGGCGGTTATCTTACATACAGATCACGCGGCGAAGAAATTATTGCCATGGATTGATGGTTTATTAGATGCTGGGGAAAAGTTTTTTGCACAACATGGTAAACCGTTATTCTCTTCTCATATGCTGGATCTATCAGAAGAACCACTTGAAGAAAATATAGCCATCTCCAAAAAATATTTGGAACGGATGAAAGCGCTGGGAATGACCATAGAAATAGAATTGGGTGTAACCGGTGGTGAAGAGGATGGAGTGGACAATACAGATGTGGACAGCTCGAAGCTGTATACACAACCAGAGGAAGTTGCTTATGCGTATCAAGAGCTTTCTACGGTGTCGGATAAATTCACTGTAGCGGCTGCTTTTGGAAACGTTCACGGCGTTTATAAACCAGGAAATGTGAAGCTACAACCGGTTATTTTGCAGAACTCACAAGATCATATTCGGGAGAAATTTAATCTAGAGGCCGCGAAGCCCGTGAACTTTGTATTCCATGGCGGTTCAGGATCATCACCTGAGGAAATTAAGGAAGCCATTTCGTATGGAGCCATTAAAATGAATATCGATACCGATATGCAATGGGCATTTTGGGATGGAGTAAGAGCTTATGAAGCACAACATAAGGATTACCTTCAGGCTCAGATTGGAAATCCTGATGGTGCGGATTCTCCGAATAAAAAGTATTACGATCCAAGAGTTTGGTTACGTAAAGGAGAGGAAGCTTTCGTCAGCCGTTTGAAACAAGCGTTTGAGGAGTTAAACGCGATTGACGCCAACACCAAATTATAAGGTCGTCTTAACGCACTATAAAAAACGAGCACGATATATTTTCGCGCTCGTTTTTTTTTCTCCTCAGCGGATGCAATCATCAGCACAATCTCATCTTTAAAAAAACTCCATTCAAGAACCGTATCCTTTCCTTGATTTTGCGTATTATTATGGAAAGTTAATGTATGTATAGCACACGGTTTATAAGTTTTCTACAGTACGAAAAACGATATGCCGAGCCAACCGTTCGTGCCTATGAGCACGAAATTCGTGGCCTGTTGGCATTCGCCGATGCCGAGCAGGTACCGTTTATCGATATAGACTATCGCTTTCTCAGGTTTTATTTTAGCACCTTGAAAGAGCAAGGGAAACAGGCAAGCTCCATCAACAGGTCCATTTCATCGTTGAAATCGTTTTATAAGTTTTTGGTGCGGGAAGGCTTGGTCCAGGAGAATCCAATGGCTACGATACGGGCGCTGAAACTGCCCAAACGTTTGCCTGTGGTCGTAGAGAAAGAAAAAATCGTGAAGTTGCTGGATACCATGGATCGACAGCAACAGGAGGTTCCGGATTTCGAATCGTGTCGCGACTTTCTGGTCATCGAACTGCTTTTTGGTACCGGGATTCGCTTAGCGGAACTATTGAAAATTAAAGAACAAGATGTCGATCTTAATCAAAAAAAGATTCTTATATTAGGAAAAAGGGGGAAAGAACGTTTCGTCCCTGTCCACCATACGTTAGGCATGGCGCTAGAGCGCTACCGCTCATTGAAAAACGAACAACAATTTAAAAACATTTCGTCGGTTTTGATCGTTACCAGAGAAGGGAAAGACGCATACTCGAAATTGATCTATCGTATCGTGAATCGATACCTAAGCCAAATTACATCCCAGCAAAAGCGAAGTCCGCACATTTTGAGACATTCTTTTGCAACGGCACTTTTGGATAATGGGGCAGATCTGAATGCGATTAAAGAGCTTTTAGGACATGCGGGACTTTCCGCCACTCAAGTATACACTCATAATTCGGCAGAACGTTTGAAGTCAATTTATAAACAAGCTCATCCAAAAGCTTAAAAAAAAAGGAGGTAAAATGAACATTACAGTGCAATCTATTAAGTTTAATGCTGACAGCAAGCTCATCGAGTTCATTAAAAAAAGATCCGAAAAATTAAATCAATTTCTGGATAATATCATCGAAGGTGTATGTTATTTACGCGTTGAAAATGTCGATGATGAAGCCAATAAAGTGGTGGAACTAAAGTTCAATATACCCGGAAATCAATTGTTTGCCAAAGCACAGGCTAAGAGTTTTGAAGAAGCAACTGATGTGGCCATCGAATCCATACGCCGGCAAATCAATAAACATAAAACGAAAACGAGAGGAAATGTGAGCAACCATAAAGAGTTGTTGAATGAAAGTGAATGATTTTTAAGTCATTCACGATTATGTGTTAAGGAAGAGGTTTATTCATCAGAAAATAAACCTCTTTCTTTTTGCAGGTACCCCGCTGGTACCAGGTCTGTCAGGACGCGGATGTGATATCTTAAACAAGCCGTTATTTTTATTTGGAATAATTCTTAACAATACTTAGATTTGCTGACGTTAATGTAACCGGCATGATTTGTCCACTAGCAAATTTTGAAGAAATATATAAAACCGAATATGGCGCTGTTTACCAATGCAGTCGAAAAAATTGTTATTGGTTAGATTTTCAGGGCGCGACCACTGCGTTCAATGTTCGGGATTTCCTGTTTTTTAAAAAGCGTTTGGATCAGATTGACGTGGAGAAAATGCTTCACAATTCCTCGAGAACCTTTGACTTCGAAATCATCATGCCCTTCCGGACTGAACGGATTTTTATCTTAACCGTGTCAGAGATCCTTCAGTTAAGAGCCGTATTGAGCGGTGCAAAATTCATGATTGAGCTGAACAGTGAGGTTCGGCGCTGCTTACAGTCTAGTCCACTTCTTTTTTAACCCCCCTTACTTGTAATTATACTGGTTCTAAATAGATTAGGTTAATTTAGACTGGATTTTTATTGCAGATATTTTCG
>DXCW01000141.1 GCA_019115805.1 Candidatus Sphingobacterium stercorigallinarum
GGGAGATTGCCGCTACAGAAGCGGCGGTACAGATCAGCGGGTCCCAGGCTGTTTTGGAGGCCCTAATCCACGAAAATGTGGATACCGTATTTGGCTATCCTGGCGGGGCAATTATGCCCATTTATGACGCATTATACGACTACAATGATCGCTTACGGCACATCTTAGTCCGACACGAGCAGGGCGGTGTACATGCTGCCCAAGGCTACGCGAGAACCTCAGGGCGAGTGGGCGTGGCGTTCGCGACCAGCGGTCCTGGTGCCACGAATCTAGTCACCGGTTTAGCGGATGCTATGATTGACAGCAACCCGATTGTGTGCATTACCGGTCAGGTCTTCGCTTCTTTATTGGGAACAGATGCGTTCCAGGAGACCGATGTCATCAACATCACCACACCGGTCACCAAATGGAATTATCAAGTCACCGACGCTAGTGAAATTCCGAGTGTGCTCGCAAAAGCTTTTTATATTGCGCGGACCGGTCGGCCCGGACCGGTGTTAATCGACATTACGAAAAATGCACAACTGCAACTTTTCGACTATCCAGGTTATCAAATTTGTGAGCATGTGCGGAGCTACCGCCCTGCACCAAATATCCGCAAGGAATACATCAGCCAAGCAGCAGAAGTGATCAACAGCGCAAAGAAACCCTTTGTCATTTTTGGTCAGGGGGTCATCTTAGGTAAGGCCGAACAGGAGTTCAAAACCTTTATTGAAAAAGGACAATTCCCTTCGGCGGCCACAGTTATGGGGCTTAGCGCCTTGGAAACCGACCACCCGCTTCACATGGGGATGCTCGGCATGCACGGCAATTACGCCCCCAACGTGATGACCAACGAATGTGACGTCTTGATCGCCGTGGGGATGCGTTTCGATGACCGCGTCACGGGCCGTTTAGATAAATATGCAAAACAAGCAAAAGTGATCCATCTGGACATCGATCCGGCAGAAATTGACAAGAACGTACCCACCACCGTTCCGGTATGGGGAGATTGTAAATTGACACTTCCCATGCTGACTCAACTCATCAACAAAGGGGAAAACAAGGATTGGATACAAGCATTTCGTGAGCTTGAGAAAGAAGAAATTAAAGAGGTCATTCAAGATGAACTCAATCCGTCTTCCGGTGTCATGACCATGGGCGAGGTCGTCAAAGTACTCAATGAGCTCACTAACGGCGATGCGGTGATTGTAACGGATGTAGGACAACATCAAATGGTGACCTGCCGATACGCGAAATTCAACCAATCCAAATCCAATGTCACCTCAGGAGGATTAGGCACCATGGGATTTGGTCTTCCCGCGGCAATCGGCGCTTGGTATGGTGCACCCCACCGAGACGTGGTCGCCATTATCGGCGACGGGGGCATTCAAATGACGATTCAGGAACTGGGAACCATTATGCAATTTGGAGCAAAGGTGAAAATCTTAATCCTAAACAATGAATTCTTAGGCATGGTGCGCCAGTGGCAACAACTCTTCCATGACAAACGCTATTCGTTCGTAAACATCACCAGTCCAGATTTCGTGTCGGTAGCGAAAGGTTATTACATTGAAGGGAATAAGATCAGTGAGCGCGAGGAATTAAAGAACGCGCTGAAGACAATGATTGATCACGACGGTGCTTATTTACTAGAAGTTATGGTCGGTAAGGAAAACAACGTTTTCCCAATGGTTACCCAAGGATCCAGCGTATCCGACATCAGATTGAAATAAACATGGAAAAACAAGAATACACCATCACCATATATACAGAGAACTCCATCGGGATGATTGGACGGATTTCTGGCATCTTTTCTAGACGTAAAATCAACATTGAAAGCTTAAATACCTCGCCCTCGGAAGTCGATGGCATTCACCGGTTCACGATATTGATTTCGGAATCGGAGGAAGTCGTGCGTAAAGTGTGCAGACAAATCGAAAAACAAGTGGAGGTACTCAAAGCCTACTACAATACCAATGCGGAATTGGTGTGGCAAGAGCAAGCCTTATACAAAGTGCCGGCCGAGGCCATTGCTGAAAAAGCGTTAGTAGAGCGTTTACTTCGACAGTACGGCGCGAATGTCGTGGTCATACGTAACGATTACATCGTCTTTGAAACCGCGGGTCAACGAGAAGAAATAGATCGGCTCACTCAAGAACTCAGCAAGTACCAATTGATTGAATTTGTGCGGGGTGCCCGGATCGCTATCATCAAAGATAGTGCGGGTTTCCACACCAAATTAAAACAATTCGAAATAAGCGAACCCAGACCTGAGGTCGTAGAAAATGAATACTTGGATCAGCGCGACGACGTGTTTACCATGTAATATATATCACCACTATGGATCAACTTTTTAAATTCATTATAGATAGCCGCAAAGCTTTCATACAGACGATCGATCAGCTCGATGTAGAGCAGCTGAATGAAATCCCAAACGGCTTTAACAACAATATCATTTGGAATTTCGGACACATTGTCGTCAGCACACAGACCTTAAGCTACGTCCGTACTGGGATCCTGCCGGACACCAGTTCCGTTCGTTTCGTTGAGGGTTATGCAAAAGGCACCAAACCTACGTATTTCGTCGAACAGGAGGAAGTAAACGAGCTGAAAGCTCTAGCGATTCAAACCGTAGAAGACATCCAAAACGATTATAAACAGGGACGGTTCGCCGACATCAAGCCGTATAGCACCAGTACCTTCAACGCTACATTAATCAGCTTTCAGGACGTATTGGCTACCTCGGCCGGGCACGACAACCTTCATTTTGGCTACGCCTTAGCGCAGCGCCGCATCATCAATAGTTAATCAATCGAATAAATCAAAAATATAAAAGGGATAACAATGGCAAATTATTTTAACACATTACCGCTCAGAGAGCAACTGAACCAACTAGGAATCGCTGAATTCATGGCCTCTTCAGAATTCGCAGATGGGGTCGGTGCTTTGAAAGGAAAAAAAATCGTGATCGTAGGTTGTGGTGCCCAAGGATTAAATCAGGGGCTAAACCTGCGCGACAGCGGTCTTGATGTGTCGTATGCTTTAAGAAAAGAGGCCATCGAACAAAAAAGAGACTCTTGGAAAAATGCCACAGACAATAACTTTACCGTAGGCACCTACGATGAGCTTATACCCACTGCGGATCTAGTGATCAACTTGACACCTGATAAACAACACACAGCGGTGATTGGTGCGGTGATGCCGCTCATGAAAGAAGGCGCTACACTTTCGTATTCACATGGTTTTAACATCGTAGAAGAAGGGATGGTAATCCGCCCGGACCTTACCGTTATTATGGTAGCCCCTAAATGTCCAGGATCAGAAGTACGCGCAGAATTCCTTCGTGGATTCGGTGTACCGACATTAATCGCTGTGCATCCAGAAAATGACCCACAAGGCAAAGGTTGGGCTGAAGCAAAAGCCTATTGTGTAGGAACTGGAGGGCACCGCGCGGGGGTGCTTAAATCCTCATTTGTCGCGGAGGTGAAATCCGATCTGATGGGCGAACAAACTATCCTTTGTGGATT
The DNA here is from genome assembly GCA_019115805.1 of Candidatus Sphingobacterium stercorigallinarum. Lineage (GTDB taxonomy): Bacteria > Bacteroidota > Bacteroidia > Sphingobacteriales > Sphingobacteriaceae > Sphingobacterium > Sphingobacterium stercorigallinarum. The sequence continues at coordinate 3,510 of DXCW01000141.1, forward strand.
GCTACAAACCGGCTCCATTTTATCTTTTGATAAAATGCTAGAAAAAGGAATCGATGCGGGCTATGCGTCCAAACTCGTACAATATGGCGTCGAAGTGATTACTGAAGCATTGAAGCACGGTGGCGTCAGCGGTATGATGGATCGCCTGAGTAATCCGGCAAAAGTGAAAGCCTATGAAGTCTCGGAAGAATTAAAAGATATCATGCGCCCGTTATTCCAAAAGCACCAAGACGACATCATGTCCGGTGAGTTTAGTAAAACGATGATGGAAGACTGGGCAAATGGAGATGCCAATCTGTTGAAATGGAGAGCCGAAACCGGTGAAACCGCCTTTGAAAAAACACCGGCTGGCGATGTGCAGATTTCCGAACAGGAATACTTCGATAATTATTTATTGATGGTCGCTTTTGTTCGTGCAGGTGTTGAATTAGCCTTCGAAACTATGGTTGAGGCGGGAATCAAGCCCGAGTCTGCTTATTACGAATCGCTACATGAAACCCCATTGATCGCGAACACCATTGCTCGTAAAAAACTCTTCGAAATGAACCGTGTAATTTCCGACACCGCAGAGTACGGTTGCTACTTATTTGATCAAGCGTGTAAACCGTTACTCGCTGATTTCATGAAAACAGTAGACACGGATCTGGTCGGTAAAAACTTCAACGAAGGGAAAGATGGTACAGTCGACAACATCAAATTGGTTCAAATCAACGAGGTGTTGAGAGAACATCCAGTGGAGATTGTGGGCAAGCGACTTCGTCAAGCGATGACCGCTATGAAGGCCATCAAAACAATTTAATTTTTCGTAAATTACACCATATTATCAGGGGTTTAAATATGATTTTTACATTTAACCCCTGGTAAATTTACGAACCAACAAAGTGTATAAGAGAAAATGGGAAAAACATTAGTAGAGAAAATTTGGGATGCGCATGTCGTCAAGCGGCAGGAAGGATTTCCTGACATCTTGTATATCGACACACATTTAATACATGAAGTGACCTCGCCACAAGCATTCGATGGATTACGGAAACGCGGCTTACCTGTCTTCCGACCGCAGCAAACCGTAGCCACGGCTGACCACAACGTACCCACTTTGAATCAGCATTTACCGATTACCGAAGAACTCTCTAGATATCAGGTCGATATGTTGACCAAAAATTGTGAGGAATTCGGTGTTGAATTATATGGGTTGGGACACCCCTACCAGGGTATTGTTCACGTCATTGGTCCTGAATTGGGTATTACGCTCCCAGGAAAAACAATGGTTTGTGGAGACAGCCACACCTCTACTCACGGTGCCTTTGGGGCTATTGCCTTTGGCATTGGAACCTCACAAGTGGAACAGGTTTTTGCCACCCAATGCTTGCTGCAGCAGAAACCGAAAACCATGAGAATTGAAGTTAATGGGGAACTGGGTAAAGGCGTGGGTGCAAAAGATATTATTCTATATATCATTTCCAAAATTTCAGCAGCAGGAGGAACAGGATACTTCGTCGAATATGCGGGATCTGCGATACGGTCATTAAGCATGGAAGGGCGAATGACAATCTGTAATATGAGTATAGAAATGGGTGCAAGAGGTGGCCTGATCGCACCTGACCAGACGACTTTCGACTACATCGAAGGTAGAGAGTTCGCGCCTAAGGGAGCAGAGTGGGATCAAGCACTCGCCTATTGGAAAACCTTGTATTCTGATGATGATGCGCAGTTCGATGAGGTATTGACGTTTGATGCGGCTGATATCCAGCCGATGGTGACCTATGGCACCAATCCAGGCATGGGAGTTGGCGTCTCTCAAACTGTTCCCTCGGTACAAGCGCAACCGGAAGGAGAACGCCCTTCATTCAAAAAATCGTTGGAATATATGGGGTTACAGGGAGGAGAACCGTTAATTGGCAAACCTATAGACTACGTATTTATCGGAAGTTGCACAAACTCACGTATCGAGGATCTGCGACAGGTAGCCGCCTTTGTCAAAGGAAAACGTAAAGCCGATCATGTGGAAGTCTGGATCGTACCGGGTTCCAAGCAAGTCGAAGCCCAAGCAAAAAAAGAGGGCATCGATAAAATATTTCAAGAGGCTGGGTTTGTTTTGAGAGAACCGGGCTGTTCAGCATGTTTGGGAATGAACGAAGACAAAATTCCGGCGGGTAAATATTGTGTATCTACGTCCAATCGAAATTTTGAAGGCCGACAAGGGCCCAACGCACGCACCATGCTCGCCAGCCCACTTACTGCAGCAGCAGCGGCTGTAACGGGAAAACTAGTCGACGTAAGAGAGTTATTGTAAGGCGCTGTGAAAAGTTAAACATCCCCGATAAAGGATAAGACATGAAGAAATTTGAGAAATTAACATCCAGGGTAGTTCCCCTACCCATTGAAAATATCGACACCGATCAGATTATTCCCGCTCGGTTTTTAAAAGCGACTACGCGAGAAGGCTTTGGTGATAATCTGTTTCGTGATTGGCGCTTTGATGCCGATGAACAACCCAAGCCGGATTTTGTGATGAATGACTCCACCTATTCTGGAAAGATATTGGTTGCAGGCAAAAATTTTGGTTGCGGTTCGTCAAGAGAACACGCGGCATGGGCGCTTCAAGACTACGGTTTCCAAGTGGTGGTCAGCTCGTTCTTCGCGGATATATTTAAAGGAAACGCATTGAATAACGGCGTCCTGCCCATTACGGTGCCGGAAGACCTGTTAGAAAAAATATTCTCACGCGTCTTTGAAGACCCCCATACGGAGTTGACGATTGATTTAGATGCGCAAACCCTTTCTCTAGCGGGTACGGATAGTCAATTCCACTTCGAAATCAATCCCTATAAAAAATCCTGTTTATTAAACGGATACGATGACATTGATTATATCTTAAGTCACCGTCAAGAGATTGAAACATTTGAACAGGCCCGATAAATGAGTGCACACTTTGATATCACGAATCTTTCTGTTTCGTACGGAAACCAGCACGTTTTACGCGACTTGAATTGGCATACCCAAGCCGGCCAGCACATCGTCCTAGCCGGGAAAAGCGGTTCCGGTAAAACGACGCTAGCGAAGGCCATTGCTGGTTTGATTCCCTATCAAGGCTCCATTAGAACGCACTCAAGCGACCGAACTGCCGATAGCGATACGACAACCGTACACTATGTACCCAATTGGTATCAGTTTACGAACCTAGAGGGCGAACGTAATTTTTACTACCAGCAACGCTACAATCGACACCAAGGACAAGATACCGTAACGGTCAAACGGGATTTAGTGGATTTCACTAATCGTGAGACGCTGCACTTCGGCGACCTAGAACAGCGCATCACCTCCTTTGGCATGACCCACCTTATGGGCTCGCAATTAATCGAATTATCTAGTGGAGAACACAAAAAGCTGCAGCTGGTGAAATCGTTATCTAGGCGCCCTGATCTTTTAATCGTTGATCAGCCCTATACGGGATTGGACCGAGAGTCACGAGCGACCCTCCATGCTTGGTTCAATGAACTGGCTGCCGAGGGCGTACAGCTTTTACTGATCAGCAATGATTCAGAACTGCCCGCCTGCATCAACACCTATGTGGAAATAAAACATGGACAAGTGCACCTCGTGCCTCGGGTACAGGATATCCAGCTGGATGCAACGAGACGGCGCAAACCCATTCCTGAATTTTTAAAGGCTTCACCAGCGGACTCATTCGACACGATCGCCAAATTGCAAGATATCCACGTGCGCTATGGGGAAAAAGTCGTTCTAGATCAAGTGAACTGGGTGATTAAACCGGGTGAAAAATGGCTTTTACAAGGCCCAAATGGCTCCGGTAAATCCACACTATTGAGTTTAATTAATGGCGATCATCCCCAGTCCTATGGTTTGCAGGTCGAACTCTTCGATTGCCCTAGAGGCAGTGGCGAGAGCATTTGGGATATCAAAGAAAAAATTGGCATGATCTCCCCAGAAATGCTGTGGTACTTCGATCAAACCGCCACAGTATGGCATACGGTGGCTTCGGGATTTTATGACAGTATAGGTTGGTTTACTGATGTCAAATTTGAAGAAAAAAAGAAAATCGACGAGTTGCTTGCCTTCTTTGATCTGGAGATCGAGAAAAACAAGTTATTGCACACCTTGCCTCTTGGTAAACAACGCTTAGCCATGCTAGCGCGGAGCATCATCAAAAATCCGCCGCTATTGGTACTGGATGAACCTTGCCAAGGCCTGGATGCGATACAAACACAATATTTCAACGATGTTGTAGATGAACTTTGTGCATTTGGCAAAACGCTAATATATGTAGGTCATTATGAAAGCAGACTGCCCAATTGTATAGAAAAACGGCTCACCTTAAAAAATGGCCGGGTGGTGACCATTGAAAATAGAGTAGAAAACGTAGAAATTTAAATGAAAAAAAACATTCTTATTATTCCTGGAGATGGAATCGGGCAAGAGGTGACTACTTGGGGGAAAAAAGCCCTCGAAAAAGTAGCGGAAAAATATGGACATGATTTTAGTTTTGATGAAGCCATCATGGGACATACCGCCATCGAAGCCACGGGCGATCCGTTACCCGAAAACACGCTGAATAAAGCGAAGTCCAGCGACGCCATCCTATTTGGGGCTATTGGTCACATTAAATACGACAATGATCCATCCGCTAAAGTGCGGCCAGAGCAAGGCCTACTGAAAATAAGGAAGGAACTCGGCCTGTATGCGAACTTAAGGCCAATCTTATTATTCGACGAATTGCTAGATGCCTCCAGTCTGAAACCTGAGGTGCTTAAAGGAACCGATATTTTATTTTTCCGCGAGTTGACCGGAGATGTCTATTTCGGCGAAAAAACACGCAGTGACGATCAGACTTTTGCGTCGGATTTGATGAACTACCATCGGTATGAGGTAGAGCGTATTGCGCATAAAGCGTATCAAGCTGCACAAGGGCGCAGCAAGCGGGTGTGTTCAGTGGATAAAGCCAATGTTTTAGAAACATCTCGTCTTTGGCGAGAAGTGGTACAAGAGGTCGCCACACAATATCCAGATGTGGAAACCGAGCACATGTTCATCGATAATGCCGCCATGCAATTGGTGAAAAACCCTAAAAAATTCGATGTCGTACTGACCGCTAATCTTTTCGGGGATATTTTAACCGACGAGGCCTCCCAAATCGCTGGATCCATGGGTATGTTAGCTTCCGCGTCGGTTGGAGATGGCACTGGTTTTTTTGAACCTATACACGGCTCTGCCCATGACATTGCTGGGCAAGACAAGGCAAATCCACTGGCCTCTATTCTCTCTGCGGCACTGATGTTGGAGATTGCATTTGGTCTGAAAGAAGAAGCACAAGCCTTGCAGAACGCTGTATCTCAGACGCTCAAAGCAGGTTGGAGAACCGGCGATATCGCCAACGCCAACACCGCCGATGAGCACCGCTTAGGTACGCGTCAAATTGGCCAAAAAGTTATCGATTTTCTACAATAATTAATCAGGTATAAACATAAATTAATACGATATGTTACACGACCCTAATCACTTATATATTTTCGACACGACATTGCGCGATGGCGAACAGGTTCCAGGCTGTCAATTGACCACTGCAGAAAAAGTAGACATTGCCAAGGACTTAGAACGTTTAGGTGTGGATGTGATCGAAGCGGGCTTTCCCGTATCCAGTCCGGGTGACTTTCAGTCGGTAGTCGAGCTATCCAAAGCGGTAGATGACGTGATCATATGCGCCTTGACTCGCGCCAATAAAAACGACATCGATGTAGCGGCAGACGCACTCAAACAGGCCAAACGTCCCCGTATCCATACCGGCATCGGTGCATCGGATATGCATATCAAATATAAATTCAATTCCACCCGCGAGGAGATTCTTGCGCGAGGTGTTGAGGCAGTTAAATATGCAAAGAAATTTGTAGAAGACGTCGAGTTTTACGCAGAAGATGCGGGCCGAGCCGATCTGGAATTTCTCGCTCAAATGATCGAAGCGGTCATTGCCGCTGGCGCGACAGTTGTCAATATCCCGGACACCAATGGTTATTGTTTGCCAGATCAATATGGCGCAAAAATCAATTACTTAAAGGAAAATGTAAAAGGAATTGATCAAGCGATCATTTCCGCGCATTGCCATAATGACTTAGGCTTAGCGACGGCGAATTCGGTCGCAGCTATTCAAAATGGGGCCAGACAGGTGGAATGTACCATCAATGGAATTGGGGAACGCGCCGGCAATACCTCGCTGGAGGAAGTCGCCATGATTCTGAAGGTGCACCAACAAGCATTCGGCAATCTATCCAGCAGCATCGACAGCACATTGTTTACGCATATTTCCAGAAAGGTAAGCACCATGATGAATATGCCGGTACAGCCCAATAAAGCGATCGTCGGTCGGAACGCTTTTGCACACAGCTCAGGCATCCATCAAGACGGCTTTCTAAAACACCGAGAAAACTACGAGATCATTAGACCCGAAGATGTGGGTTTAGTGGAGGCGGATATCATCCTGACGGCGCGATCTGG